>NZ_FOJJ01000012.1:0-300000 GCF_900111775.1 Desulfuromonas acetexigens | reverse complement strand
TGCCGTCACGGATTTCCGCGACCCGGGTCGGCCCGGTCAGAGTGATCTCGTCCATGCCGTCCATACCGTAAACGACAAAGCCCCGGCGGCAACCGAGACGGGCCAGCACCTGGGCGAGGGGTTCGACCAGCGCTTCCTGATAGACACCGAGCACCTGACAATCGGCCCCGGCGGGGTTGGTCAACGGCCCGAGGATGTTGAAGATGGTGCGGATACCGACCTCCTTGCGCGGGCCGATGGCGTACTTCATCGCCCCGTGCAGGGCCGGCGCGAAGAGAAAGCCGATGCCGAGCTCGCGGATACACTCCTCGACCTTCTCCGGGGTCACGTCCAGGTTCACCCCGAGCTTTTCCAGCACGTCGGCGCTGCCGCAGAGGGAAGAGACCGAGCGGTTGCCGTGTTTGGCCACCTTGACCCCGCAGGCGGCGACCACGAAGGATACGGTCGTCGAGATATTAAAGGTGTTGGTGCCGTCGCCACCGGTGCCGACCACGTCGAGGATCGTCTCCTGGTCGAGGTTGATGTCCTCGCGGTCGATATCGAGCACCTTGCCGACGCGGATCGGCGTGGCCCGGTCGCGCATGACCCGGGCGGCACCGGTGATCTCGTCCACCGTCTCCCCCTTCATGCGCAGCGCGGTGATGAAGGCGGCGATCTGCGCCGGCGTCGCCTCGCCGCCCATGATCTGATCCATCACGGCGATCATTTCCGTCTCGGTGAGATCCTTGCGCTCCACTATTTTGGCTATCGCTGCTTTAATCATTCTACTCTCCGTGATGGGTGGGGAGTGAAGGGTGAGAGGAAAACAAAAGCGCCTTTCTCCTCACTCCTCACCCCTCACGATTCATTCAGCTCATCTCGAGAAAATTGTTCAGCAGCTTCTTCCCTTCCAGGGTCAGAATCGACTCGGGATGAAACTGCACCCCCCAGACCGGCAGGTCGCGGTGCTCCAGCCCCATGATTTCCCCTTCCGCCGTCCAGGCCGTCACCCGCAGACAGTCCGGCAGCGTTTCCCGTTCGACGAGCAGGGAATGGTAGCGGGTGGCGTCGAAGGGGTTGGCCAGACCGGCGAATAGCCCCCGGTTGTCGTGATGGATCGGGCTGGTCTTGCCGTGCATGAGGGAAGCGGCGCGGACGATCCTGCCGCCGAAGGCCTGACCGATGGACTGATGTCCGAGGCAGACGCCGAGAATGGGAATCTTCCCCGCCAACCGCTGGATGGCCGCGACGGAGATGCCCGCCTCCAGGGGCGAACAGGGTCCGGGAGAGACGACCAGGCGCCGGGGCGCCTTCTTTTCGATCTCGTCGATGGTGATCTTGTCGTTGCGGTACACCTCCACCTCGGCGCCGAGTTCCCGAAAGTACTGGACGATGTTGTAGGTGAAGGAGTCGTAGTTGTCGATCATGAGGAGCATGTCAGTTCAGCCCCTTTCGCGCCATGGTGATGGCGGACATGGCGCCTTGCGCCTTGTTGACGGTCTCCTGATACTCGGTATCCGGGTCCGAGTCCGCGACGATCCCCGCCCCGGCTTGCAAGTGGATGCGCCCATCGCGGATGACCAGGGTGCGGATGGCGATAGCCATGTCCATGTTGCCGGAAAAGGAGAAGTAACCAACGGCGCCGCCGTAGATCTCGCGCCGGCAGGGCTCCAGTTCGTCGATGATTTCCATCGCCCGGATCTTCGGTGCGCCGGAGAGGGTGCCGGCGGGGAAGGTGGCGCGGAAGACGTCGAAGGCATCGCGCCCTTCGAGCAGATGGCCGCGCACGTTGGAGACGATGTGCATGACGTGGGAATAACGCTCGATCACCATCAGCTCGCTGACCTCCACCGAACCGGTGCGGCTGACCCGGCCGAGGTCGTTGCGACCGAGATCGACGAGCATGATGTGCTCGGCCCGCTCCTTGGGATCGGCCAGCAGTTCTTCCTCCAGCACCAGATCCTGCTCGGCCGTCATTCCCCGGGGACGGGTGCCGGCGATGGGACGGACCTCGACTTGGTCCCCCTCCTTGCGCACCAGCACCTCGGGCGAGGCGCCAACTACCAGGGTATCGCCGAAACGCAGGAAGAACATATAGGGAGAAGGATTGATGGTGCGCAGGGCGCGGTAGATGTCGAAGGGGTCGGTCGCGCCTAGGGGGCCGGAGAAACGCTGGGACAGCACCACCTGAATGATATCGCCGGCGCGGATATATTCCTTGCAGCGCTCCACCGCCGCCATGAAACCCTCGCGGGTGTAATCCGACTCCATGACCGGCGACTCGGTCGAAATCTCCGGAGCGTGACGGGGCAGAGGTGCGCGCAACTGCTCGATCAGTTTATCGATCTGGGCGACTCCCTGGCGATAGGCGGCCTCGATGTCGGCGTCGGGAGCGAGGTGGACGTTGCACACCACTTTGATCTTCTGACGCATGTTGTCGAAGATCAGCAGCTTTTCCGTGAGCAGAAAGCACGAGTCGAAAGCGCCGATGCGGGCAGGGTTGGCGTCGGGCAGTTCCTCGACGAAACGCACCATGTCGTAGCCGAGATAGCCGACGGCGCCGCCGAAAAAACGGGGCAGGCCGTCGATGGGCACCGGCCGGTAAGGGGCGAGAAAGGCCTTGAGCTCGGCCAGGGGATCGGCGCAATCCCCTGACTGGATGACGCGCCCGTCCTCCAACACTTCATAACGCTTCCCCCGGCTGCGAAAAACCCGCCCCGGACCGCTGCCGAGAAAAGAGTAACGCGCCCACTTCTCTCCCCCTTCGATACTTTCCAGCAGAAAAGAGGTCTTGCCGTCGTCGATCTTCTTGAAGGCGGAAACGGGGGTTTCCATGTCGGCCAGGATTTCCCGGTAGATGGGAATCAGGTTGCCCTGTGTGGCCAGGGAGGCGAACTGCTCGGGGGAAGGGAAATACATCGGGGCTCCGCGTATCCGCCGCCGGGACTTTCGGAGGGGATAAATGAGAAAAAAGTGGCGTAATCTACCATGCCCCCTCCCGAACCGTCAAGGATCATACCGGTCGGCGGAGGTACCGGCCTCGGCGGTAACGGACACGGCGAGAGCGTGCAGCAGGACTTGGAGATCAGCGCTTCCGGCCTCGCCGGCAAAGCCCCGCAGCGGCTCAAGTACGCCCCGCCCTTCCGGCCAGGCGAAAAGCAGCACCCGCCAGCGCCGGAAAAAGGCCGTCAACAGGCCGAGACTCAAGAGGACGCAGCCGCTCCAGACCAGCGGCTCGCCAGGGTCGCGGCTGAGCTGGAAACCGGCGAACCAGAAGCCGAACGGATCCCGGCCATGGGCGGTCTGGTAAATGGTCACGCCGCGATGGACCAGGGGTCGGTTGACCTCGATGACCCCCTGCTTTACCACCTGTCCCTCCTCGAGAATGGACACCTCGCTGTGCAACTGTTTCAGCATCGGATCCCGGAAGGCGTCGGGGTGGAGGGTCAGTCCGAAGGCGATCGGGCTCGTTTCCTTGCCCCCCGCGGGGAGCGCCTGGTAACGACCGAGGGGAAGGCCGTCGCGGTAAAGCTGCAGAAAAAGCATCTGTTCGAAGGGGAGAAATTTTTCCACCTGCGCCGTCAGTCCCGGGCGGGGCAACTCGACCGTCTCTCCTTCGCGGGTGGTCAGCAGCAGCGGCGGGCGGCTGCCGTCGGCTTCGACCACGGCGAGGCGCAGTTCGATGGGGTAATGGACCGGCTCGAAATGATCGAGGCGCAAGGTGAAGCCCAAGGGGCGATCGGCCTGGGCCGCCCAGTCGAAATAGTCCGTCGCCTCGTGCCCCACATGGAGTTGGCGGGTACCGACGAAACCGGCGCCACCGAGGAGCGCCCCGGCCATGATCAAGAGCAGGGAGAGATGCACCACCGTCCCCCCCCAGCGCCCGCCGATGCCTTGCTGGGCGAGGAGCCCCTGGGGATGAGCGACGACCCGATAACCGAGAGCGGCCAGACGGGCGGCCGCCCGGTCGCGATCCAGGCCCTCGGGCAAGACCCGCCACGGGGGGTCGAGATCGGCGCTATTTAAGGGAAAGGTCGGCACCGCGAGCATGCGCCGTCGCTGCAGCAGCGAACGGACCGTGCAGACGCTCAGATTCAGGGCGAGCAGGCCAAGCAGCAGACGAAACCAGAGTCGCTGGTAAAAGATCTCGTAGCGCCCCTCCTCCAGGGGGGCGAAGGTGCCGAAGACCGCCGCCAGGGCCAGGCCCAAGAGCAGCGGCACGGTCAGCCGCAGCGAGGCGAGAGAGCGCCAGATCATGGGCTGGAGACCTCCCTGACAGAGGACACCCCTACCACATCTCCTCCACCACAATCTCCACCCCGGATCTGTCCTGGCCGGTCTCTACTAGGATCGAACCATCGCTGGAATCGGCGAAGCGGCCGTAGCGTTCCCCCGGCTGCGGTGTGCCGCCGAGGGTGTCACGGGCCGCGAGATAGTAGGTACCGCCCGCGGCGAAGGAGAGAACGAAGCGGCCGTCGGCGTCGCTCGGCCGACTGACGTAGAGGGGGCGATTGAGCATGGTCGGGTCGCTGTAAAGAATCGCCCGCGCCCCGGCCACCGGCTTTCCCTCGCCATCGACGATGCGCCCGTGGATGCTGGTCTGGCCGAAGAGGGATTCGGCCAGACGCTCGACCTTCTCCGGCACTTCCAGCATCGGCAAGGTCAGTTGCAGCACCTGGTCCGGGCCGACCACCACCGGGTTGCCGGGATAGTAGCCGATAAAATCCCCGGCCCGCAACGGTCCGGCGAAGCCCCCCGCCTGCCGTTGCCGGGCCAGCAGGTAGTAGGTGCCGGGGGAAAGGGGCAGATCGAAGCGCCCTTCGGCATCGCTCGGCGCCGACAGCCCCAGGCCCATCCCTTTGAGTTGGTCATTGAGATCGGTATAGACATAGACGATGGCGTCGGCCAGGGGTTCCTCCCCGACCAGGGTCCGCCCCGCCACGCCGGTGGAAAACTCGACTTTGCGCTCGCTCACCGCCGGATTTTCCGCGACCAGCGCCAGATTCATCCCGCTAAGCCCGTCCTCCGGCACCGCCACCGGATTGCGGCCGTAGTAGGCGAAGAAGCCGCCCCCCCGGGCGAGGAAGAAGTATTGCCCGGCGGGCAACTCCAGGGAGAAAAGGCCGTCTTTCCCCGTTGCCGCCGAACGGTGCGGCGCCTCGCCAGCAAGGGAGGCCGCCGCCAGCGGATAGGCCAGCACCTGCACCCCCGCCGTCGGCACTTTCCCGCCGTCCGTCGTCACCTTGCCGGCAACGGTCGCGGCCGAGGCCGAAGATCCCCAGCACAGCGTCAGAAAGACAATCAGTTTACAAAAAGTCCGCATCATTCCCACTCCCCACTCCCCACTCCCCACTCCCCACTCCCCACTCCCCACTCCTCACTCAAGCTCCCGGCTCTTGCCCCAATCGGAAAAGCCCCAGGACTGGAAACGCGGCACCCAGGGGGAAGCCTCCCCGGAAGAAGGCATTTCGCCCCGAGGCTTGTCCCAGTCGTCATCCGCCGTTGTTTCGGTCGCAACTTCCGGCCGGGCAACGGGCGTGGGTGTCGCCGCGGGAACAACAGGATGCGCCTGGGACTGACGGAGATCGCTCCCCTGCGGAGCCGCCACCGCTTCCGGAGCGGTCGCTGTGCCCGATGTCTTGGCAGGCGCGGCAACCGGCGCGTTTGTTTGCGACGGGAGGGCGGTAGCGGTTTCAGCAGCGGCGGGCGGTGCCGGGGCGACCTGCACCGGAACGGGCTCCACCACAGCGGGCTTCGACGCGGGCGGGGTGGCAACCGGCGCGGCCGTCACCACCTGCGCTGGAACGGCAGCAGCCTGGGCCTGCTTTTTCCGCACTCCGGCGAGCAGCGCCTTCACCCCCTGGCGCGGGCTTTCCGACGGTCCGAGGTAATAACTCGATTCGGCGACCAGGGCCTGATCCACCGACTTGTAGAAGCGGGTATGCAGACTCTTCGGGCGCATGAAGGTCTTTCCGGACTCATCGATATCCAGCGCCTCGACCACGGAAAGTTGCACCTCCACCTGCGCTTCGGGAGATTCGGCGGGGAGCACTCGGTAGCCCATCCCCTCTAATTCCTCCCGCGCCGTCGCGACCAACTCGGAGTAGGCCTCCGCCGGCCCCTGCAACGCCACCGTCGAAACCGTGCTCCAGTCGAAACCGGGGCGCACCCGGGCATGCCAGGAAGCACAGCCGGCCAAACCTATCACCAAGGCAACAAGCCAAAATCGAAATACACGCATGGGCAACTCCTCGCTTAGGGGATGAAACAATCCTTGTGAGATTAACGTGAGCGGGGTCGCCATGCAACGATTAAACGGCGGCCCGGCCTCACCCCCTTTTGTTTTGACAGCACCGAATGGCTGCGTTAAAACAGGCCTCGGTACTCTTCAGTCTGTCACTTTCATCCCCATCCACCCCAAGACAAAGGTATCGACTCATGATCGCTTGCCGCATCCTGCCCTGGCTGGCCCTGTCGTTGATCCTCCTGGCCGGTTCCGCCGCGGGCGCCGAACTCGCTATCGGCCCTTTCCAAACCGGCAACCGCGCCCCCATGACCCAGATTTTCGGCTTGCCGACCCCCGGCCATACCCTGATCCTCCCCCCCGGCGAACACGCCGCCGAACTCGCCCTGGATACGGCGCAGAACTACACCCACAACAGCAGCGGCGGTGAGAGCGCCTTCTTCGACGGCGAAACCTACCGTTTCAACCTCAACCTGCGCCGAGGCCTGACGCCGCGTCTCGAAGTCGGCCTCGATCTTCCCTACCTGATGCACCGGGGGGGCTTTCTCGACGGCTTCATCGAAGGCTGGCACGACACCTTCGGCCTCCCCCAGAACGGCCGCGACAAGGCGTCCCGCGACGAGCTGCGCTACAGCTACATCCGTAACGGCAAGCAGGAAGTCCTGGTCGACGATCACGCCCAGGGAATCGGCGACATCCGCCTCAATGCCGCCTGGCAGCTCGCCCGCGCCGAAGGGGACGAGCCCTGGGGGACCGCCCTGCACGCCGCCCTCAAGCTCCCCACCGGCGACAGCGACGATCTGCTCGGCAGCGGCAGCACCGACCTCTCCCTCTGGCTTTCCGGCAACCGCAGCTGGCGCCAGGGCGATTCCGCCCTCGCCCTCTTCGGCAGCTTCGGCCTCATGGGCATGACCGACGGCGACGTCGTCGAAGAACAGCAGCGCAACCTGGTCGGCTTCGCCATGCTCGGCGGTGGCTGGCGCCCCTGGTCGTGGATCGTCCTCAAGCTCCAGCTCGACGGCCACACCTCCCTCTACGACAGCGACCTCAAGGAACTCGGCGATCCCGCCGCCATTCTCACCGTCGGCGGCGACCTCGCCCTCGGCGAAAAGACCGCCCTGGAAATCGGCGTCAGCGAAGACATCGCCACCGAAACCGCCTCGGACGTCGTCTTCCGCCTCGCCCTGCGCAGTCGCTTCTAGAATTCCCCCACCCCCCAAATACAGCGAGGCGGCCCCAATCCGGAGCCGCCTCGCTGCTTTTGTACTACTTCAACTGGAGCCAGTAGGATGCGGTGAACGGAAGTGAACCGCATCAAATCGGAAACTTGGGAAAGTTGACTTTTCAAGATGTGCCGCCGATGTTTTTCCTGCTTTGACATCCCTACGAATGTCCGCTAAGCTGAAATTCAGCTTTTCAACAGGAGAACATTATATGCGCGAAAACATCATCGTTTCCAGTCGCGGCCAAATTACCTTGCCCGCAGCCTTTCGGAAAAAGCTGGGGATCCGGCCCGGCGGGGTGATCATTGCCGAAGACCGTAATGGTGAGGTCGTTTTGCGTCCGGCAGCTGTTCTCGAGATCGAAACCTATACGGATTCGGACATCGAGCGCTGGAACCGGGAAGACCGGCTCGATCCGCTGGAAAAAGAGGCCATTTTGAGGAAATTTGAGGCGGAATTGTGAGAAGAATCTTTCTCGACGCCAACGTCATCTTCACGGCCGCACACAACCCCGTCGGCAAGGCCGCCTTGCTGATTGACCTCGCGGCGCGACTCTCCTGGCAAATCATTACCAGTCGCCTGGCGGAGGAAGAAGCACGGCGGAATCTTGAAAACAAATACCTGCAAAGCCTGCCCCGGCTGGCAACGATTCTGTCCGTGATGGACATTATCCCCGGCGGCGAAGGACTGAAATGTCCCCTCGACCTCCCCGCCAAAGACCGCCCCATCTTCGAAGCCGCCCTGCTGAGCGGTTCCACCCACCTTCTGACCGGCGACCTCAAACATTTCGGCCCCCATATGAACAGGCCGGAGAAGACCTCCGGCATCGTCGTGCAAACCGTCGCCGACTTTTTCCGCGACCTGACGGAAAAACCCCAGGCAGGGGGATAGGATGCGGTGAACGAAAGTGAACCGCATCAGCCGGGACAACTTAGAAAAAGTTGCTTTTCAAGACTTGACCCCAGATTTTTGACCCCGGCTTTTCCCAAGTGGTGGGGTTCCCTCGCAGGGGACGTTGGGTTCCCTCGCAGGGGACGTTGGGTTCCCTCGCAGGGGACGTTGGGTTCCCTCGCAGGGGACGTTCCCTCGCAGGGGACGTTGTTTAATTGGTTCCCTCGCAGGGGACGTTGTTTAATTATTTAATTAGCTACCAGTATTGACTCTATTCGCCAGCCCCCCTGCTCCGCCAGAACCTTTCCCCGCCTTACGGCATGACTGACCGCTGAACGTTGCAACCCCAGCAACTTCCCGGCCTGAACGCCGCTGTAGCCAAGGATACGAACTGCAACATAGCAAAAGAGATCGCGAGCCGCGATTCGCTGCGGATAACGACCTCTCTCGACAAGCTCATCGATGCCAATCTCGAAATGTTCAGCGACACGATGTGCGAGTCTTCCCAGATCGAGCTTTGGGGCGAGACCCTCTTTCAGCGGCTCAAGCCCACTTAGTTTTTCCACAAAATCACCGCCTCCGAGAACCCGCTCATCAAAAGCCTGTGGTTCCTCAGAAATGTTCTGGCCGCAACTGCGTCGGAGCCCGCCGCCGACCAGTTCCGGGCGCTCGCCCACGGCAACGCCATCGGCGACAAAGGCCAGATAGCATTTGCACGCCGGGGCCGGGTGCTCCGCGAAAAGAGTAAGGACGTCTTTGACGGATTGCCCCTCCATCGAGGCATTTCCCAGCAGAACACCATGACCGCACCAGGGGAAACGCGCAAGAGCCTCCAGGTTTTTAACCAGCCCGGCTCGCAGCGGATTGAGATGGATGTAACGGATCAATTCCAGCAGATAGGCGTCTTCTTCGCAGACAATCGACTTGTAGCGGTTTTGAAACAGGTGCCCGCTGCGACGGTACCGCTTGTTGAAATTGACGGCGTAGCCTGTCAGCAACCGACGCATGAAGTGCTTGAGTTCACAGCCTTTGGGCTTTAAGAGGAGGTGAAAATGATTGGGGATCAACGCCCAGGCATAGCAGTCCGTATCGGTCTCGACGAGCAGACGGGAGAGTCGCTCGACGAAATCGCGCCGATCCGTGTTGGTGCGGAAAATATTCCGGCGTTCGATACCACGAACGATAACGTGCTGCAACAGACCGGGAATATCGAGGCGGGTTTGACGGGGCATGGTGGGAGAGTAGCAAAGTGGCGGACCTTATTCAACAATTAAACAACGTCCCCTTTCGTCTACAACGTCCCCTTTCGTCTATACGTCCCCTTTCGTCTATAATAAACAAAATCCCCGCCTTTCGACGGGGACTTTGTCAGCAGTCTGAAGCGACGGGCCTTAGCCCGTCGCTTTCTTCTACTTCAAACAAAAACCAATACAATTCCCAGTCTATTGCAGCCCGCTATGCACCCCATCAACGGGCTCGACCGGATTCGAGATGCTGTGGCAAAGGGCACAACGCTCTTCTCCACCAACCACATCAGAACGCTTGGCCCTCACGGAGCCGTTAAAATCCCTGAAGTGCGCAATCGCTTCCGTACTGTTGTGACAGCCGACACAGCTGGCGCTGTAAGGACTGGTCACGAGGTCATCGGCACCGGCTTCAGCGGCGGTACGATCCAAGGTGACATTGGTGGTTACCGCCGTACCGGTCGCGGGCTGCCCAAACGTCCCTTCTTTGTGGCAAGAAAGACAATTGGAGAGAACCCCGGGGTACATGATCGTGGTGAAGTCATAGGCGGTTGCATTGCCGTTAAAATTACGCACGCCGACTAATGTTCCGCCATGAATACCGTGAATCATGTCCTTGAGATTATTACTGACTTCATCCTCCGGCTGACCATCGGGAAGCGTGTGTCCGCTGCTGGTCAGGCGCGGGTTGTGACAACCGGCGCAAACCAAGGGGTTATCCACTCGGTTGCCACCATGGAACCCGATGCCGCCATGGCAACCGAGGCACTTGTCCTGCTCGACAATTTCCCGCCGAGCGGTATCGCCATCGACGAAAGTCAGGGGCGAGGGCGTATCGAGCCGTGCGGTACCAAGTTGGAAATATCCTTGCATAAAAACGGCACGTCGAGTCGCGCCGGCGGGATAACTGCCCCCGGTGACCGTCGCGGTGAACGAACCATCGCCATTGGCGACCAAAGTCCCGGCGCTGCCACTGCCGGTGCCCGCTCCATCCTTCGTGCCCGCGCCGAGATTCGCCAGGGACGCGGAAGCAGGTTGACCATTGGGGCGGTTGAGATCCCAGTCCGTCCCGGTGGTCGAATAGATCAAGGCAAAGTTCGGTCCACTCGAAAGACGTACCGCCGCTCCACCGTAAACCGGAGTATACTCGGGAAGTTGCGCTAAGAGATCCATGTCTGCGAAGGCCGCTCCGGCATTGGCGCGCTGCTGGACGCGGAAACGAATGACCGGTTGGCGATTGGCGTTGACCGATACCGATTCGATGACGTAGCGGAATTGGGGCCGGGCGAAGTCGTGAGAATGGGCATAAAAAGTTCGGCGATAAAGCCTCGGAAGATCTGTGGCGGTTCCCGTGTGACATCCGCCACAGTTGCGGGCATCAATATTGGCTTGATCTGCCGGGTAGGGGTCGGACCCCGCCGTTTGGTCATGGCGGTCATAGGTACCCCCCGCATGGTACGCAAACTCCTTACCGACTTCCAACTGATCGTGGCAGGAGAAGCAGGCAAGATCGGATGTTTTTGTATACCAGTTGTCGCCGTCGGGAGTGCTGGCGGTGCTGGTATGGCAGGCGGTGCAATTGAGCGGTTCGGCCGTCGATCCGTAATAAAGAGAGGGATAGACCACTTCGGAATAGTTGTGCTCCGTCCCGCGATAGCCCCAGATGGCATACTCATCGCCTGCCTTGACACTGGGCAGGTTCTGACCTCGATGAATCTTGTGGACCATATTGGCCATATCGAGATTGAAGCCACTGTTGGCATCGACGGTCCCGGGGTTGTGACACGTGACGCAGTAACCTACCTCGGTGCGATTGCCCCCGTGAAGCGCTAGGCGGCCGTCGTGACAGGCGTTACAGGAAGCGGTTTCAGCCACCAGACGGGAAGCGTCCACCGCCGGGTCGATGGCCAGACCGGTCGCGGGAATAAAGTCGTAAAAGGCATTGACCGGCGCACGCTCCGCCGGCGTGACGCCGCTGAACTGAATCGCAACACGATGGGTGCGGTTGGCGTCAAAAGCGAGAGCAGTGTCCCCAAGAAATGCATACGTCATGGTCGCCGGGTCTACCGGAAAGAAGGTGCCAGTCTTGAGGTTCGTACTAAACGTGTAAGAGTAGCTGCCGTTGCCGTTGTCAACCAGGGTGCCGTTGCTTTCGGTGGTTGCCTGGATCGCCTTTTCATAGACCGGGGCACCACCGGGGCCGACATTATTCGGCTGTCCCCCCGAGGTGCCGGCGGCACTGGCGTCTTCAACCCGGTTGATATAGCTCTGCCAGAAGAAGGGATCTTGCGCATCTTGGGCCCCACTGATTAGATCCCCGGAAGGGACCAGTTGAGCGGCAATGAAGCTGAAGCCTGTCAATCCCGTCAGAGGGGCACCCGACTGGTCGGCCAAGGTGAAGTTGACCGTGAGCTTGCCGTCGTCAGCGACTGTTGCGTCGGCAATGTCCAACTGCGGCACAACAGCCCAATTGGTCCGGGCCACGGCGGAGTTCACCGGAACGGTCGGGGTGGGATCGTTAACGGCGGCGCTATCGTCTTCCACAGGGACAGAAACCGAGCTGCCACCGCCACCGCTGCTGCCGCACCCCCAAAGCATGATTGAGGAGCAGAACAGCGCTACAAGCAAAACAAGCATCCTTCGGTACATAAAGTGCCTCCTTTTTTCTTTCTCCATGAATGGTCCGGAAAGCGCTAGTGACATCTTCTGCACGTCTTACCGTTGCTGGCGTCATTAAGGCTGCCCTTGCGATCACCCCAGTCGTTACCATGGGGGTTGATTTTCAGTCCCCCGCGGGCACTGTGACACTTGAGACAGACATCACCATCGGGATGGCAGGCCTGGCAGGTCGCCAGTGAACGCCGGGCCTCGCGGGCATGCCCGATCGACCAGGTATGGTAACTAGGGGAGACGGAATCGGTCAGATGACAATCGTCACACATGGCTTCGGTAAAGTTCTCATGCCCGACAGCAACATCCAAACCCATGTCGAAAGTGCGCCGGTGCGAGGGGCTGCCGATGTCGCTGCCGCGCATCTGGAAGCGGTCGTGGCACTCGTTGCAGTAATTGGGCTCGTGACAGCTGGAGCAGAGGTTCTGGTCGGTGCGGGCGGCGATGGGGTGGGTGACGTGGAAGTCGCTGCGGTGCACGTTGACCATGTTGTTGCTGAAAGCGCCCTGCTCGTGGGAGAACCCGGCCTTGTGGCAGTCGAGGCAGTCGCTCTGCTCGTGGCAGGCATTGCAGTCGATGGCGTTGCCCTTGGCTTCGGCGCGGTGGTTGAGAGCCCAGAGCGGCCCGTGGGTCTTGGGCGCGGGCAAGCTGATGCCGCCGACTTCCTCTTGCCCGTGGCATTCGAGGCAGACGGCGATTTCGGGGATGATGGAAGGCGCGCCGGCAACGTGGCAGGCCGCGCAATCACCGCCGTCGACGTACTCCTTGACGTGAGCCTCGTGGTCGAAGCCCGCCGCCCAGGCCAGCAGCGCGCCGGCGGCCAGCATCGGGATCAGTGCGAATAATATTCTGCGGGTCATATGGGATGCTCCTTGTCAGAAGAGAAGGTTCAGGCGCAGGGTGCCACGATTGTAGTAATCCCACAGATCGCTATCCACCCGCTCGATCTTGCCTTCCAGGTTGAGCGTATCGGTCAGTCGCCAGGAGATGTCGGCCCAGTAGCGGCGGCTGGTGGTGTCGTCGGTATCGGTATCGCTGTCGAAGTAATCGATCTCCCGCTCGAGCACGTCGAGATTCAGGCCGAGCCCGGCCTCGATCGCCTTGGTGATGCGGTAGGCGCCGCGCACCTTGAAGCCCTTGAGATCCTGCCCGTCATCATCAATACGGTAAATGCCGGTGAGATAGCCGGAGAAGTTGCCGGTGCGCAGTTTCTCGATCCCCGCCTCGAAGACGTCGGCATCCTTGTACTCTTCGTAGATCTCCCGAACGTACCGGCCAAAGAGCTGGATATCGCGGCGGATGTTGTAGGTGACTTCGGCCAGCACTTCTTCGTACTCGGCGACAGCAAAGACCGAATAGATCGAGGTGGAGGAGAAGACCGGCAGGCTGTAGAGGTATTCGAGGCGGGCGGTCAGGGGGAAGTCGAAGCGGTATTTACCGCCGACCTGGGCATAGCTAAGCCGCTCGGAGAGGATGTCCCACTGCAGTTCGTTGTAGAGCCAGAGCTTGCCGTTCAGGTCGTAACTGGCGTCGAAGCCGAGCAGCTCCTGGCCGAGCAAACCTTCGTCCCACTTCTGCAGATAGCTCAGGGAGAGGTCGAGGCTGTCGAAAAAGTTGCCGGAAACTTCAACGCCGGTGACCACGTCCTTGGCGTTGTAACCCTGGTAGTAGCTGACGTCCCCGCCGCCGAAGACCTTGATCTGGTAATCGTCGAGCAGGGTGTAGTTGAGGGAAAGACCATCCATCAATGAGGCGCCGGCGGTGGTGGAGATGAACTGGCGACCGAGACGGAAATCGAAGCCCTCGAAGAGGTCTTTCTTTTCGAGATAAGCGTAATAGAGGCGGCTCTTGATATTCTCCTCGTCGTTCAGATCGTTGCCAAGCCGACCGTAGGCCTTGAAATTGTAGCCCTTGGCGCCGATATCCTTCGCGTTCAGTTGCAGGTACTGGTATACCGGCAGCGAGGTTTCCTCGTTGGCCGAGTCATACCATTCGAGCACGGTACTTGCCCGACCGGAAACCGAGGCTGCCGCCGCCGGATCAGCCGGCCACAGGGCCAGCGGCACCAACAGCACGCCCATCAAAAATCCTTGCCAGACTCTCATGCTACCTCCTGTCTACATGATTTCGTGAAAAACTCCGGGAGCGGAACCGGCCTCCCAACCAATCGCCGCCACCGATGCGAACCGACCTTACGATGCTACAAAAAAGAAAATCAGTTTTGAGCAGGATGCATTCCGCGCGCCAAAAGTGCATTCAGCTTGTTTTTTTCATCAACAATATCGATACATTAGCCCATCCTTTATCAACTATGCGGGATATTTTAATAATTGAATCAAAGCCCAACCGTCGGTTTTATCGACAATATTTCCAGTTTAAGCAAAATCCAATAGACAAGTCTTTCACTAAAGTTTCTTTCATCATTCCTCTAGAAGAACTCCCATTTATTTTCAGCGTTAAGAAATAGCTAGCAGACATTCGCCGAATGGCAAGCAAATGGCGGCACCAATTCCGTCAAAAAACCGGATCGATGACCAATTCGGAATCTACAGTCAAAAAAACCGGCAACCGGACCAGCTGGCAATCCGTCGATTCCCAGATATGCTTTAATGCACTGATGCCCCGGAGAGTGCTATCCCCGGGAGACGAATCATTCATTTCAGGAGGTGTCTACATGACCAAGGAAGAACTGGCAAAATTCGACGGCCGCGACGGTCGCAAAGCCTATGTGGCGGTAAACGAGAAGGTCTATGACGTGAGCGAGAGCCCCCTGTGGCAAGCGGGGAATCACCAGGGGATGCACCAGGCGGGGGCGGATCTGACCGAGGAACTGAAGTCGGCGCCCCATGTGCGGGCGGTGGTGGAACGTTTTCCGGTCGTAGGCCATCTGGAAGAGCCGGAGCCGCCGAAAAAGAAGAAGTGGGGGATTTTTTAAGGAAATGAAAAAGGGCGGTTCGCAGACCGCCCTTTTTTTATTCCTCCAGCATCGCCTTCATGTTGGCAAAAAAGTTCGTCGCCATCTTTTCCTGTTCGGGCTCGCCGGTGATGGGGGGGGTGTCGCCGGTCTTGCGGTCGAGAAGTTCGGCGGGAATCTCTTCGAGAAAGCGGCTCGGCACCCGGGGTTGGGGCTTGCCGTATTTCTTGCGGGCGGCGGCGTTCAGCAGCAGCAGATGATTGCGGGCGCGGGTGATGCCGACGTAGCAGAGGCGGCGCTCCTCTTCGATATCGAAACTTTCCTCGATCGACTTCTTGTGCGGCAGGTATTCCTCTTCCATCCCGACCATGAAAACCACGGGGAATTCCAGCCCCTTGCTCGAATGGAGGCTCATCAGGACAACAGCATCCTGTTGCAGTTTCTTCTCCTTGCCGTCACGGTTGGGCTGGTCCCGGTCGAGGAGCGACACCTTGTCGAGAAACCCGGCCAGGGTCGGTTTTTCCTCCCGCTCTTGGTAGGAGGCCATGGCGTTCACCACCTCTTCGACGTTGTCGGCGCGGCGGCGGGCCTTCACCGGATCATCGGTCCCCCGATAGATTTCATCCTCCAGTTTGATCTCGGCGAAGAGCTCCCGGGCGGTATGGGCCAGGTCGCGGGTACGGGCGAAGGATTTGCGGTAGCGTTCGAGCAGGGTGACGAATCCGGTCACCGCCTCGACCGTCTTATCGCCGAGATCGTTGACCCCGGCGGCGTCGGCCAACACCTCCCAGAGGGGCCGGTTCAGTTCGGCCGAGTGGCGGATCAGGCGGTCGGCGCTGGTTTCGCCGATGCCGCGCTTGGGGTAGTTGAGAATCCGCAGCAAATTGACCTCGTCCCGGGGATTAACGAGCACGCGCAAATAGGCGATGGCGTCCTTGACCTCCTTGCGGTCGAAGAACTGCTGCCCGCCGATGAGCACATAGGGAATATTCTCGTAGCGCAGCTGCTCCTCGAAAGCCCGCGACTGGACGTTGGTGCGGTAGAGAATGGCGAAGTCGCGATAGGCGAGGTTGTGCTTGAAGCGCTCGGCGTGGATGCGCTCCATCACCAGCCGCGCCTCGTCCTCCTCGTCCTCGCAGCGCAGATACTCGATGCGCCGCCCGGGCTCGCCCGAGGTCCACAGGGCCTTGTCCTTGCGCTTTTTGTTGTTGCGGATGACGGCGTTGGCGGCGGCCAGGATGTTGCCGGTGGAGCGGTAGTTCTGCTCCAGGCGGATGACCGCGGCGCCGGAAAAATCCTTCTCGAAATCAAGGATATTGCCAAGATCGGCGCCCCGCCAGCCGTAGATCGACTGATCGTCGTCGCCGACCACGCAGAGGTTGCGATGCTTGCCGGCGAGGAGCTTGAGCAGCAGGTACTGGGCGGCGTTGGTGTCCTGGTATTCGTCGACCATCAGGTAACGGAAGCGTTCCTGATACTTCTCCCGCACCTCGGGGAATTCTTGCAGCAGGCGCACGACAAGCATGATGAGGTCGTCGAAATCGACGGCGTTGAAGGCCTTGAGCGCCTTCTGATAACGGGGATAGAGTTCGGCGGCGAGGGTGGAGTATTCGTCCCGGTCGCGGGGGATGAAGCGCTCCGGCGGCACCAGGCGGTTCTTGGCGTCGGAGATGATCCACAACAGGCGTTCGGCATCGAACTTCTTGCCGTCGACCTGCAGCTGCTGCATCAGGTCGCGCACCAGTCGAGCCTGATCGGCGGTGGCGTAGATGGAAAAGTTCTTCTTGTAGCCGAGGCGTTCGATATCCTCTTTGAGCATGCGCACGCAAAGGGCATGGAAGGTGGCGACGACCATCCCCTTGGCCCGTTTGCGGCCGACCTCTTCCGTCACCCGCTCCTGCATCTCGCGAGCGGCCTTATTGGTGAAGGTGACGGCCAGAATCCGGTCCGGGGGAACGCCCCGCTCACCGACCAGATAGGCGATACGGCTGGTGATGACCCGGGTCTTGCCCGAGCCGGCCCCGGCCAGAAGGAGCAAAGGCCCCTGGTCATGGCGGACCGCCGCCTGCTGCTGGGGATTGAGCATAGATAGATTCATAAGGGCAGTGATTGGTGATTGGTGAACAGGGGCTGATGGTTGCGGAGCGGCAAACTACCATGAAAAGAAAAAAATGGGCAAGATGAGAATAAGGGAGCGATCTCCTCTTGATTCAGGCCAAGGCCTGGTGTAATGTTCGCGCCATGTTCAAGACCGTCGTCATCCTCATCAGCATCGTCTGGGCCTCGCTCCTCCTCATTTCCTGGGGCGGCGCCGGTACACCATCCCCTTCGCAGAACCCGGTCGCCTTTCAGGACAGCGTCAAGCCCTGAGTCTCGCCCCGTTCGCGTCCCCGGCCCGGATCACCCCGAGGCGTAGGGAATCGTCTATCCAAACAACTATTACAGATATTTAACGCCGTAGGGGCGCAGCATGCTGCGCCCTTTACCATATCCGCTCCCGGCGACAAGGGACGATCCCTGAATCGCCCTACGTCGGCCACCGTGATTTTGCGCCCTGCCGCGTATCGCGCCGCTCCAGCTCGGCGTCGATGGCATTGAGCACTTCCCATTTCTTCAGCGACCACAAAGGCGCCAGCAGCAGATCGCGGGGGCCGTCGCCGGTGAGGCGGTGGATGAAGGTTTCCGGGTGCAGTCGTTCGAGGAAGTCGACGGCCAATCCGACGTACTCTTCCTGGTCCAGCACCGGGATCATCCCTTCCTCGTAGAGCCCGCCCAGGGGCGTTCCTTTGAGCACATGCAGCAGGTGGATCTTGATGCCGTCGACGCGCAGCCGCGCCATCTCGTCGGCGGTGGCGAGCATCGCCGCGCGATCTTCCCCGGGCAGACCGAGAATGACGTGGGCGCAAACCTTCAGCCCACGTGCCTTGGCGCCTGCGTAAGCCTTGAGAAAAGCGGTATAATCGTGCCCGCGGCGAAGATAATCGAGAGTGGCGTCGTGGCGGCTCTGCACGCCGATCTCCAACCAGAAATCGGTGCGCCGGTGGTATTCGGTGAGCAGGTCGAGGACGTCGTCGGGCAGGCAGTCGGGGCGGGTGCCGACCGCCAGGCCGACGATGCCGGAAACGGCCAGGGCCTCGTCATAGAGAGCACGCAGGCGCGGCACAGGGGCGAAGGTGTTGGAAAAAGGCTGGAAGTAGGCGATGAAGCGTTTTGCCTTGTATTTGCGGACCATCACTTCCTTGCCCTGCTCAAGTTGTTCAGCCACGCTCAGGGCACGGTCGATGCCGACCGCCCCGGAGCCGCCGGGATCGCAGAAAAGGCAGCCGGCACCGGCCCGGTTCGAGGCGCGGTTGGGGCAGGAGAAACCGGCGTCGACGGAGATCTTGTGCACCCGTCCGCCGTACTCTTCTTTGAGGTATTCGGAAAAAACCCGATAGCGTTTAATGCTCATGTCGGGCACTATGCCATTGGTGCCGTTCCCGGGCAAGGGCATTCCCCGGAAACGGGCCTGGAAATCCCCAATGAGATTTAATCTTTCATTGCATTAGGCACTATTATTGATATAATTCGTTATATTTTTCTTGTCATGTCCCTTTGCCAAATCGCCAGGAGATCACGTGCCTTCAGGCTGCTGCTGGAACAAAGAAACCATATCTCCCGACGAGTGCCGTTTCCTGCGGCCCGGCGACGAAGAACTGCTCTTCAATCGTAAAAAACGGTTCCTGGTGCGCTGCCTCGAGTGCCCATTATTTCTCGAAGAGTTGCGACGCCTGAATGGCGACCCGGACGGCTTGCCCGCCTTCTTTTTCTACGCCATCGAAGAAATCCTGGCCCTGCGCGCCGAGATGCAGGGGCTGACCCAGCAGACCGAGGCCCGCACCCGGGAAATCCGTTTTCTGCATGAAGTCAGCCAGATCTTGCAGACTTCGGTCGCCATGGATGAAGTCCTCTCCCTGGCGCTGACCGCCATTACCGCCGGCAAGGGGTTTGGCCTGAATCGGGCGATTCTGCTGCTGGTCGACAAGGATCGCCAGCACCTCAAGGGACATATCGCCGTCGGTCCCCGCAACCGTGAAGAGGCCGGGCGTATCTGGCACGAAATCGAAAGCCACGACTATTCCCTGCAGGACATGGGACAGATTCTGCGGGAACAGAAGATGGTGGCGGAAAAGGAAAAATTCCGCGACCTGCTCGAAATCCTTTCGGTTCCCATGAACTGTGCCGAGCATCTCTTCATCGCCACCCTCAACGAACAGCGGACCCGGCACATTGTCAATCTCTGGGAAGAGCCGGGGATCGAGCGCCGCCAGACGGAAACCCTCGGCGTCGGCGAACTGCTGCTGGTGCCGCTGATCAGCAAGAACCGCCGCATCGGCCTGCTTCTCGCCGACAACATCATCAACGGCCGGCCGATCACGCCCGAGGACGTACAATCCCTGGAGACCTTCGCCCTGCCCGTCGCCTTCGCCATCGAGCGCGCTTCCCTCTACGAGCGCCTGCAGGAGGAATTGGGGAAGATCACCGAGGCCAACAACCGCCTGCGCGAGCAGCAGGAACTGATCGTGCGCATGGAGAAGATGGCCCTGGTCGGCAAGATCGCCTCGAACATCTCCCACACCATCCGCAACCCCCTGACGATTATCGGCGGGTTCGCCCGCAGCCTGCTCAAGCACACGCCGCCGGAAGACGCCAAACGCGGCCACATCGAATCGATCATCCGCGAATCCCGCCGCCTCGAAGAGGTGCTGCAGGAAGTGCTGAGCTACTCGGAGTCGCTGCATCCAACCTTCGACTGGTGGGACATCAACCAGCTGATCGCCGGGGTCTTCGCCGGCATGCGCGACGACCTGGAAATGAACCGCATCGCCTGCCGCTTCGATCTTGAACCGAATCTGCCCAAGGCCAAGCTCGACTTCAAGAAGATCTCCTACTGCCTGCGCGCTCTGGTCACCAACGCCATCGAGGCGATGCCCAGCGGCGGCGAGATCGTCGCCCGCAGCTCGCTGCACGACGAGCGCATCCACATCGAACTGACCGACAACGGCCCCGGCATGAGCGAGGAAACGATCCGCACCGTGACAGCCCCCTTCTTCTCCACCAAAGATTCAGGGAGCGGCCTGGGGCTGTCGCTCTGTACCCGGATTCTCGATGAACACGCGGCCCTGCTCGACATCGCCAGCGAACTCGGCCGCGGCACCACCATCACCATCAAACTCACTATCGCCAGGGAGGACGACCATGGCCCGCTTGCTGATCGTTGACGATGAACGGGATATCCGCCACCTCTACGCCGCCGAGCTCGAGGACGAAGGCTACGAGGTGGAAAGTGCCGGCAGCGGCGCCGAGGCGGCGGAGAAACTCAATCACCAGCACTTCGACCTGGTCGTGCTCGACATCCAGATGAAGGGGGAAAGCGGTCTCCAGCTCTTGCAGAAGATCGTCAAGGAGCGCACCGACCTGCCGGTCATCCTCTGCACCGCCTTTTCCTGCTACAAGGAAGACTTCTCCTCCTGGCTGGCCGACGGCTATGTGGTGAAGAGCTCCGATCTGTCCGAATTGAAGCGAGAAATCGACCGAGTCCTGAAGAAAAAACATTCCTAGAACGGCGGGAGGCCAATATTCATGAAAGCTGTCATCATGGCGGGAGGCTTCGGCACCCGCATTCATCCCCTGACCATCGACCTGCCCAAACCGATGATTCCCCTCTACAACCGGCCGATCATGCTGCACATCATCGAACTGCTGAAGAAGCACGGTATCGATGAGCTGGTCCTGCTCCTTTACCACCAGCCGATGGTCATCAAGAACTTCTTCGGCGACGGTAGCGAATTCGGCGTGCGCATCACCTATGTCACGCCGCTGGAAGACTTCGGCACCGCCGGCGCGGTGAAGATGGCGGCGAAACATCTCGACGAGCGCTTTATGATCATCAGCGGCGACCTCCTCACCGACTTCGACCTGTCGCAGGCCATCGCCTTTCATGAGGAGCACAAGGCGAAAGCGACGTTGACCCTGACCTCGGTGAAAGACCCCCTGCAGTTCGGCGTGGTCATCACCAACAAGGAAGGGAAAATCACCAAATTTCTGGAGAAACCGGGCTGGGGCGAGGTCTTTTCCGACACCATCAACACCGGCATCTACGTGCTTGAGCCGGAAGTTCTCGACATGATTCCCGAAGGGGAGAACCGCGACTGGTCCAAGGACGTCTTCCCGCAGATGCTCGACAACGACGATGCCCTCTACGGCTGCCATCTCGAGGGCTACTGGGCCGACATCGGCAACACCGACTCCTATCTGGAATCCTGCGAGGACATCGCCGAGGGGCGGGTCGAGATCAATCTCATGGAAAAACCGGTGACCCCGGCCCGGCAGGATGTCCGGCTCTTTCTCGGCGAAGAAGCGAGCTACGTCGATGACGAGAACACCTCCCTGAAGGGGATGGTCGTCCTCGGCGCCAACACCCAGGTGGTGGGCAAGGCCCGGCTGAGCAACTGCGTGGTCGGCCGCAACTGCATCATCGAGGACGGCGTCGAGCTGCGCAACGCCATCCTCTGGGACAACATCTACGTCAAGAAGAACAGCACCATCCACGGCGCGGTCCTCTGCGACAACGTGCGCGTCGGTCAGAAAGTCGTCATTGAGGAAGGCGCGGTGGTCGCCGAGGAGACGACTATCGGCGACGAGGCCCTGATCAAGAAGGATGTGAAGATCTGGCCGCGCAAGGTCATTGAAGGGGGGGCGACAGTCACCACCAACCTGATCTGGGGCGAGAAATGGCGCAAGAGCATCTTCGAGGGTGCGACCGTGCGCGGGCTGACCAACGTCGAGCTGACCCCCGAATTTGCCGCTAAACTCGGCGCCGCCTACGGCTCGATCCTGCCCAAGGATTCCTTCGTCCTCTCCGGCCGCGATTCGATCCGCTCGTCGCGCATGCTCAAGCGTTCTTTCGCCGGCGGGCTGCTCTCGGCGGGGATCAACGTCCGCGACACCAAGATGATCTCTCTGCCGGTGCTGCGCTACAAGCTCACCACCTTCGGCGAATCGGGGGGCATCCACTTCCGCCAGTCGCCGGACGATCCCATGGCCACCGACATTCTCTTCTACGATGCCGAAGGGATTGAAATTTCCTCGGCCACGGCCAAGAACATCGAGCGGATCTTCTTCAAGGAAAACTTCCGTCGGGTGCACTACACCGACCCCGGCGGCATCTCGGAGATCCCCCGCATCTACGACTATTACCACGAAGGCTTCCTCCATGCCCTCGACCGCAAGGCTATCGCCAAGGCGGCACCGAAGGTCGTGGTCGACCTCAACCATTCGTCGGCCGGCGAGGTGCTGCCGGCGCTCCTCAACGAACTGGGCTGCGAGGTCATCGAGCTCAACTCCCAGGTCACCGAGAACTGCACCGGCAAGGGCCCCGAGCAGGACGCCAAATCCATGGACCAGCTCTCGCGCATCGTCGTCACCCTCGGGGCCAAGGCCGGCTTCTGGATGGGACCGTCGGGGGAACGGCTGCTGCTGGTCGATGAGTGCGGCCAGGCCTTCTCCAACATCGAAGCGTTGACCACCCTGGCGGCGCTGGTCTGCAAGGCCGAACGGGAAGGGAGTCTGGTGGTGCCGGTTTCGGCGCCCTCGGCCATCGAACAGCTGGCGGCCGAGGCCGGCATGCAGGTGAAGCGGACCAAGACTGACCCCCGCTCCATCATCGAATCGGCCAAGGAGCGGCAGGTGCGTTTCGCCGCCTCGATGGACGGGCGCTTCGCCTTCCCCTCATTCCAGTACAATTTCGACGCCCTCCACACCGTCGCCAAGATCCTGGAGCTGCTGGTGCGCACCGGCCTGACCCTGGGCCAGACCCGGCAGATGCTGCCGCGACGCTTCTACGAGCATGTGGAAGTCTCCTGCTCCCAGGAGTTCAAGGGGGGGATCATGCGCAAGATGAGCGAGGATTCCGTCGACCAGGAAGCCTCCTTCATCGACGGGGTGCGTATCCAGATGAACCAGGACTGGGCACTGGTCCTTCCCGACCAGTACCGGCCGGTCACCCACATCATCGCCGAGTCGGCGGAACTTTCTACCGCCCGCCGGCTGGTGGAAAGCTACCGATTGAAAGTCGAAAGATGGAAACAGGAACTCCAGTAGGGGATCAGGCATGCCTGCCTCCGGGCAGGCTCCCCCACCCCCGACAAAGAGGATGCGCGGACCGGTCGACACCGGTCCGCGCCTGATCTTATGAAACCTTTGCGAGTCGCCATCCTCTGGCACATGCATCAGCCGGACTACCGGGATCCGATCACAGGCAAGACCCTCTTGCCTTGGACCTATCTGCACGCGGTGAAAGATTACGGCGAAATGCTCAAGACCGCCGCCGAGGTTCCGGGGGCGCGCATGACCTTCAACCTGGTGCCGACCATGCTCGAACAGCTGGCGCGCTATGTCGACGGCAGCGCCCGGGATCTGTGGATCGAGACGGCCGCCAAGCCCGCCGGTCAGTTGAGCGGCGAGGAACGGTCCCTGATTCTGCGCCAGTTTTTTTCGGTCCACACCGATCGCCACATCCAGCCCTTCCGCCGCTACCGGGAGCTGGCGCGGCGCCGGGGGACCACGCCCGACCCCGACATCCAGGCCTTTTCGGAACAGGATCTGCGCGATTTGCAGGTGTGGTTCCTGCTCGCCTGGTCCGGCCATCATCTGCGTCAGGAATCCGCCCTGGTCAAAGACCTGCTGGTCAAGGGCGAGCACTTCACCGAGGAGGAAAAAGCTCAGCTGCTGGCCCTTTACGACGAGGTGATCGGCGAAGTGAGCGACCTCTACCGGACGATGGAGGCGACCGGCGACATCGAAATTTCCGTCACCCCCTACGCCCACCCGATTCTGCCCCTGCTCTGCGGTACCGCCACCGCCCGCGAGGCGACGGCCGGCATCCAGCTGCCGACCGCGGCCTTCAAACATCCCGAGGACGCCCGGTTGCAGGTGCGCCTCGGGCTTGACTTTGTCAGCGAAAAACTCGGGAAAAAAGCACGGGGCATGTGGCCTTCGGAAGGCTCGGTGAGCGAGGAAACAGTCCGCATCCTCGCCGAGGAAGGGGCGGCCTGGGCCGCCTCCGACGAAGGCATCCTGGCGCGCAGCCTCCCCGGCGGCCTTTCCGACCGGCGCCGCCTCTACCGCCCTTACAGCTACGCCGGGCTCCCCCTGATCTTCCGCGACCGCGAACTCTCCGACCGCATCGGCTTCGTCTACGCCCACTGGAGTCCGGAGCGGGCCGCCGCCGACCTTATCGAGCAGCTCAAGCGGGTCGCCGGGCAAGCCCCAGACGGGTTGATTCCGCTGATCCTCGACGGGGAAAACTGCTGGGAGCGCTACCAGGACAACGGCCATCCCTTTCTCATTGCCCTCTACCAGGGGCTGTTGGCCGAGCCGAGTCTGCGCATGGTTACAGTCGGGGAGGCGCTGGCGGAAATGCGGCCGGAGCCGCTGCCGAAACTGGCGGCCGGCTCGTGGATCAATTCGGATTTCTGCATCTGGATCGGCCATCCCGAAGAAAACATCGCCTGGGACTGGCTGGAGCGAGCGCGGCGCGACGTGCTGGACGCCACCGGCCTGGAGGTGCCCGACGGCAGCGACGGCCAACCCTTGCCGGAAATTCTCAAGCATCTGCTCCGCGCCGAGGGGAGTGACTGGTTCTGGTGGTACGGCGACGACCATTCCACCGATCAGGCCGACATCTTCGACCTCCTCTTCCGCCGCCATCTCGAAGCCCTCTACCGGGAGGCGGGGCTGCCCGCACCCACCCAACTCTTTCAGCCGATCAAACCTGGCCGGGCAGCCAAGGCGGCGACGGAACCGACCGCTCTCTTCACCCCCCTGATCGACGGCCGCGTCAGCGACTATTTCGAATGGCTGGCCGCAGGCGCAGCCGACCTGGCGGCGACAGGCGCCATGCACACCGCCCATCATCGGGAATTTTCCGTACTGCACTATGGCTACGACCGCGAGCGTCTCTATCTGCGCCTCGACCCGGAAGAAGATCTCTGCGGACTGCTCGGTTCCGACGGGCGCCTGGAAATCCGCTTCGGCGCCGAGGCCGAACGCATCGCCCGACTCGTCCCCGGTGGTCATCTGCGGCTGAGCGACGGGAATGGCGCCGTCCTCGCCGAGGGGGTCGCGGCCTGCGGCCGCATCATCGAACTCGGTATCCCCCTGGCGCCCCTGGCCCTGGAAGCGGAAACGCCGCTGATCCTCTCCATCCATCTCTTCAAGGGTGAAAACGAGACCTCTCGCTGGCCCGCCGAAGGCCCGCTCCGTCTCCCTTACCGGGGGGAGAGCCTGGAGCTGGACGACTGGTTGATTTAACGCCCCTCCCGCCCGCGCTGCGGGCACCCTCTCCCGCTGGGCGAGGGAAGAACCTGTATTGAAAGGATCGCCCCTTGTCGGAATTACGCTGGGATCCCCTGAAAATGAGCTGGGTCGTTATCGCCAACGAGCGGGGTCGCCGCCCCCGGGATTTCATCCTCGAGCGGGAGACCGTACACTTGGCCGCCTGTCCCTTCTGCGCCGGTAACGAAGCCAAGACCCCCAGTGAACTCTTCGCCGTGCGCCCCGGTGGTGGAGCAGCGAACGGCCCGGGTTGGAAGGTGCGGGTCATCCCCAACAAATACCCGATCCTGCGTATCGAGGGGCAGCTCGACAAGAAGGGGGTGGGGCATTACGACACCATCAACGGCATCGGTGCCCATGAGGTGATCATCGAAACCCCCGACCACGACCGCCACCTCGCCGACCTGTCCGTAGCGGAGATCACCGATGTCCTGCGCGCCTATCGCGCACGGATGCTCGATCTGCGCCGGGACGGGCGTTTCCGCTATCTGCTGATTTTCAAGAACCACGGTCTCGAAGCGGGGGCCAACGTTCCCCATTCCCATTCCCAACTCATCGCTGTGCCTATCACGCCGACGGTGGTCGCCACCAAGCTCTCCGTCTGTCGCGAATACTACGAGCGCAAGGAACGCTGCCTGATCTGCGACCTGACCGACCAGGAAGTGGCGGACGGCCGGGGGGTGGTGCGCGACGACGGCGATTTTGTGGTCTTCGCCCCCTTCGCCTCCTGCCACCCCTTTGAACTGCGTATCGTTCCGCGCCGCCATGGTCATGACTTCGGCCTGCTCGACGACGGCGCCCTGGCGCTGCTGGCGGAAACCCTGAAAGACACCCTGATGCGGCTGCGTGCCGTGCTGCGCGACCCCGCTTACAACTTCGTGCTGCACAACGCGCCCCCCATGCACCCGCGACTCGGCAAACCCGACTACTGGAGTTCACTCCCTTACGACTATCATTGGCACATCGAACTGGTACCGCACCTGATCCGTCCCGCCGGCTTTGAACGGGGGACGGGCTTCTACATGAATCCGGCGCCGCCGGAAGCCGTCGCCCGTTTCCTGCGGGAAGCCGACCTTTCGGTTTCCCGTTAGGTTCGCCTGCAACCGCCGGCACCCTGCCCGGAGCCCTTGATCGTCGTCCGTTCAGAACGCCTTCATCACCCCGGCGCGAGCCGAAGATCGCTTCGCGCCGAGGATCAAAGGATCGACCATGACCCCAGGCAAGCCCCACCCCCCTTATTTCCCCCTGTCCCTGCAAGTCGCCGCCGAGGCCTGGCAGCGCCTGGAACTGAATCCGAAGAGCGTGCTCGCCGATGCCGAGCGCCGGCTCTTCCAGATTCGTCAGCTGGCCGAAGCCCTGCGCCGCCACGCGGCGCCGGAGCGTCCGCCCCGCGCCGGGGAACTCAACCTGCTGGCGCTGCTCAACCGCGCCCTGCGCCATGTCGCCGGGCGCTATCTGGAGCTGCGCGGTTGCCGCATCACCAGCACCCACATCGAGCTGGGAGGTGTTCCCAAACGACTGCCCAGCCTGCCGAAGACCCTGGGGCACCTGATCGAGCTCTTCCCGCCGGCGGCGGTCTGGCTCGGTGCCGACCCGAAACGCTACCTGAACGGTCCCCAGGGGGATGGACGCCGTCTCGAAAGCCTGATCGAACTCTTCATCCTGGCGGTGCAAAACGGCAACCTGGCAGCCCGGACCTACCGCCCCCTCTTCGCCGACGACGAACTGGCGCGGCGGGCTGCCTATCGGCAAGTCCTGGCGGAACTCGACAGCGAACTGGGAAAAATCGCCGTCCCGGGCGTCTTCGGCGGCACACTGCTCGACCTGCTCCTCGCCCCCCTCAAGGCCGCGCCCGACTCCCTGGCCGGACAGCTCGGCTTCATCCGCCAGCAATGGGCGGGTATCATCCCCGAAGAGATGCTGAACGAGTTGGAAGTGGCCTTCGCCATCATTCACGAGGAAGAGATGCAGCGGGGCTTCGTCGGCACGGGCGCCCCGCTGCCGGTACCGACTTTCGGCTGGGCGGCGGAGCACGAAGTGGAAGCGTTCTCCCCCGACACCGACTGGATGCCCAATGTGGTGCTGATCGCCAAGACCATCTACGTCTGGCTCGACCAACTGGGTAAACGCTACGACCGGCCGATTCACCGCCTCGACGACATCCCCGAGGAAGAACTCGACCGCCTCGCCCGCTGGGGCTTCAACGCCCTCTGGCTGATCGGCCTCTGGCAACGCTCCCCCGCCTCGCGGAAGATCAAGCGCATCTGCGGCAATCCCGAGGCCGAGGCCTCGGCCTACTCGCTCTTCGATTACGCCATCGCCGACGATCTCGGCGGCGACGAGGCTCTCGCCCGTCTGGAAGAACGCTGCCTGCGCCGGGGCATCCGCCTCGCCAGCGACATCGTTCCCAACCATACCGGGCTCGACTCCAAGTGGATGCGGGAGAAGCCCGACTGGTTCATCCAGCTCGACCATCCCCCCTACCCGGCCTACCAGTACCACGGCCCCGATCTCTACGACGACCCCGACGTCACCGTGCAGATCGAGGACGGCTACTACGATCACAGCGACGCGGCGGTCGTCTTCCGCCATCAGGATCACCGCACGGGCCGGGTGCGCTACATCTATCACGGCAACGACGGTACCCACATGCCATGGAACGACACCGCCCAGCTCAACTACCTGATCCCCGAAGTGCGCGAAGCGATGATCCGCACCATCCTCGGCATCGCCCGGCGTTTCCGGGTGATCCGCTTCGACGCCGCCATGACCCTGGCTAAGAAGCACTTCCAGCGCCTCTGGTTTCCGCAACCCGGCGGCGGCCAGGGAGTACCGTCCCGGGCCGAGCACTGGCTGGCCAGGGAGGCCTTCGACGCAGCCTTCCCGGTGGAGTTCTGGCGCGAGGTGGTCGACCGGGTCGCCGCCGAGGTGCCCGACACCCTGCTCATCGCCGAGGCCTTCTGGCTGATGGAGGGCTACTTTGTCCGCACCCTGGGGATGCACCGGGTCTACAACAGCGCCTTCATGAATATGCTCAAGCGCGAGGATAACGGCAAATACCGCCAGGTGCTGAGCAACATCCTCGAATTCGAGCCGGGCATTCTGCAGCGCTTCGTCAACTTCATGAACAACCCGGACGAAGACACCGCCGTCGCCCAGTTCGGCAAGGCGGATAAATATTTCGGCGTGGCGGTAATGCTCGCCACCCTCCCGGGTTTGCCCATGTTCGGCCACGGCCAGATCGAGGGTTTTGAAGAGAAGTACGGCATGGAGTACCGCCGCGCCTACTACGACGAGGTCGTGGACGAGGCCTTCGTCCGTCACCACGAGGCGCAGATCTTCCCCCTGCTGCGCCGCCGCCATCTCTTCAGCGGCGCCGAAAACTTTGAACTCTTCGACTTTTTCCAGGAAGGTCAGGTCAACGACAACGTCTTTGCCTACAGCAACGGCGTCGGCGACGAGCGGGCGCTGGTGCTCTACCACAACCATTACGGTGACTGTGAAGGCTGGCTGCACCAGGGTCTGCCCCGGCAACGGCCGGACAGCGATGTGCCCCGCGCCAATTCCTTGGCCGCGGCGCTCGGTATCCGTGCGGGAGAACGTTGGTACTGCCGTTTCCGCGAGCATCGCGCCGGCCTCGAATACCTGCGCACCGGGGATGAGCTGGCGGCAAACGGCCTCTTTTTCAGCCTCGGCCCCTACCAGTACCGGGTTTGCCTCGACTTCGTCGCCCTTTACGATGAAGACGGCGCCTG
This sequence comes from Desulfuromonas acetexigens, assembly GCF_900111775.1. Lineage (NCBI taxonomy): Bacteria > Pseudomonadati > Thermodesulfobacteriota > Desulfuromonadia > Desulfuromonadales > Trichloromonadaceae > Trichloromonas > Trichloromonas acetexigens. Next base: position 270,703 of record NZ_FOJJ01000012.1, on the reverse strand, counting down.
GGGCGAACTCTACCGGCGCATCGGCCACGCCCCGGTCGCCGATCTCGACCGGGAGCTGCGCAAGATCCGCTTCCGCCCCGTCGGCGACGCCTTCCGCGCCCTGCTCGAAGTCGCCCTGCGCCAACCCCTGGCGGCGATCCTCGCCCGGGAACCGGCGGAACTCGAGAAACATCCCGACTACCGGGAATTCCTGGCGCGCATGACGGGCTTCGTGGAAACCCTGGCCCATTTCGCCCAGCCTCTTCCCCCGGCCGAGGCGGTGCTCGCGGCCATTCGCCGCCAACTCGACGATCTGCGCCTGCTCAGCCGCTTGACCAGCAAGCGCCCCGGTGAAAATCTGGCCTTGGCCGGACTGCGACGGATCCTCACGGAAGGGCTGCCGAATCGTGTTATTCTCCCCTTTTTGCTGCTGCGGCAGATCGGTGGGCTCGCTCCCGGCAACGAGGCGAGTCGCCGCGGTGCCGCCTGGATCGAGGAATATCTCCTCGGCGACGCCCTGCAGGAGACGTTGGCCGACGCCGAGGCCCGCGCCACCCGACAACTGGTGACGGTGCTCGTGCGCCATCAGGGTTTCTGGCTCCCGGGCCGACAGCGCCAATCCTTCCGGGAACTGCTCGGCGACCCGGCGGTGCGGGAATACCTGCGGATCCACTGGCATGAAGGGATCGAGTGGTTCAACCAGGAACGCTGGGACAGCCTGCTCGACGGCCTGCTCGTCGCCGCCGCCTGCAGCGCCGTCCAGACCCTGAAAGAGGATCGGCCCGAGCTGTTGAACTGGCTGACCCGGCGCTTCGAGCAACACGCCGCCGCCCGCCAGTCGGCGCGGGAGGCGGGCTTCCAGCTGGCCGAACTGCTGCGCCTCAGCGCGCCTCAGACGGCCCCCGCCCCGGCGCGCAAACCGGGCAAGAAGCTGAAAGTTCTGATGATTGCGTCGGAGGTCACGCCCTTCGCCAAGAGCGGCGGGCTGGCCGACGTGGCCGGGTCCCTCCCCTGGGCACTGCGCGCCCTCGGGCACGACGTCCGCATCGTCATGCCCTATTATCGCACCATCGCCCAACGCGGCGATGCCGTCGCGATGGATCTGGCGAGCGCCATCGTCCCCCTCGACGGCACCCCGCTTCAGGTCACGCTCCATCAGGGAGATCTCGACGGAGTGCCGGTCTACTTTGTCGCGCAGGCCGCCCTCTTCGACCGCGACGGCCTCTACGGCGGCGCCGAGGGGGATTTCTGGGACAACGCCCAGCGCTTCGGCTTCTTCGACCGGGCAGTCCTGGCGCTGCTGCCGCGCCTCGGCTTCAAGCCCGACATCCTCCATCTCAACGACTGGCAGACCGGCCTGATCCCGGCGCTGCTGCGCACTGAGCATGACGACGACCCCTTCTATGCCGGCGCCGCCACGGTTCTGACCATCCACAACCTCGGCTACCAGGGGCTCTTCGCCGGCCAGCATCTGGAAACCCTCGACCTCGACCACCAGCTCTTCGGGGTCGACGGCCTCGAATATCACGGCATGCTCTCCTTCCTCAAAGCCGGACTGACCCAGAGCGATCTGCTGACCACCGTTTCGGAAACCTACTGCCGGGAAATCCAGACCTCGGAGATGGGGATCGGCTTCGACGGCATCCTGCGGGCGCGCAAGGACGACCTTTTCGGTATCGTCAACGGCCTCGATCCCGGGCAGTGGAATCCGGCCACCGATCCGGCCCTGCCCCAGCCCTACGACGCCGACCTCCTCGACGGAAAAGCCGTTTGCAAGGCGGCGCTGCAACGGGAACTGGGGCTGAGCGAAAGCCCGAAGACGCCGATCGTCGCCATGATTACCCGGCTGGCAACGCAGAAAGGGCTGGATATCGTCGAAGCGGCCTGGGAGGAAATGCTGCGCCGCCCGCTGCAGTTCGTGCTCCTCGGCACCGGCGAGAAGGAGCACATGGAGCGCTTCGAGCGCCTGCGCCACCGCCATCCGGGGCGGGTCTCCATCAACCTCTCCTTCGACGACGACCTGTCGCGGCGGATCTACGCGGGGAGCGATCTCTTTTTGATGCCGAGTCGCTACGAGCCCTGTGGCCTCGGCCAGCTCATCGCCCTGCGTTACGGGGTCATCCCCATCGCCCGCCGCACCGGCGGCCTAGCCGACACCATCGTCGATCCGGAACAGGACTGGACCCGCGCCAACGGCTACCTCTTCGACGCGCCCACGGCCGAGGCCCTGCTCCATGCTCTCGACCGCGCCTTGGGCCTGTATGCCCGCCCCGAGGACTGGAACAACATGGTCCGCGCCGGCATGCGCCAGGATTTTTCCTGGGAGCGCTCGGCCGAGCGTTATCTCGAGCTCTATCGGCGGGCACTGACGAAACGGCGGGAGAAAACCCCTGAATCGACCCTGCGGGATTGATTTTCATCCTCCGAAAAAGCTAACATTTAATCCATGAACGAAGAACAAATACCGGAATCCGGCAACGACAGGACATCCCCCACCAACGAAGGGGCGGAACCGACCCCATTGGCCGACCGCTTCCCCGAACTGGCCGAAATCGAACGGGAGGTGGCGGCGCGCATCAGGGACAATCAGCGTTTTCTCGAACGTTTCATGGATGAGGATTTCGCCGAGGAAGCAGAGGAGTCGGGGGAGGAAGATGGCGATTTCGAAGAACTTTAATTCGTGCGCCCACGGTCTCTCCCGCCGCCGCTGCCTGGCCCTGCTTGCGGCTCTGCCCGGCCTTGCCTGGTTGCCCGGCTGCAGCGCCTTTGGCATCGAGCCCCTGCGCATCGCCGCCCACGGCTGGCTCGGCTACGCCCCCCTCTTTCTGGCGCGGGATCTGGACTATCTGCCGAAAAACGACGTCCATCTGATGGAAAGCCTCTCCGCCGGCGATTCCATGGAGCTGCTGCGCGGCAAGGCCGTCCATGGCGCCGGTTTGACTCTCGATGAAGCCCTGCGGCTGCGGGACGAAGGGCTGGATCTGCGGATCGTCCTGATCTTCAACCAGTCCCTGGGGGCCGATGTCCTGCTGGCGCGGGGGAATATCCACACCCTAAGGGATCTGGCCGGGCGGCGGCTCGGCGCGGAAACGAACGCCGTCGGCATGCTCATCGTCGATACCGTGCTCAAGGCGGCGGGACTCGCCCCGGATCAGGTAACGCTGGTATCAATCGGAGCCGATGGCCACGAAGCCGCCTGGCGCTCCGGCGCGCTCGACGCCCTGGTGACCTACGAGCCGATCGTCAGCCGGATTCTCAACAGCGGCGGCGCCCACCGCCTCTTTGACAGCCGGCAAATGCCCGACACCATCTTCGATGTGCTGGTGGTCCGCGCCGACAGCCTCTCCCGCCATGAACGACACCTGAAACTGTTGCTGCGTGGCTACTTTCAAGGTCGGCGCCTGCTGCGCGACAACCCCATCGACGCCTCTTACCGCCTGACCAACTTTCTCCGCATCGACCCGGATGCGATTATCGCTGCCTACCGCTACCTCGAACTGCCCGATGCCGTCATCAACCGGCGCTACCTCACCCCGGGGAGCACCTCGCTGATCCCGGCAGCCGAGCGTCTGGCCCGCTGGATGACCGACACTGGACTGTTGCACCGGCCGCCGCGCCTGGACAACCTGCTCAGCGCCGCCTATCTCCCCCGGGAGTCCGGGTTATGAGCCGCACTTTCCTCTCCTGTCTCGGGGCTCTGCTGTTGCTGATCTTCGCAGCCGCGCCCCTGCCGGCCACCGAGGCCGAAAGGGAGGTGGAAACCCTCTCCCTGGCGATTACCGCCTACCGGGAAAAGCCCTATGTCGAAGAACAGTGGGCCCCTCTGGTGGATTATCTCAACCGCAACCTGCGCGGCTTTCGGGTGCACCTTGTGGCTCTCCCCCTGGAAGAGATGGTCGAGGCCATCGACCGCCACAAAGTCGACTTCGTCCTGACCCCTCCCACCCACTATATCCAGCTCTCCCACAGCCACGCCATCTCTTCGCCGCTGGTCACACTCATCAACACCGAGGACGGCAAACCGATTCGCGCCTTCGGCGGCGCTATCGTCACCCTGACCAAAAACCGCGACATCCACTCGCTCCGCGATCTCGTCGGCCGCCGGGTCGCCACGCCGAGCAGCAAATCCCTCGGCGCTTTCATGATGCAGAACTTCGAATGTCTGCGCCAGGGGATCGACCTCAACCGGGATGCCAAGATCCTGGAGACCGGCATGCCCCACGATCGAGCCATCGAGGCCTTGCTGCGCGGCGAGGCGGATGCGGCCATGATGCGGACCGGAGTTGTCGAAATGCTCATTCGGGAAGGGCAGATCCGCCCCGGGGAGTTGCGCATCATCAACGACCAGAACCTCCCCCACTTCCCCTTGGCTCTCTCCACCCGCCTCTACCCTGAATGGCCGCTGCTGGCCATGCCCCATGTGGGCGAACAGGCGGCCAACGCCATGACCGCCGCCCTGCTGCAGCTCCCTTTGAAAGGGGATGTGGCGCAGGCCATCGGTATCCACGGCTTTTCCATCCCCCTGAACTACACGCCGATCCGGGAACTTCTGGAAACCCTCCGCGAGCCCCCCTTCGACGTCCCCCCCCAGTTCACCGCCGGGGATGTCTGGCAAAAATACCGGCTGCCGGCGACGGTCGCCATCTTCATGAGCGCCCTGGTCTTGCAGCTGACCTTGCTGGTGATGCACAAAAATCGCCGGTTGCAGGTGGAAAAAGCCCGCGCCGAAGCCGGCGATGCCCTGCTGCGCAAGCTCTCGGCCCAGGTGCCGGGGATGATTTTTCAATCCCGGCTCTACCCCGACGGCCGCTTCACCCTGCCCTACGCCAGTGAGCGAATTCAGGAAATCTATGCCCTGAGTCCAGAACCTTTGCGGGAAAGCGCCGAGCCGATTTTTTCCGTGATTCACCCCGAAGATCTCGACGAGGTGAAAAAGAGTATCCAACGCTCTGCCGCCACCCTGGAGGTTTGGCGCAATGAGCATCGGGTGCTGTGGCCTGACGGCACCATCGGCTGGCGCGAAGGGGTTGCGTCTCCAGAAAAACTACCCGACGACAGCACACTCTGGCACGGTTTCATCACCGATATCTGTGGACGCAAGGCGATGGAAGCGGCACTGCGCGCCAGCGAAGAGCAGTTCAAAAGCCTCTTCAACGACCCGATGGTCTCCCTCATCCTTCACGATCCGGAAACGGGCGCCATCGTCGATGCCAACCCGGCGGCGATCGCCATGTATGGGCTCAACCATCTGGAAGAGCTGCAATCCTTCGATTTCTGGCTGGATCCCCCCTACTCCTTCGCCGATGCCCTGGTCTGGCTGCGCAAGGTGCGGGACGAAGGAGAACAGAGCTTCGAATGGCTCAACCGGCGGGTCAACGGCGAACTTTTCTGGGAACTGGTCCAGCTCAGCCCAATCAAGATCGGCGGTCAGGATCGGGTGCTCGCCACCTCCATCGACATCACCGACCGCAAGCGGGCCGAAGAAGCCCTGCGCACCCTCAACCGTAAGCTCGCTGACCAGACCCGGCGGGCCGAAGAAGCCAATGCCGCCAAGAGCCAGTTTCTGGCCAATATGAGCCACGAAATCCGCACCCCCATGAACGGCGTCGTCGGCATGGCCGAACTGCTTTTGGCCACGCCGCAGACCGAAGAGCAGCGACACTACACGGAAACGATTCGCGCCAGCGGCGACGCTCTGCTTGCCCTGCTCAACGACATTCTCGACCTCGCCCGCGTCGAAGCGGGCAAGCTCTCCCTGCGCAGCGAGGACTTCGATTTTCGTCAGCTGATTTTTGAGGTTTCGGCGGCGATCTCCGCCCGCGCCCAGCGCAAAGGGCTCAAATTCAGCGTCCAGGGAACGGCGGAAATCCCCGAGCGGCTGCGCGGCGATCGCGACCGGCTACGGCAGGTGCTCACCAACCTGCTCGACAACGCCGTCAAGTTCACCGATCAGGGGGAAATCAGCCTTGGCGTGACCCCGGATGCCACCACCGCCGGCGGCATCCTGCTGCGGTTTTCCGTGCGCGATACCGGCATCGGCATCCCCTCGGAACAACTGCCGCGCCTCTTCGACAAATTCATGCAGATTGACGGAAGCAACGTCCGCCGCCATCCCGGCAGCGGCCTGGGGTTGGCCATCTGTCGGGAGCTGGTCGAACTGATGCAGGGCTCCATCGGCGTGGTCAGTTCTCCCGGCAAGGGCTCGGAATTCTGGTTTACCGCCCGGCTGGCGGAACCGGCGCAATCGGCGGCAGAGCTTGCCGAGGGCGAACGTCCGACGGCGGATTCATTTACGCCGTGGCAGGGGCAGGCGAAAATTCTCCTCGCCGAGGACAACCCCACCAACCAGCGCGTCGCCCTGGGCCTGCTGCGCAACCTGGGGCTCGCCGCCGACGCCGTCGATAACGGTCGCGCGGCCCTGGCGGCCCTCGAACGGCAAGACTATGACCTGGTGCTGATGGACATTCAGATGCCGGGGATGGACGGCCTGGCGGCGACACGGGCGATCCGCGAACCCCAATCCAAGGTACGCAATCCAGTCGTGCCGATCATCGCCATGACCGCCCACGCCATGAGCGGTGACCGGGAGCGTTGCCTGGCCGCCGGAATGAACGACTACCTGACCAAACCGGTCTCCGGCCAGACTCTGGCCCAGGTGCTGCGCCGTTGGCTGCCGCCGAAACCGGAGACCGAGACCGCCCAAACGTCCCGGGAAAATGCCGCGCCCCCGACAGAGATTTTCAACCCGGCCGATCTCCTCGATCGCCTGATGGACGACCGCGAACTGGCCTGCTCAGTGCTGCACTGGTTCCTCGACGATGTCCCGAAGTGCCTGGACCATCTGCGCGAGGCGCTGCTCCGGGAGGATGTCGAAACCCTGGGGCGCCGCGCCCATTCCCTGAACGGCCTCGCCGCCAACGCCGGTGCACCGCGTCTGCGGGATCGAGCCGAGCAGCTCGAAACCGCCGCCAACGAACAGGAGTTGGACAAAATCGCTGCTCTCCTGCCGCAAGCCGAGGCCGCCGCCGAAGAAGCCTACGCCGTCATCCGCGCCTTTTTGGCCGAGACGGATGGCTGAGCCTCCTCAATCATCCCCCCATAAAAAACAGCGACGCCGCGCCCGAGATATTCGGTGCGCGGCGTCGCTGTTTCTGTATGAAAAACGAGGTCAGGGAAGGGCCAACCCGTCCGTGTGCCGACGCCCCCGGTCACTGAAAAGGGACTGAAGGCTGGCGATAAAGTTGCTGATCAACGGGTCCTCGCTGCGTGCGGCGAGATGGAAGGCCGCGCGGGAACGGACATGGGTGAAGTCTTTGACGTAGTGAGCGCGCAGTCGGTGGTCGAGGAGATAACCCCGCACCAGGCTGCGCGAAACGAAGGAGATGCCACAACCATCGAGGGCCGAACCGATGCACAGCCGCAGATCATCGGAAATCACCACCCGTTTGAAATCATTGATGTCATGCCCCAGATTGGCGAGATTCTGCCGCAGCAGGTTGCGCGAACTGCAGCCGTCGCGGCGGGCATAGATGGGAAATTCGAGCAGACGTTCGATTTCCATGGGCGTTTCGGGAAGGTCCATGGAAGGGGCACTGATAAAGACCAGCTCGTCATCAGGGAGGGGATAAACGACAAAGGATTCCGGCGGAATCCCGTCGCAATACTCGATCACCGCCAGGTCGTATTCCTTGTTTTGTACCCCGACTATCGCCTCAGCCGGCTGCTTGAAAATGAACTTGAGGTCATGAACGTCGGCGTTGCGCAGCACGAAATCGCTGAGAATGCGCGGCAGATAGGCCATGCCGAAGGTCGGCGTGCAGCAGATAGAAAGGCGCTTTTCTCCCTTGAAGGAGCTCAGACGATCGACCAGTTCCCGTTCTTTGGCGAGAATCTCCCTGGCCTTTTCCAGCACCAGCAGGCCGGCGCCGGTGGGCTCCAGCTGCGTCCCGCTGCGGTCGAAGAGCTGATGCCCGTAGTTTTCTTCGAGAAACTTGATGCGCTGGGAGACCGCCGACTGGGTAATATGCAACGACTCCGCGGCCTTGGAAAAACTTCCCGTTTCACAGACCTTGACCAAGGTCTGAAAGTAGCGTGTTTCCATCCTCTCCCCCACCTTTCTCATTTTCCATCTATATCGATGCGGACCGAATTATAAAGCAAAAGCCGTGCCCTATCCATAGATAAATAAGGATATATGAATAAAAGATAGAAGTCGCGCTAATAGGGGGCATAAGAAACATTCGCTTTACCGATAAAACCCCGCTGAGTATGGTGTTTCCGTTAAAAAATGCGAAATGAATAACGGAAAGGAGGAGGAGAACCCCTGGGAGAAAAAAGAGAAAAGAGGCGATTAACCAAATTGGTGCGAGATGCCAAGCCAAAAAGAGGAGTGAAAGGAGAACTCATGTCCAACACGTCGCGACACCATGCCCGATGGCTGCTGCGGCTGCTTCCCGTGTTGCTGTTGCTGGGGGCCTGTGCCACCGGTGCCATCCGCGAGAAGCTGCTGACTCTGCCGACCATCGAAGGCGCCACTTACGTCGGGGAAGAGACCTGCGTCGAGTGTCATGAAGACAAAGGCGCTTCCATGGCCCACAACATTCACGGACGCCTGGCCGATTTCGAGTACATGGGCGGCCAAAAAGGCTGCGAATCCTGCCACGGCCCCGGCAGCCTGCACGTCGACGGGGAGGGGGACACGGACAAGATCCTCAACCCGGCAACCCTCACCGCCGAGGAGTCGGCGGCAATCTGCGCCCTCTGCCACACCAGCGGCAAACTCATGGACTGGACCCACAGCGAACATGCCCTGGTCGACCTGAGCTGCAGCGACTGCCACACCATGCACGGCCATGAAAAACCGCTCAAAGCGAACTTGAAGCAGGAAGACCCGGCCCTCTGCTACAGCTGCCACCAGGAGCAGATGGCCCAGAGCAACTTCCCCTCGCACCATCCGATCAAAGAAGGGAAGATGAACTGCTCCAGCTGCCACAACGCCCACGGCGAGTTGCTCACCGACGAGCGCAAGAACGACCTCTGCCTCAACTGCCACAGCCGCTACCAGGGGCCCTTCGTCTTCGGGCATGCCCCGGTCGAGGACGACTGCACCATCTGCCACGATCCCCATGGTTCGGTCGCCAATAACCTGCTGGTGCAGAACGAGCCCTTCCTCTGCCTGCAGTGCCACGAAGGTCACTTCCACATCCTGCGGCAGTCCAACTACGATGCCAATCCGAACGACGCGACTTTGCCGTCGGCTACGGCCAACATCGTCAATGTGCATGGGCAGGAAGGTTTCCAGACATCCTTCGGCACCAAGTGCACCACCTGCCACAAAACGGTGCACGGCAGTGACTATCCGTCCCAGCCGCTCAGTGGCCACGGCCTGACCCGTTAACCCAAGGAGGAAGAAATGAGGCAACCCCAATCTTGGCTGCTTGCATTGCTGTCCGTCCTGGCCTTGATGTCGACCGCCGCCACGGCTTCCGCCGAAGAAAAAATCTTCGGCGGCCATGTGGAGGTCGGCGCCACCGGGATTAACACCAAGGACAACGCAGCCCGCGTCAACGAATATGTCCGAGGCCGCTCCGAAGACGGTCTCAGCTTCGCCCCCAAACTCTTTGTCGAAGGGGATCTGGGCGAGCATTCGGCCTTTGAACTCGAAGCGGACGCCAACGGCCCCCGCGACCAGCAATTCAACATGGAACTGGATGCCGGGCGGATCTTCCGGCTCGGCCTCGACTACCAGGTGCTGGAACACTGGAAGGACCACGAAACCCTCGACCAAATGGGCGCCACCGGCCGGGACGACACCGGCGGTTCCCAGCCGAGCGTCACTACAGACAAGATTTTCTCCAATCTTCCGGCCGGCGCAAGTGTCGGCGGCGGCACTTTGCCCGTGGGCTACGATCCCCTCCAGGCCTACACCGAGGAACTCTCCAACGACTATCTGGTGACCCGCCGTGAACTCAAGAGCGAAGCGGCCCTGGTCATCCCGGCCCTGCCCAACGTCATCTTCCATGCCGGCATGCGTATCGAAAAACGTCAAGGCATGGAGCAGGCTATCGGCATGACCAAGTGCGACAGCTGCCATGTCAGCGCCGTCGACAAGAAGATCGACGAAGTCACCGAAGACTACACCTTCGGCGCCACCGGCAAGTTCGGGCTGCTCACCGTCGACTACGAGTATCTGACCCGCACCTTCTCGGAAAGCGGCTCGACCCCTTTCCGCTACTACGAGGACGCCCAGAACGGTACTGCTTACAACATGCTGTATGAAAACGGTGACTACCCCTTCGGCCGTACACCCGATTCGGAAAAGGACAGCCACGCCCTCAAGGCTCGCATCGACCTGCCCAAGGACACGAGCCTGACCGCCAGCTACGTCAAATCGGACATCGAAAGCTCGAAGAGCCAGACGCAAGGGGAATATCTGCTTCTCGACGGCAGCACCCTGAAGAGCGAATACGAGTCTTTCGGCGGCAAACTGGCGACCAAGTTCGGCAAGAACCTGCGCCTCTCCCTGCGCGGTAGCATGTATGACATCGATGTCAACGGCAATGAAATGTATTACCCGGCCCGGGATGCCGCCAATGCGGCAGCCGCCTGGCCGGAAACCAATACCGACGCCTGGCATTCGGCGGAAGCTCGCAAGGTCAAGGAAGTCGGCGCCGACCTCGTCTATCGCCTGGCCCGGGGGACCACCTTACGCCTCGGCTACGAGTTCGAAGAGGTCGATCGGGACGTAGAAGAACTGCTGGAAACCGATACCCACACCTTGAAAGCGTCGGTCAAGACCCGGCTGAACAAGGCCCTCTCCGGCAACCTAAGCTACCAGTTCCAGAAGATCGACGATCCCCTGCCCGGCGCCCATGTCGGCATCGCCCAAGGCGACCCCCTGGCCATTCAGGATCCCCTTGGTTCGGGCTTGTGGTATTACAACACGGCGCTGATGAATACGCCTAACGATCAGCTGCCTGCGGCCACCCCCGACAATACCTGGTACTGGACCGACGTCTACCCCAACCGGCAGCTGACATCGACCATCCTTCCCGATGAAGTGCACGAGGCGAAGCTCTCCACCACCTGGGCGATCAGCGCCAACAAAGCGGCAACCTTCTTCGCCCGGGTGCGCCAGGCGGAAAACGACGAGGTGGAGTTCGAGCAGACCACCTATGTCCCCGGAGTCAGCCTCTGGTACGCGCCCAACGGCAAGATGAACCTGACCATGGCCTACACCTTCAACAAGCAGGAGACGGAGAACCAGATGTGCGTCGGCTGGTACCATGGCTGAGCGAACGACGTCTCGTCGGGCCAGTTTGGCTCGATCTGCAACACTGCTGAATACAATACCGACGTCCACACCCTCGCCCTCAACCTGGATTACCAGGCGACGGAAAAACTGAAGATGAATGCCGGCTTCACCTATAATCGCGCCAAGAGCAGCTGGGACTGGGATTTCACCGAACGCGCCCAGATGTTCCCGGAGAACAACCTGACCACGCCGCTGGCCGATACTGGCATCGAAGCGCCCGGGCCTTATGGCTCGGTCAACTACGACACCTGGGAAATGAACAACACCGTGGACGAGTATTCCGATCTCGCCTACCAGCAGTATCAGTTTACCCTGGGTGGTACCTATGAATTCACCGACGCCTTCTACACTTCGGCCTCGGCGACTTACGACATCTTCCGTTCGAAGGAAGCCTATGTCTACGGCGACGAAGACGGCAAGGCCTACTACGCCTATCTCGGCTTCGGCTACCGCTTCTAGAAACGATTCCTTTTCCATGTTTCATTCGGCCCGGCTGCACTCGCAGCCGGGCTTTTCTTTATCCCGAAGCAAAAAGCACGCGACTCTTGACATCATTCTTATATTCGCATATTGTTATGTCAAACAGACCAACAAGGAGGTCGCTATGAAGATTACCGAGAGCGCCCGCGAGGCGCTGCAAGAACTGTTGAACAAGAGCCCGGGCAAGGCCGTTCGGGTCGTTTTCCAGGGCTTTGGCTGAGGCGGGCCCCGTCTGGGGTTGGCTCTGGATGAGCCGAAAGAAAATGAAAAGAGCACCAAAGTCGGCAGCATCGAACTTTTTATGGAAGAGAGTATCGAGCCCTTCACCGAGGACCAGATGATCGACTATGTGGATAACTGGTCCGGCAAAGGCTTCGTCATCGCTCCCGAGTACGGTTCTTCCTGCTGCTGAGGAACCGATAAAACAGAAGAAAGCGGCGCGTTGTCCCCTGGTGGACACGCGCCGCTTTCATTTTCCCCTCCCCCGCCACCACACCTTTTCGTTTTGGCCTTTTGCCGCCGCCTTTGCTATGATGCCGTGATTTTAAGAGAAACTCACGGTTTTCATGAGCAGGGAGGACGCATGTCGGGCCGCATTTTCAAACCTTTTCCGGTGGGCGCATTTACCATCATCCCCGCCGGCTTTCCCACCCCCGACCCTTGCGGCATCCCGCTGATCCTCGGTCGCAAGGGAGCCTTCGGTTCCGGCGAGCACGAAACGACCGCCTCATGTCTGGAGCTGCTGACGACCATTCCCGATATCCAAGACTGTCGGGCCTTTGACCTTGGCACCGGCACCGGCATCCTCGCCCTCGCCGCAGCCCGCCTCGGCGCCGCCTCGATCGCGGCCCTCGACCTGGAATGGCCGGCGGCCCTCTCCTGCGCCGAGAACGCCCAGCTCAACGGCCTCGAAGACCGGGTTCTGACTATCTGCGGCGAGCTTTCCGCCATTGCTACGCACCCTTTCGATCTGGTCATGGCCAACATCTACGCCGACATCCTCTTGCCTTTGGCCGACCGGCTGGTGGAGCTGACCCGCCCCGGCGGCTATCTGCTTCTCTCCGGCATCCCCCTGCAAGACAAGTTCGACATCCAGCGCCGTTACACCCAGCTCGGCTGCACCGTCGCCGACAGCCGCATCATGGAGGATTACGCCAGCTTCCTGCTGCAAAAACCGGCGGCCCCGTAGCGTCACCGGTCTACTTCCACGCGACAAGGAGAACGATCATGAAGTTCAGAATCGTCCCGCTATTACTTCTGTTGACCTTGACCCTGAGCGGTTGCGCCGCCGACAGCATGCTCGCCGTCGGCGCCGGCGTCCTGCAGGCCACCACCCTCGACGAAAACAGCGTGCGCCAAACCTCAGCCCTGGCCGCCCAGGAAATGGACAGCAAGAATCAGGTCGCCCCGGCCAACAGCCCCTATAGCCAACGGCTCGACAACCTGACCCGCAACCTCACCAACTACGACGGCATGAACCTCAACTTTAAGGCCTACTTAGCTAAGGATATCAACGCCTTCGCCATGGCCGACGGTACCGTTCGGGTCTATTCGGGACTCATGGACGTCATGCCCGACGATCAAGTGCTGGCGGTCATCGCCCACGAAGTCGGGCATGTCAAGCTGAAGCATTCCTACAACCAGATGCGCGCTCAGATCCTCACCGACAGCGCTTTTCAAGGGCTGGTCTCGGCCGGCGGGGTGATCGGCAACGTCTCTTCTTCCCTGCTCGGAAAACTCGGCCAGACTGCCATCAGCGCCCATTTTTCCCAGCAGGACGAACTCGAAGCCGACGCCTACGCGGTCAAGGCGCTCAAGCGCTGGGGAAAAGACCCCTACGCCATGCGCCGCTCCATCGAAACCCTCGAAGGCATCCAGTCCGCCAAAGGCGGCTTCCTCAGCTCGCATCCCTCGAACAAAGCACGCCTGGACAATATCGATCAGGAAATCAAAAGATTGTAGAAAACCTGGCAGGATAGGAACAACAGGGGGGCGGCCGTTCAGCACAACGGACCGCCCCCTTTTTTAGTGCTCAGGGCATCGGCAGCGGCGGTTCGTTGAGCGCGGCGAGTTGTTCGCGGAGGTGGAGGATGTGTTCCCCCCAGTAGCGGATGGTGTTGAACCAGGGGAAGTGGACGGGAAAGGCGGGGTCGTCCCAGCGGCGGGCGAGCCAGGCGCTGTAATGGAGCATCCTCAGGCTGCGCAGGGCTTCGATCAGACGCAGCTCGGCGGGACGGAAGTCATTGAATTCGCCGTAGCCTTCGAGCAGTTCGGCGAGCTGGGCGGTCTGCCGGGGGCGATCGCCGGAGAGCATCATCCACAGATCCTGTACCGCCGGGGCCATGCGCGCATCGTCGAAGTCGACGAAGTGGGGCGCCTGGTCGCGCCAGAGGATATTGCCGACATGGCAGTCGCCGTGGGTGCGAATGCAGCGGGCGTCAACCTCGACTAACAGGGCGTCGACGACGTCGAGCAGGTCGGCGGTGATAGCCTGGTAGTTGGCGCGGTATTCCGGCGGCATGAAGCGCTCGGCGATGAGCGCCGCGCTCTCGCGACCAAAGCTTTGGCAGTCGAGACGCGGCCGCTCGGTGAAAGGGCGCAGGGCGCCGATGCGATGGATGCGGCCGAGCAGCCGACCGAGGATGAGCAGGTTGTCGAGATTGTCCAGCTCCGGGGCGTGCCCCCCTTTGCGCGGATAGAGGGAAAACCGAAAATCGGCGAAATGAAAGAGGCTCTCCCTCGCACCGTCGCGCCAGGGGGCGACCACCGGCAGTTCGTGCTCGGCCAGCTCGAAGCAGAACTGGTGTTCTTCGCGGATCTGCCCGTCGCTCCAGCGCTGGGGCCGGTAGAATTTGACGATCAGCGGCTGATCATCCTCGATGCCGACCTGATAGACGCGGTTTTCGTAGCTGTTGAGAGGGAAGGTGCGGTAGTCGCAACGAAAGCCGAGGCTTTCCACGGCATCCATGACCAGGCTGGGGGTGAGTTTTTGAAAGGGATGAAGATTCGTTTCCGGCATGAAGGCTCCACGAAAAGGGAGCCTGCAGCATAGCATTGATGGGGGTGTCCGGCCCAGGTAAAAGCTCGCCCGCGGCAAGGCGGACTTGCATTAATGTGATACTTTGGGGATGATAGGGACAGGTTCCCCGCTGCAATCTCCGGCTCATCAGTCGCCCAACCCCGAACAGGGCAGGTTCACGATGGAAATCATCCCCCCGGCCGCCGTCCCCCTGATGCCGCACGAAGTCCCGGCCGTCACCCCGGTCTCGCGGGAAGAGCGGCAGCACGACCTGCTGCTGCATCAGATGATCCGGGCGACGGTCGAGGAGGGGGGGCAGGAAAAGGCGCTGCTCAACTTCGGTGAGCGCAAGCTTTGGATGGAAACCGGCACCCCTTTGCGCACCGGGGATACGGTCACCCTGCAGGTGGTGGAAAACGATACCCGACTCGGCTTCCGCCTCATCCCTCCGAATCTGCTCGAACGCCTCGGCCAATCCCTGCACCTGCTCGACAAGCAACTCGACCCCATGGCCCTGCTACCCGCCCTGATCGAGGGACGGGAGCCGGGGGGTAAGAACCTCGACCAGAAGACCCGCGACGGCCTCGACCGCCTCTTCAGCCTGCTCCGCCGGGCGCCGAGCGAACTCGACGGCCAGGCCCTGCGGGAGATCCCCCGACGGCTGGGGCTGTTGCACGAAGCGCAACTCGGCTCCGGACAGACTGAGGCCGCCCGCGAAACGCTGAAAAACGCCCTCGGCCAACTGCAGCAGGGACGCGCCGAGCTGCGTCAGGCCTTGCGCGAGCACCTGGAACCGCTCTTCGCTTCCCTGCGCACCCTGCCGGAACAGTTGGCCGCAGCCCCAACCGCCGCCGGCCGCCCGGCGCCGCAAGCTCCCGCCCTGGCCGCCGTGCTGCAGCCGCTGCTGCGCCTGGCCCAATCCCTGCCGGAAGCGCCCGCCAGTCCCCAAACATCCACTCCGGCGCCGACGGCCCTCCTCGACACCGCCCGGTCCGCGGCCCTGGCCCGGGAATTCACCCAGGCGCTGGGGGATTATCTGCGTCCCTTCGCCGGGCAGACCGCCGCGCCCTTGCAACGCCTGGAAGAAGCCGCCCGCGCGCTGGCGGCGCCACCCGCCGAGGCCCCGGTGCTGCGGGAAGCCGCCCAGCAATTCTGGAACCGGCTGGCGGCCGCGCCGGCGAATGCTCCGGCCGCGCCCGAGGCCGGGCAAGCGTTGACCCGCCTGGCCGAACAACTGCTGCAACCGGCGTCGGCGATGGACGACAAGTTTTTCCGGGATCTTCCCCGGCAACTCGGCCTGACCAGCGAAGGGCGGGGAAACGCGGCCCTTGCCGACCGGCTCGACCGCCTCGCCCAAGGCCTCGGCCGACTGCCCGAAGCCCTGCACACGCCGGAGCGGATCGGGGCCTTTCTTGATCGCCAGCCCTCGGATCTGGCGGCGGTGCTGCGGCCGCTCTTCCGCTTCGCTGCATCCGGCCCGCCCACGGCACCGACAACAGCGGCGCCGGGCCTGCCCCCGGCAACCGCCGGCACGGCGCCGGCCGTGGGCCTCCCGATTCTGCCACCGGCCGAGATCACCGCCACCACCCAGGCTTTCGTCGAAGCGCTGCGCGACTACCTGCGCCCCTTCGCGGCAATCACTGACGCCTCACTGGAAAGGATCGCGGAGCAGTTGGCCTTGCTCCCCCAGATGCCCAGCGGTCCTTTCGATCAGGCCCTGGCGGCGCTCGGGCATAAGCCGACGGGCAAGGATCTGCTCGGCGCCCTCTTCCATCTGCTGCGCGGCACACCGGAGCGCCTCGCCGAAGGCTCGGCCGAGAACCTGGCCCGGCAACTCGCTGAGGCCTTGGGCAAAAGTCTCTACCAGGAACTCGACCGCGTCGAGCAGCGCCAGGAGGAAAGCCTGCGCCACCTGGAGCTCTGGCAACTCTGTCGCTCGCGCCTCGGCGAGAGCGACAGCACCTTCGTCCCCTTACCCCTGCCCTTTCTCGACAACGGTTATCTCGTCGCCCAGCGCCGGGAATCCGCCGAAGAAGGGGGTGCGGAAGGCAGGGACGAAACCTTCACCCTCTCACTCTATCTCGACCTGCGCAAACTCGGCTGTGTGCAGATCGATCTTCTCTATCAGCAGCAGGAGCTCTTCGTGCGCTTTCATTGCCAGGATTCGGGGGCGGCGCAGGCCTTTTCCACCGCCCGGGATGAACTCGGCGACAGCCTCGGCGGCATTCCCCTCGCTACCGTCGCCGTCGGCGTCGGGGCGGAAAGCCCCGATAAGGCCTTGATCCGCGAGATCATCCCCGCCGAGCGCAGCCTGCTCGATGCCCGCGCCTGATCCCCAGGGAGTCCCCCCATGCGCCACCTCTTTTTCCTCTTCACGACGGTCGTCATCCTCGCCCTGACCGCCCCCGCGCCCGTGACCGGCGACGACGGCCTCTACTGCCTGGGGGCCGACTATCTGGCCTATCAGCTGCACCAGCCGACGGAAACGAGCCGGCAACAGCTGACCGTGGTACGCCTCGACCCGCTCCTCGGGGTGGTCGAAACCCGGACCCATGAGATCGAGGCCTTTCCCGTTCTCGGCATCCGCTGCCTGAAGAAGGGCGTCGACCTGCTCGCCTGGGATCGCATCCGCCGCTTCGACCTGAAGGATGCCGACGCGGCGGAACCTTCGCGGGTGGAGCCCGACCCGGAAGACTCCCTGCTCCCCGATTTTTCCGAAGAATCACTTATAAGTACCGACGGATCGACCGGGGAAGTTCCCCTGAACATCGCCGAAGGCCGTTTTACCCTGGTGATCGCGAAGGATGGCCCGACACTGCGCCATGACCATCCTGGTGGCAGCCGGACCGAGATTCCCCTGCCCATCCCCTAGTCCCCATCGGCTCTTTGGAATTCGCTACTTGTCCATTTACAGCCGGGCCCCGAGGGGCTAAAATGTAAGCCTGTTGAATTTGCATGCCATACCATGGAGAGAGCACAACTCTTATCCCAGAGGAGGGAACCATGAAAGTATTGCCGTCGCTGCTGCTCTATCTGCTGCTGAGTACCGGCCTCGCCCAAGCGGGGATCGATAACGACCCGTTTGCAACCTTCGCCTTTGGCGAAGCGCCCCAGGGGGACATGCTCTGTACCGCCGGTCCCTGCGCCGCCGGGAAAACCGCTCTGACCCATCGCGCGCCGACCCAGGCGGTGGCCTACTACAAAAAGTCGAGCGACCTGACCCACATCGACGGGGTGGAGATTTCCGCCCCCGTTTACACCTATTACCAGGAAGAGCTCTTTCAGGTCTTTTTCAAGCTTCTCGGTCCGGCCGAAGAAGGGGAACAGCTGGTCGACGCCTTCATTGACCGCCTGCGGGAACGCAGTGCGGCGACCCTGCTCCATGACACATTCGCTGCCGCCCCCTCCGGCAAGGCCTACCACGACCAGGTCTACCTGCTGGATAACGGCTACCTGATCAGCGCCCGGCGCACCCAGGAAGACGGCCGCTGGCTGCCTCCCCATATCAGCCTTTATGAGCCTCGCCGCATGGATCAGGTGCGGCTGGCCTTTAACCCCGACTACCGCCCCCATGACGACTGAATCTTACGATTTTTCGCGCTGCAAGCTCTGCGGGGCGGCGGCCGCCGCCCCGCGCTACCGGCTCAAGACCACCACCATCCAGGTCTGCGCGGCCTGCGACTTTCATTTCATCAACCAACTCGATGTCATGCCCACCGAGCGACCGGAGGCGGAAGTCCGCACCCTCGACGTCGTCGCCTGGAATTTCATCGAAAAACAGCTCAAAAAAAATCGCCGCCTGCTTGAGCAGCGCTTGGCCCTGGTCGCCCGTCATCTCCCCCTGAACGAAACGGAATGCCTCGATATCGGCGCCGGGGTCGGGCTCTTCGGCCACTTGCTGCAAGAAGCGGGTGCGACGTCCTTCGGTATTGAACCGCAGCTGATTTTCCGTCAGTTCGCGGAGGAGAAATACCGCCTGCAACTGCGCGCTGAAACGATTGAACACCCCTTCTGGCAGGAGCGCCACGCGGGGCACTTCGCGGTCGTGACCCTCTGGGACACCCTGGAACACCTCAACTTTCCCGTGGAGACCCTGCGTGACGCCATTCAGGTCATGAAACCGGGCGGCCTCCTTTTTCTCGACACTCCCTCGCGGGATTCCTTCTACTACCGCATCAGCGAGTGGTCCTACCGCCTCAGCAACGGCGCCAATCCGCTCTTTCTCAACTCCCTCTACTCCCCCAAACCTTTCCGGCACAAACAGATCTTCACGGTGCAACAGCTGACAGATCTGATCGAACGACTCGGGTTGAAGGTCGTCGAACTAAACCGCTCGGGCCTCTTCGATTCCAGCAACAAAATCATGCTGGTAGCGCAAAAACCAGGCGACTCCGCCCGCTAAAACCGAAACTTCCAGCAACTGTGGCTACGCACGATCTTCCCGCCCCAGTCCGGCGAGATAGTCTTCCCATTCCATGGGCAACAGGTTCTTTTTCTTGTTGTTGCAGCTTTTACAAGCCGGCACGCAATTGGTCTTAGTGCTTTTACCCCCCCGGGAGACGGGGACGAGATGGTCGAGGGTCAGCTCTTTCGGCGCCACCTTCATCCCACAGTAATAACAGATGCCGGTGGCAATGCGGTTTTTCCACCAGCGGCTTTGGCGCAACTCCCGGGCCTTTTCCCGCTCGCGGCGTTCATCTTCTTCGGTTACCTCCAGAAACGGTTCCATCTTCACTCTCCTCGGCAAAAGAATCGGCGCATTGTAGCTGAAGGCGCCCCCCCGAACAATGTCTGTCTGGACAGGCGTTACAAGGCTTGCGCATTTTTGCGTTTTGTGCGATTTATCAGGCGTTTTGAGTCGCTCTTCAGAGAGCCATCTTCCACCAGGAAACGTGCAGTCCCATGAAAATTCTCATCGTCGGCGTCGGCCAGGTCGGCTACTTCCTTTGTGAACGCCTCTCCCTCGAAGGACACGAAGTCACCCTTATCGACCGCAGTCCGGAACACCTGGGCAAGGCGGCGGACCGGCTTAATGTCCTCGGCATCCACGGCAACGGCGCCAGCGCCGAGATTTTGGAGCAGGCGGGAATCAAAGACGCGGATATCTTCATCGCCGTCACCGATCTCGACGAGGTCAACATCCTCGCTTGCCTGCTCGCCCGGGAATACCAGGTGCCGACCCGTGTCGCCCGGGTCAAAAGCATCGAATACACCGGGCAGGGGGCGGTCCTTTCCAAAGAGAAGCTCGGCATCGACCTGCTCATCAATCCCGACGACGCCGTCGCCGAGGAGATTGTGCAGATCGCCTGCCGCGCCGGTGCCTTCGACGTGGCCGAATTTGCTGAAGGGCAGATCCAGTTTCTCGGCTACCGGATCAACGAGGACAGCCCCCTGCGCGACCTTTCCCTACGGGAACTGGGGGAGATTCGCGGCATCTACCGCTTTGTCATCACCGCCATCAGTCGTGCCGGGCAGACCATCATCCCTCGGGGGGACGATGTCATTCTGGCTGGCGACAGCATCTTCATCGTCGCCCACCGTAAAGATCTGCCGGCCATTCAATATCTGCTGCAACAGCAACAGGGGAAGAAACGCGGCGCCGCCCGGGCGTTCATTCTCGGCGGCGGCAATATCGGCCTGCACGTGGCCCTGGAGTTGGAAACCATGGGTTTTGCAGTGCGCCTCATCGATCAGGATGAAAAACGCTGCGAGCGCCTGAGCGCCAAGCTCAATCGCACCCTGGTCATCAACACCGACGGCACCGACATCCGCACCCTGCTCGACGAGGGGGTGGACGGCGCGGAGATCTTCATCGCCGTCACCGATAACGACGAAAGCAACATCCTCTGCTCGCTACTGGCCAAGCAGCACGGTGCCCGCCGCAGTCTGGCTCTGGTCAACAAGCCGGAATTGCTCAATCTCGCCCCCTCCCTCGGCATCGACGCCTGCGTCTCCCCCCGTCAGGCCGCCGCCGGTGCAATCCTCAAATACGTGCGGCGCGGCGGCGTCATTTCCCTGGCGGCCATCGAGGGGAGCAACGCCGAGGTCATGGAAATCCTCATCAAGCCGGACAGCGAAAAGATCGGCATCCCCCTGCGCAAACTGCACTTCCCGGCCGGAGCGATCATCGGCGCGGTGATGCACGGGGAAACGTACACCATCCCCACCGGGGACTGCCATCTGCAGGCGGGGGATCGGGTCGTGGTCTTCGCCCTGCCCGCTGCTCTGGGCAAAATCGAAAGGTTTTTCGAGTAGATGAACGCCCCCGCCACACTGCGCATCCTCGGCGCCCTGCTCATTTTCCTCGGTGGCGCCTTGTTGACGCCGATCCCTTTTTCCCTCTATTTCGCCGACGGCGCCGCCGGCGCCTTTCTCCTCTCCTCGGGGATTTCACTGACGGTCGGCCTGCTTCTCTTCAAGGGCTGCCGGGGCGGCATGGAATTCTCGGTACGGGAAGGCTTCGCCATCGTCACCTTCGGTTGGCTCTTCTACGCCCTCTTCGGCGCCCTTCCCTTTATCCTGAGTGGCGCCATTCCGGCGCCTTTGGATGCCGTCTTCGAGACGATGAGCGGCTTCACTACCACCGGCTCGACCATTCTCAGGGTGATCGAAGGGCTGCCCGAAAGCATCCTCTTCTGGCGGGCCCTCACCCACTGGCTCGGGGGGATGGGGATCATCGTCCTCTCCCTGGCGATCCTGCCTATGCTCGGCGTCGGCGGCATGCAGCTCTTCAAGGCCGAGGTTCCCGGCCCCACCGCCGACCGCCTCAAACCACGCATCCAGGATACGGCCAAGCTCCTCTGGGGAGTTTATCTCCTACTCACCGCCGTTGAAACCCTGTTGCTCATGCTCGGCGGGATGACCTTCTACGAAGCCCTCTGTCACGCCTTCGCCACTCTCGCAACCGGAGGCTTTTCCACCCGCAATGCCTCGGTGGCAGCCTATGACAGTGCCTATATCGACGGGGTGATCACCCTCTTCATGTTCCTCGCCGGGATCAACTTCTCCCTCCACTATCATGCCCTGCGCGGCCGCCCCCGGGAGTTTTTCCGCAACGAGGAGTTCCGCCTCTATCTCGCCATCACCCTCGGTGCCGTCGCCGCTCTGGTCTATTTCAACCAGGGAACGGTCTATACTTCGGTGACGGAGAACTTTCGCTACAGCGCTTTTCAGGTCACGTCGATTTTGACCACCACCGGCTTCGGCACCGCCGACTTTGAACTTTGGGCGTTACCCGCCCAGTTTCTATTGGTGCTGCTCATGTTCGTCGGCGGCTGCGCCGGCTCCACCGGCGGCGGCATGAAGGTCGCACGCATCCTGCTACTCTTCAAGCATGTGCGCAACCAGCTGTTCAAACTCATCCATCCCAAGGCGGTGCGCCTGGTCAAGCTCGGGGAAACGCCGGTGGACCGCGACGTCATGCAATCGATCCTCGGCTTTTTCGCCCTCTATATGGGCATTTTTGTCGCCGCCTCGCTGCTCATGACCGCCACCGGCATGGATCTGGTATCGGCGACGACTTCCGTCATCGCCACCCTGAGCAACATCGGCCCGGGGCTCGGCTCGGTCGGCCCGGTGGATAACTTCGCCCACGTTCCGGACTTCGGCAAAGGCGTCCTGACCTGCTGCATGCTCCTCGGCCGCCTGGAACTCTTCACCGTATTGGTGCTCCTCTTCCCCTCCTTCTGGAAAAAATAATCCAGCTGATGGAAAACACCCAGCCAGGGAAACGGCGCGGGTAATCGCGCACAAAAAAATGGCGCGCGACGTAAGTTGCCTTGCGTCGCGCGCCATCCCCTCCTGCAGATAACGCCATAACGGCCCGAAAGCCGATTTAATTCCGGATCATGCGGTGGCGCTGGGGAAGGGAGGCGGAAACTCCCTGGCCTTACCGCTGTATTCCGGACATCACAACTTTAAAATATTCCGCCTCTACAATGCAATCCGGTGAGTTGTGTATTTTTCTGTGGGGAATTCCCTGATTTTTCACTCAAGCGCTGGTCAATCCCTCGCGCACCGCGTATTTGACCAGATCGGCGAAGGATTTCAGTCCCAGCTTTTTCATGATCCGCGACCGATGGGTTTCGATCGTTTTCGGGCTGAGCCCAAGATGGTCAGCGATGTCCTTGGATGAGAAGCCATCCACCGCCAACCGCAGCACTTCTTCCTCCCGCCGGCTCAGCAGCAGTCCGGCGGCGGCGCCATCGGCGTGGGCCGGGGCGATCAATTCCTCGAGCATGACCGAGGTGATGCCGGGACTGAGGTACATTTTCCCCGAGGCGACCGCCTGAATCGCCTGGATCAGCTCGTTAAAGGCGGCATCCTTGACCACGTAGCCGCGAGCGCCGGCCTTGATCATGGCGAGCACGGTCTGCCGGTCGGTATAGCCGGAGAGGCCGATGATCCGGGCGCGAGGCTGGGTCGAGAGGATTTTTCGCGTCGCTTCGATGCCGTTGAGTCCGGGCAGGCGTACATCCATGACCACGACATCGGGGCGCAGCTCGGTGGCGAGGCGCACCGCCGTCTGGCCGTTGCTAGCGATGGCGAGAATCTGCATGTCGTTGCGCTGAGTGAACATCTGGCGCATACATTCATGAAAAATCTCATGATCGTCAACGTAGAGAATCCCTGTGCTCATAGATGGCTTCCCGGCATATTAGACTGTCGAACCGACATCATTCCCCCTCAGGGCAAGGCATGAAAGGGGAGAGGAACCGGCTCGCCGGTAGGCAGCAGGTCATCCTCCAGGGATAGACGGCCAGTAGCGTAACGACGGTAGAGGGTACAGCAGTGACAGAGCCCACCCTGACAGTAGAGTGCCACCAGATTTTTCCAGGTGCGGCTCGACCGATGGCCGTATTTGTCAAAAAACCCGCAACGCTCCACATAGGGACAGTGCTTCTCCATCGCCGCGTCTCCGAATGAGTATTTTAGTCATTTATTGTCCTTATCCTACCGCCGCGATCTGACAAATTTCTTACAGATGGGGGAATTCCTGCTTTTTCAGAAATTTCCGCGCTTTTCCGGCTGCGGAACCCACAGGGATTCGACGATGGCATCGATTTCATCCGGCTCGTAGTCGGCCCGAGCGAGGGCTTTACGGTACTGCTCCAACATGCGCCGGGCCGCTGTCGGTGCATTACCCCGGCTGTGCAGTTCATAGAGAGCCTTGACCAGGTCATGCTGGGTGGGATCGACGCGCAGGGCTTCGTTGTAAAGATCGAGGGCCTCGTCGTCGCGCCCGGCCGTGACCAGAAGCCCGCCCCAGGCCAGCACCCCCTGCAGGTAGAGGCGTTCCAGTTCGGAACGGCGCGCCAGAAGCTGCTCATCCTCAACCTCGACCTGGCTCAGGTAGCCTCCCCGCCAGAGGCGCAAACCCCGATAGAGGCGGTTTCCCGCCTGCCAGGGACGCCCCTGCCGGGCCAGCCGCAGGCCGCTGACGATCTCCGCGGAAAAATCCTCGTCCTCGGCATGGCAGTTGATCAGGGCCAGAACACCGCGCTTGAGTTCCAGGTAGTTTTTGGCGGAGAGGGGATGGCAGGCGGCATCGAGCACCCGCCGCGCCCGGGAGAGCAGGGTGTCGAAGCTGGCCCGGGATTTGTCCGCCGGGCTCTCCGGCCAGAGTCCCAGCTGCATCCGTTCCTGCGGCAGCGACCGCTCCTTTTCCGACAGAAGCAGCGCCCAGAAGGCCCGTTGCGCCGGGCTCCAGACCCCCTCCCGCAACTCCATACGCCGATCGAGGCTCATCACCAGCGGCCCGAGCGTCCGAATATGCAATCGGGGCAAGATCCGCCCCTTGTCGAGCAGGGCCAGGTCGAGCTGACGGGCGGCGATGGCACGGGCGGTCTCGACCTCGATGCCGAGACGGCCGGCGGCGGCCAGGAATTCCTGCAGCAGGGTCGGCGTGGCCAGGTAAAAATGGCGGAGATGATTGTTCTTGAGTCCGACCATGGCACCGCGGATGTCGGCGCCGGCCTCCTCAGTCCGTCCCAGGGAAAGGCGCAGCAGCCCACGAAAGGCTAGGGCGCCGATTCGGGTAAAGTGTTCGTCGAGATCTTCGCAAAGGCGAATGGCCTCTTCCAGCAAGCGCTCGGCCCGCTCCGGCTCACCGAGCCGGACACAGGCGGCGCCGAGAATCATGCGATTGATCGCCGTAAAGAGGCGCCCCCCGGCCTCGTTCCGCAGGGCCAGCGCCTCGTCCACCGCCGCCAGCGCTTCTGGGCGGCGGTCCGCCAGCGCCAGAAGAAAGGCCTGGTACTGGCGATACATGCCGCGCAGATGGGGGTTGCCGGCGGCGTAGCCCGAATCGAGGCCCATTCGGACAAAGGTCGCGGCCTCGTCAAGACGCCCCTCGGCAAGAGCGACGTCGATGTCGAGCACCCAGAAAAGCGGACCCAAGGTGGTCTTGACCAGCAGGTCGCGGCTGAAGATCTCCTCGATGACGGCGCGCTGCCGGTGATAGTTGACGAGATCCCCTTGCAAGCTCAAGAGGTTGAGCTGCATCAGCCGCAGGTACAAGCGATGCAAGGGGCTCACCCGGGGATTGGCGAGCAGTTCCTGGGCTTCTTCCGCCTTGGCGCGAAAGCTCTCCCAGTGCCCCCGCACCGCGTAGTGGTAGCCTTGAATGATGGTGATTCCGGCCAGCAGATTGTCGTAATCGTGCTGTTTCGCCAGTTCCCAGGCATGACCGGCGTAACGCGGCACGGCTTCGCCGTCGCCATAAATAAAATAGTGTCCCGCCGCCAAGGCATGATTGACCTGGATGAGCATGATCGGAGGGAGGGTCGATTCGAGTCCGGCCAGAAGCCTTTCGGCGCGACCCAGAAGCGGCGCGGCGAGATTGAAGCGACCGTCGATGAAGAGGTGAAAGAGGATCAGCTGCGCCGAGGCCAGCAGCTCTCCCCGCGCCATCCCGGTCTCGGCGAACCGGCCACGGGCCTGTTCCAGCAGGGCGTGGGCGCGTTCGGGACAGCTATCCATCAGGCTCATGCCGTAATAGAAGGCAAGGACGGCGTACTCGTCCATAACCGGTTCAGGAAGGGTTCCCAGGGCCGTTTCCAGGGTTTTCAGGCGGTTGCTTCCCAGCAAGGCCATGCCGAAATCCTTAAGCAGCGCCTCGCAAGCGGGATAATCCCGGGCTTCGGCCAGACAGGCCAGGGCTTCCTCGATCCGACCGTCCTCCAGGTACCAGCGCCCACCCCGCGCCAGCGCCCGCCGCCGCTCCTCCTCGGAAAGCTCCCGTAGCCCCAGGTTGCGCAGACTGTCGCGGAAAAGGTGATGGAAGCCGTAGGTACACCCCTCCTCATCGGCACGGACGAAGAGATTATGCCGGGAGAGTTCGGCGAGCAACTCCGGCACGCGTTCGTCCTCGCTGACCCGGGCGATGAGCGGCAAGGGCAAATCGTCGAAAAGGGCAAGCCGCAACAGGCCGTGCCGCATTTCCTCGTCGAGCCCGTCGAGAACCTCCTCGCCGAAGAACTCCTCAACCTGCTCTTGCCCCAGACTTTCCATGCCGTGCAAGCGGCTGCACACGGCATCCTCGCCGAAGCGGGCGAGGGCTCGGCCGATCAGCACCAGCCCCATGATCCAGCCTTCGCTACGGCGCACCGCCAGATCGAGCGTCTCCCCCGTCGGCGCCAGGTCGAAGAGCCGATCATAGAGCGCGACCGTCTCTTGCCGGTTCAGGGCCAGCGTCTCGTTATCGAGGATCAGTAGACATTTTTTTTCCAGGGATAGCGGCAGAGCCCAGCGGGAAAGACCCAGCACCCGGACGTCAACGGGCAGGAACTGCAACAGAGAGGAAAAAAAGGCGAGGCTGGCGGGGGACCCGTCGATCAGATGCAGGTCGTCGAACACGAGGAAGAAGGGTCCGGAAAGAAAAGCGGAGAGTTCGGTGGCGAGCAGTTCGGCGGCCCGCTCGGCATCCCCCGTGGCCAATTCCCCTTTGTCGAGCATGGCCTCCAGAAGCGGGGTGCGAAACCGTGCCAGCGGCCGCCGCAAGCCCTCAAGTAGCGCGGCACAGAAAAAGACCGGATCGCGGTCCTCCTCCCCCATCTGGTACCAGAGGAAGGGGGCGTCGCATTCCTGGAGAAATTCCCGCGCCAGGGTGGTCTTGCCCCGCCCGGCCTGGCCCCGGATCAGAAAGATTCGTCGACCGCGCGCCTCGGCCTGACGCAATATTTCGATCACCCGGGTACGGGGGAGATGGCGTTGCGGGTCGAGCACGGGCGGGCTGAACTTGCCGGCCGCGAAAGATCGCGCCGATGGCTTCTGCTCGGGCAAGGAGAACCTCTGTCTGCTCGCGGTGAATAAGAGCGGTCACAAACCGGCCGCATGCGGTTTTAATCTAATGCAGATCGACCCGATTGCACAATAAGGGAAAACAGGGATTTTTCTGTGGGGGAAATACTGAATCCGCCGACGCGCGCGGCGTCGGCGGAAATCGAATCAGGAGGGAGGGGGATCAACCGAGGAGAACAAAGCCCATCTGGCGGCCGGTTTTTCCGGCATCGCGGCGATAGGAGAAGAGCATTTCGCGATGGCAGCAGGTGCATTCCTCGGCCACGTCGACGGCGTCTTCCGGCACGCCCGCCTCGGCCAGTTGCAACTGGCAGGCGCGGCGCAAGTCGAGATGCCATTTGCCCAGATCAACCTCCGCGGCAATCGCTTCCCAATGACCGGCGCCGGCCCGGAAGGCCTCGCGGACCTGGCGGTCGACCTCGTATTTATGCGCGCCGATACCGGGACCGACAGCGGCCACAAGATCCGCCGCCCGACAGCCGAAACTGGCGGCCATGGCCTTCACCGCCTTGCCGAGAATCCCGGCGGCAGCCCCCCGCCAGCCGACATGAACGACGCCGGCGGCCTGCTTGAGCGGATCATGGAGGAGGACCGGAAAACAGTCGGCCACCAAGACACCGATCATCATGCCCGGCTGGTTGGTGATCACCGCGTCGCATTCCACCTGTAAAAAGTGGGAAAGATCGGGATTGGGCTGATCGACCACCAGCACGTCGGTGCCGTGCACCTGCTGTACCGTCAGCAGTTGATGGGGCTGCAGGTCGAACGCGCGAGCCAGGGTCGAACGATTGCCTTCCACATTGTAACGGGGGTCATCGGTATTGAAGCCGAGATTGAGCGAGTTGTAGGGGGCGCGGCTGACGCCGCCGTTGCGGGTGGTGAAACCGGCACGGATCCCGGCGGTCTCCCCCCAAGTGGGTTGCAGATAATGAAGTTTTCCCTGCTTGACGAGTTTCATGGTGAGGGGGATTCTCCGGAAGAAAGCGCCTGCTGCGCCGGGTCGGCGGGGAGGCGATATTTGTTGTCGAGATAGGCTACGAGGTCGGCGAGTTCCGCGGGGAGCGGACTTTGAAACTCCAGGTAGGCGCCGCTTTCCGGGTGGATGAAACCGAGTAGGCGGGCATGCAGGGCCTGGCGCCCCAAGGCCCGGACCATGGCGCGCAGCTCGGGATCGGCGAGGGCTTTGCCCCGCTGGCTGCCGCCGTAGACCGGATCGCCGACCACCGGCATGCGCGACTCGGAAAGATGCACGCGAATCTGGTGGGTGCGCCCCGTTTCCAGGGTCAGTTCCACCAGCGCCAGACCGTCGGCGGCATAGCGGCGCAACACCCGCCAGTGGGTGACAGCTCGTCGCCCGGCGCGGCTTTGTGTGCTCATCTTTTTACGCTGCACCGGGTGCCGACCAATGGGCAGGTCGATGGTTCCGGCCGCGGCGGTCGGCAGTCCGTGGATCAGGGCCAGATAACGGCGGGTAATGGAGTGGACTTTGAACTGGGCGGCCAGATGCTGGTGAGCGGCATCGTCCTTGGTCGCCACCATCACCCCCGAGGTGTCTTTGTCGAGGCGGTGGACGATCCCCGGCCGCAACTCCCCGCCGATCCCCGCCAGGTCACGGCAGTGGTGAAGTAGAGCGTTGACCAGCGTCCCCTCGCGATGGCCGGCGGCCGGATGTACCACCAGACCGGCCGGTTTGTCAACCACGATCAGGCGCGAATCCTCATAAAGAATCGTCAGGGGAAGATCCTGGGGCCGGGCGGTGGTAGGTTCCGGCGGCGGAATTTCGACCGTCACCGACTCTCCCCCCTTAAGGCGGAGGCTGGCTTTGACCTGCTGACCGTCGAGTCGAACCCGGCCGTCGTCGATGAGTATTTTCAACTGGGAGCGGGACAGTTCCGGCAACTGTTCCGCCAGGAAACGATCGAGGCGCTCGGTCGAGCGCCCGAAAGGAAAGAGCAGTTGGCGAGTGGACTCCATCTACCAGATGGGGCTTTCGATCTTGCCGGCCTGCTTGATCATGACATCGACGATGGCCCGGTCGAAAAGATGGTCGGGATTTTCCAGGTCGGGAACGATCCGGCTGCGGAAGTGCTCACGCCCCTCTTCGATCTCCTCGCCGAGCAGCTCGAAGATATTATCTTTCATGATGCCTTCGCGGACCTTGTCCTGGTTGTAGAGGGCGATGTCCGACACGATCGCCCGCGCCAGGCGGAAAGCCAACTCCGGATTGTCCACAAGCCTCGCCATGAATTCCTCCCAACCGTAAAACTAAAATTGAAATACCGTCGACTGTCACGCAACTCTTCGAAACACCAGCAGATTAGCCAAAAAAGCCGAGACTGTCAATGATCCCCGCTACCACTCAGGCGATCCACCACCCGGCACAACTCCGCCAGATCCCCCCGATAATCGGCGTTGAAGGCGCCCGCGCCCCGGTCGATCAGCCAGGTTTCCGCGAGAAAGGTCGGGACTCCGGCCGATCGGGCCGCCAGGTCATGCTCGGTGTCGTTGCCGATCATCAGACAGCGGGCCGGCTCCAGCCCCATATGGTCGAGGATATCGGTGAAATATCCGCGATGGGGCTTGCAGTAACGGCTGTTTTCGTAGGTGGTCACCAGTTCGAAGGGATAGTCGGCGAACCCGCCCCAGGCCATGCGCGCTTCGATGACGGCCCGGGGAAAGACCGGATTGGTCGCCAGCACCACCCGCAGTCCGGCCCGGCGGCAGTGCTCCAAAGCCGCCCGGGCCAGGGGATGGGGACGCACCAGCGGCGCCAGGGCGGCAAGCTCCGCATCGCAGTAGGCCGCCAGCCGCGCCTTGAAATCCTCCCCGTCGATGCCCAGGGGCGCCGTCACCCGCTCCAGAAAAAAAGTCTCATTGCTGCACGCTCCGTCCTCGCGGCGCAACAATTCCAGAGTCGCGGCCAGGAGCAGTTCGGCAAAACTCTCCGGCTCGGTCAGATCGGCGAAAGCGCCGGCCAGCCCTCGGGTGTAGGCCGGAATGAAGCGGCGCATTTCCACTTCAAGCAAGGTGCCGTCCAGGTCGAACCAGACCCCCGCAATTTGCCCATGATGAAAACCGCCCATCGTTCCCCCTCGCCGCTCGCGGGCGGCGACAATTTTCATCGAGGATAACACAAAGGTTAATTCGCCGGTCGGAAAAGATCCCCGCTCCGAACGAATAGTCCCCCCACAAAGCCCTTGACTTGCCGGCCGACACGGGGTAGAGACTTAAGAAAAACAGCGGGGTAGCGACCATGGAAAACATTCGGGAAGAGGTCAAGGAACTGCAGATCGGCTTCAAGGTTCGAAGATTGCGGCAGGAGCGGCGCATGACCTTGCAGGACCTGGCCGATGCCACCGGCCTCTCCAAGCCCCTGCTGTCGCAGATCGAAAATGAACAGGTCATCCCCCCGCTAGGCACCCTGTTACGTATCTCCAAGGCCTTCAAGGTCGGACTGCACTTCTTCTTCCAGGAAGAAGGACATAACGAAAAGTGCATCCTTACCCGCTCCGGTGAAAGCCGCCGCATGTACCGCCGCCCCGGCGAGGACGAAGCCCCGCCTCCCTACGCCTACCACTCCCTGGCTTTCGGCAAGAAGCATCGCAACATGGAGCCCTTCCTGGTCGAATTCGAACCCCGGCAAGAGGTCGACGGCTTGCAGGTCTGCCATGAAGGGGAGGAATTCCTTTTCGTGCTGGACGGCGCCCTCGAGTTCCATTATGGCGACCGGGTCATGACCCTGGCCCCCGGCGACTCGGTCTACTACGATTCCACCGAACCCCACGGCTATGTCGCCACCGCCGACTCCCCGACCCGGGCGGTGGCGGTCATCTATTCCAAGGGCGGCTAGTCCCCCCACGGCTTGACAATCCCCGCTCTTCCTCTACCCTTTGAGTTGGACGGCGGATCGTGGCGGGCGGAATGTATGTCTTCCCTCCCCAATCCGTGACGGCGTGGGCAACAAGCCACCCGGTCCTCCATCCACATCTCCCAAGAAGGCTTCGTCGCCGACCGCGCAGCGGCGGCAACGGGCCGCGACCCATTGATTTCGTTACAAGGAGGTTACAGATCATGGCGAAAATAGGCGTTATGCTTTCCGGCTGCGGGGTCTTCGACGGCAGCGAAATTTACGAGACGGTCATTACCCTGCTGGCCATCGACCGGTCCGGGGCCGAAGCGGTCTGCATGGCTCCAAACATGGAACAGATGCATGTCGTCAACCATCTCACCGGGGATGTCGCCGCCGGCGAAAAACGTAACGTCCTGGTCGAAGCGGCCCGCCTCGCCCGGGGCAAGATTCGCGATCTCAAAGACGTCAAGGCGGCGGAGATTGACGCCCTGATTCTCCCCGGCGGCTTCGGCGCCGCCAAAAACCTCAGCGACTTCGCCGTCAAAGGAGCCGAGTGCGAGGTCCATCCCGAAGTCACCCGTCTCATCCGCGAGATCATGACCGAGCGCAAACCCCTGGGCGCGATCTGCATCGCCCCGGCGGTGCTGGCCCGGGTGCTCGGCACCGACAAGGTCGCCCACAAGCTGACCATCGGCAATGACGAAGGGACCGCTCAGGCCCTCACCGCCATGGGCGCCGAGCATGTCAACTGCCCGGTCACCGACATCGTTATTGACAAGGAGAACAAACTCGTCTCCACCCCGGCCTACATGCTCGCCGGTCACATCAGCGAAGCGGCCGAAGGGATCGAGAAAGCCGTCAAAGCCCTGGTCAAGATGATCTGACCCACCTTAATCCGGAGGAGAAATCAATATGGCATCATACCGCTGCGTCATCTGTGGTTACATCTATGACCCCGCCGAAGGAGATCCCGGCAACGGCGTCCCCCCCGGCACCCCCTTTGCCGAACTGCCCGAGGACTGGGTCTGTCCCCAGTGCGGCGCCGGCAAAGAAGACTTCGAGCCCGCTTAAAAAGGAGGTCGACATGGCCAGAATCGCCTATGTGGATCAAGATGCCTGCATCAGCTGCAACCTCTGCGCGGACACCCTGCCCGATGTCTTTCGCATGAACGACGCGGGCCTCGCCGAGGTTTACGATCCCCGGGGCGCCTCGGAAGAAGCCATCCAGGAAACGATGGATGCTTGCCCGGTGGCTTGCATCCACTGGAAAAGCTGACCCCAAAGCGGTCGCCAGAACGAAAAAGGGCGGCGCCCGGCAGGAACCCTCCGCCGGGCGCCGCCTGAACGTCCGCCCCTCTTTCCCGCCAGGTTCCCCATCTCCATGCCTGCTCCCCCAACCCGCAAACCCGATTGGCTTAAGGTCCGCATCCCCGGCGGTCCCAACTACGCTCGTATCGACCGCTACCACCGGGAGGGCGGCTTGAATACCGTCTGCCGGGGGGCCGCCTGCCCCAATCAGGGGGAGTGCTGGAGCCAGGGGACCGCCAGTTTCATGATCCTCGGCAACCGCTGCACCCGGGGCTGCACCTTTTGCAATGTTGGCCGGGGAGAGCCCCTCCCCCCCGACCCCGAAGAAGCGGCCAAGGTCGCCGCCGCCATCGCCGAACTGGGCTTGAAACACGCCGTCGTCACCTCTGTCACCCGGGACGATCTGGCCGATGGCGGCGCCGAACAGTTCGTGATGCTGATCCATGAAGTCCGTCGCCAGGCGCCGGGCTGCCGGATCGAACTGCTGATTCCCGATTTCGCTGGCGACAGCGACGCCCTCGCCAGGGTGATCGCCGCCGTCCCCGACCTGCTCGGCCACAACCTCGAAACGGTCCCGCGCCTTTACGCCGATATCCGCCGAGGCGCCGACTACCGCCGTTCACTGCGACTGCTCGCCGAGGCCCGGCGACTCGCCCCCGGACTGCCGCTGAAATCGGGACTCATGGCGGGACTCGGCGAAACCGTCGAGGAACTGACAGCGGTCATGGCCGACCTGCGCGCCGCCGGCTGCTCCCTGCTGTCCCTCGGCCAGTACCTGGCCCCCAGCCGCCGCCATCACCCGGTTCGGCGCTACCTGCCGCCGGAAGAGTTCGCCGTCCTGCGGGAAAGGGCCCTGGACCTCGGTTTCGCCGAGGTCGCCGCCGGCCCGCTGGTGCGCTCATCCTATCATGCCGAGCGCCAGTTCAACGCCGCCTTCCCCACCGCCACCACCTGACCCCCCACCTTGCGCCCCTCCCCGCCCTTGCTATACTGGTGCAATCGTTTTTCTCTCATGAACTTAGGACCGGGAGAATCCCCGCCGTGAACTTCGCCGCCCAGATCAGTCCCGAAGCCCTCGATCATCTTTATCGCCAATGGCGCTCCGCGCCGGAGAGCCTGCCCGCCGACTGGCGCGCCTGGTTCGCCGGTTTCGAACTGGGGCAAGAGACCGCCGCGCCGGATACGGGCGAGCACGATCTCAAGCAGTCGGCGGTGCAATCCCTCATCTACCGCTACCGCGACATCGGTCATCTGCTCGCCCACACCGACCCGCTGAGTCCGCCCCCCAGCGGCCATCCCCAACTGGAACCGGCCGCCTTCGGCCTGGACGATACCGACCTCGACCATCCCTTCGCCCCCCGCAACTTCATCCGCCCCGGCGCCACCCTGCGCGAGATCCTCGCCATCCTGCGGAAAACCTACTGCGGCTCCATCGGCGTCGAGTTCATGCACATCCAGAACCCGGACGAACGCCAGTGGCTCAAGGAGCGCATGGAATCCAC
Source organism: Desulfuromonas acetexigens (assembly GCF_900111775.1). NCBI lineage: Bacteria > Pseudomonadati > Thermodesulfobacteriota > Desulfuromonadia > Desulfuromonadales > Trichloromonadaceae > Trichloromonas > Trichloromonas acetexigens. The sequence continues at coordinate 236,951 of NZ_FOJJ01000012.1, read as the reverse complement.
GGGCAACCGCGCCACCTTCAGCCTCGCCGAGAAGACCCGCATCCTCTGGAAGCTGAGCGCGGCGGCGCTCTTCGAGGCCTACCTGCACCGGCGTTTCGTGGGGCAGAAGCGCTTTTCCCTGGAAGGCGGGGAGATCCTCCTGCCGGTTCTCGACCATCTCCTCAACCGCGCCGCCGCCACGGGGGTTACGGATCTGATCCTGGGGATGCCGCACCGGGGACGGCTCAATGTGCTGGCCAACCTCTTCGGCAAGCCTTTTGCTACGATTTTCGCCGAATTCGAGGACAATCTCGAATACGCCTTCGTCGGCGAGGGGGACGTGAAATACCACAAGGGCTATTCCTGCGAGCGGGAAACCGATGGCGGCGGGACCATCCGCCTGACCCTGGCGGCCAACCCGAGCCATCTCGAAGCGGTCAATCCGGTGGTCGAAGGCAAGTGCCGGGCGCGCCAGGACCGCTACGGCGCCGCCGGCGAGACGCGGGTGCTGCCGGTGCTGCTGCACGGCGACGCCGCCTTCGCCGGCCAGGGGCTGGTGGCCGAGACCCTCAACCTGTCCCAACTCGAAGGCTACCGCACCGGCGGCACGGTCCATATCGTGGTCAACAACCAGATCGGCTTCACCACCGGGCCGGCCGACGCCCGCTCCACCCGCTATGCTACCGACGTCGCCAAGATGCTGGCGGTGCCGATCTTCCATGTCCATGGCGAGGATCCCGAGGCGGCTCTCCACGTCGCGGAACTGGCCCTGGCCTACCGGCAGGAATTTGGCCGCGACGTCATCATCGAACTGATCGGCTACCGCCGCCACGGCCATAACGAGGGGGATGAACCCTTCTTTACCCAACCGCTGATGTACGCGGCGATCCGCGAGCGGCAACCGGTCCACGAACTCTACGCCGACCGCCTCGCCGAAGAGGGGCTGCCGGCGGGGGAATTCGACAGGATGCGCACGGCGATCAACGCCTGCCTGGAGTTGGCCGCGAGCGGCGACGAAGCGGCCGTCGACCAGGGCTTTCTCGACCAGTGGCAAAGCATCGCCCGGGACTACACGGACGCGCCGGTGGCCACCGCCCTCCCCCGGGAAACCCTGATCGAGCTGGGCAAGATCGCCTGCGCCATCCCCGAGGGGTTCACTCCCCATGCGAAAATCGCTAAACTGATGGAAGCCCGCCGCGCCGCCCTCGTCGAGGATTCGGGCATCGACTGGGGGGGCGGCGAAGCGCTGGCCTACGCCGGTCTGCTGCACGAGGGGACAAGCGTGCGCCTGTCGGGACAGGACTGCCGACGAGGCACTTTCAACCACCGCCATGCCGCCCTCGTCGACGCCGCAAGCGGCACGACGGTCTTTCCCCTCGCTGGGGCGGCCCGCGACGGCGCCCGTTTCCAGGTCTACAACAGCCTCCTCTCCGAAGCGGCGGTGCTCGGCTTCGAGTACGGCTATTCCCTCGAAAGCCCCTTCGGCCTCACCCTCTGGGAAGCCCAGTTCGGCGATTTCGCCAACGGCGCCCAGGTCATCATCGACCAGTTCATCGCCTCCGGCGCTGCCAAATGGGATCGCGCCAGCGGCCTGGTCCTGCTCCTCCCCCATGGCTTCGAGGGGCAAGGGCCGGAGCATTCCAGCGCCCGCATCGAACGCTACCTGCAACTCTGCGCCCGGCACAACCTGCTCCTGGCCAACCCCACCACCCCGGCCCAGTTCTTCCACCTGCTGCGCCGTCAGGTGCGTCAGAGCTTCCGCCGCCCCCTCGTCGTCTTCACCCCCAAGGGCCTGCTGCGCCACCCCCGCTGCCGCTCCCGCCTCGCCGACTTCGCCGAAGGCGGGTTCGCCGAACTGTTCGTCGACGGCGCGCCGCCGGAAAGCTGCCGCGCGTTGCTGCTGTGCAGCGGACGCATCTACTATGAGCTGCTGGAAGAGATGGAAAAAGGGGAACGCCGGGAACTGACCCTGGTGCGCTTCGAACAGCTCTATCCCCTGAACGGGGAGCGTCTCGCCACCGCCCTGCGCCCCTATGCCGACGCCGAACGCATCGCCTGGGTGCAGGAAGAGCCCCGCAACAACGGCGCCTGGCCCCACCTGCGGCCGCTGCTGACGGAACTATTCGGCCGCGAGATCGACTACATCGGCCGCGACGAAGCCGCCTCGCCGGCGGTCGGCTCGCACAAAGCCCATCAGCAGGAACAGCGGGAAATCCTGGAGCAAGCCCTCAGACCCTGACACCCCTCATTTCGGGAGAGACCCCATGGAAATAAAAATTCCCGCCATCGGCGAATCGATCGTCGAAGCGACCATCGCCCAATGGCACAAGCAGAGCGGCGACCAGGTCGCCAAGGACGAACTGCTCTGTGAACTGGAAACGGACAAGATCACCCTGGAAATTCATGCCGAAGTCGCCGGTGTGCTGAAGATCGAAGCCGAGGAGGGGCAGACGGTCAAGGTCGGCGCGGTCATCGCCCGCTTGGAGGAAAGCGGCGCCCCCGCCGAGGCGACGCCCCCGCCGGAAAAACCCAAGGAAACTCCACCCAAGGTGAAGGCTTTTCCGAAAGAAGATGGGACGCCGGCGCCGGTCGCGAAAAACAAACCCGCTCCTCCGCCCCCCGTCAAAATGGACAAACCGGCGCCGCCACCTCCGCCGCAACCGGCGGCAGAAGAACCGGTAGGGCGCGTTACCCGTCGCCCGATGAGCCCGATCCGCCGCACCATCGCCGAACGTCTGCTCGCCGCGCGCCAGCAAACGGCGATGGCCACCACTTTCAGCGAAGCGGACCTCGGCCGGATCATGGAACTTCGGCGCAAACACGGGGAAAACTTCCAGCGACGGCACGGGGTCAAGCTCGGCCTGCTCCCCTTCTTCATCAAGGCCTGCGCCGAAGCCCTCCAGGAGTTCCCCGAAGTCAACGCCCGCATCGACGGCGGCGACATCGTCTATCAGCACTTTTATGATATCGGTATCGCCGTGGCCGCCGAAAAGGGGCTGTTGGTGCCGGTCATCCGCGAAGTGCCCTGCCGGGATTTCGCCGATCTGCAGAAAACCCTTGACGACTTCGCCGCCCGCGCCAAGGTCAGCCGCATTGAACTGGCGGAACTCGAAGGCGGCACCTTTTCCATCAGCAACGGCGGGGTCTACGGCTCGCTCCTCAGTACCCCGCTGCTCAATCCGCCACAGAGTGCGATTCTCGGCCTGCACGCCATCCAGGAACGACCGGTGGCGCGGGCCGGCCAGGTGGTCATCCGGCCGATGATGAATCTGGCCCTGAGCTACGACCATCGCTTGATCGACGGCCGCCAGGCGGTGGAATTTCTGCTGCGGATCAAGACGCTGGTGGAGGAACCGGAGGAGATGCTGCTGGAACTGTAGGGGCAATCGGTGAATTGCCCCTACAGGGAGGGGAGGATGTTCAGTTGGGGCCGAGGACGGGAGCCAGGGGAAGAGCCGCTTCCCGCCTCGGTTCGTAGCGCCGATAGTAGCCGGTGACTTCTTCCTGAATGCGGGTCGATTCCTTGATCTGGCGCAAAAGTTCGAGAAAGGCGTGGCGCTCCCAGTCGCCGCCGCTGTCGAGATTGATGCGCTGGGGATTCTTCTTGGTGGTCATGGCCCGGTTGCGCCCCTCGGCCACCAGCAGCAGCCAGGCATCGGCGATGCCCTGGTCGATGATCGTCTCGGGCCGGAGGTTGTCCCGGTCAACCAGAAGAATCCGCGCGTTGAAGAGCTCGGCCACCTGGCGGATCGCCGGACCGTGGGCGGCGAGCAGTTCGGCGGTGCGCCGCGCCTCGGTGGTATCGACAAAGAGCGCCACCTTGGCGCAACCAAAGCGTTCGTAATCGACCAGAGCCTGAGCCTGAAGCATCCCGTCACCTCCCCGTAAAATCCCAGCCAGCGCCGCAAGACTCCATGCTATCGCGATATTTTTCCGGCGCAAGCCGCGCGCGCGATTTTTCCCGCCTTCGGGGGCACGGGAAGTGCCCGTTCCGGCGACGAAAAATCGCGCAACGGAACTCAGTCGAGGCGTTGCAGGAACTCGACAACCTTGGGGGTGAATTTTTCCGGCTCGACGAGGAAGGAATCGTGGCCGTAATCGGATTCGATGAGGTGATAGGCGACCGGCTTGCCGAGTTTTCGCAGCACCGTTACCACCTCCTCGGTCTGGGAAGGGGTGTAGAGCCAGTCGGAGGTGAAGGCGAACCACAGGGAGGGACAACGCAGCTGGTCGAGGGCCTCTTCCAGGCTCTCGAAGTTCCAGGCGACGTCGTACAGGTCGAGGGCCTTGGCCAGGTAAAGGAAGGCGTTGGTGTCGAACCGGTCGACAAAGCTGGCGCCGTTGTAGTCAAGATAGCGCTCGATCTCGAACTGGCCGAAAAAATCGAACTGTCCGTGCCGCGCGGAAAAACGCCGGCCGAACTTAAGCTGCATGGAGACATCGGAAAGAAAAGAGATGTGCCCCACCGCCCGGCCCAAGGCGAGGCCGTCAGCGGGGGGATGCTCGGGCTTGTAGTTTCCCTTCTTCCACAGGGGATCGTTGAAGATCGCCTGCCGCGCCAGGGCGTTCAAGGCGATGGCCATGGGCGAGGTGCGGCCGGTACCGGCGATGGGGATGATCGAGCGAACCATCTCCGGATAAAGAATGCTCCATTCCAGGGCCTGCATCGCCCCCATGCTGCCGCCGATGACGGTCAGCAGCGAGTCGATGCCGAGCCGGTCGAGGAGCAGCTTCTGGGCGCGAACCATGTCGCGCACCATGAGCACGGGAAAGGTCAGGTTGTAAGGCTTGCCGGTGCGGGGGTTGGTGCTGGTCGGGCCGGTCGAGCCCTTACAGGAACCGATAACGTTGGAACAGAGGACAAAATAGCGGTCGGTGTCTAGAACCTTGCCGGGACCGATCATGTCGTCCCACCACCCCGGCTTGCGGTCGTCGGGAGTGTTCTTCCCGGCGGCATGAGCGTCGCCGGTCCAGGCGTGAGCGACCAGAATGACGTTGGAACGGTCGGCGTTGAGCTCGCCGTAGGTCTCGTAGGCGAGGGTCAGGGGACCGAGCAGACGGCCGCTCTCCAGGCGCAGTTCGACGTCGAACTCGGCGAACTGGGTTGTCACAATGCCCACGGAACCGCTCAAATCTACCCACCCTGGGCGGATGCCATCCGCCCCTACGAAACAAAAAAAGCCCCTGCCCGGCGACGGGTAGGGGCCTTCGAATGCGGGTCATCGCACCTCGTAGGCTCCGTCCCCATCTTTCCCGCCCTCGCAAAGACTCCGGCGGGAAGGATTTAGCACCTGACATCCGCCTTAGCTTTTGCTGCGGCGAACCGGTTGCTGTGGCTTCGCAGGGCCTTCTCCCTCCACCACTCTCGATAAAGACGTGTGCTATGCGCTTGTAGGGGGAAACTCTAATCAAAAGCCGTGACGTTGTCAAACGGATTTAAAGCGCCGCCGCCAGGTCCTCCCAGAGATCCTCCACGTCCTCGATGCCGACGGAGATACGCAGCAGGGTTTCGCGGATGCCGAGACGCAGCTTGGTTTCGGCGGGAATGGCGGCGTGGGACATGGACCAGCAGTGGGTGAGGATGGTCTCCACCCCGCCAAGGCTCGGGGCGATGATCGGCAGCTTGATCTGTTGCAGCAGCGGCGCGACCCGCGCCTGTTCCTTCAGTTCGAAGGAGAGCACCGCCCCGGCGCCGGACGCCTGGGAAAAATGCAGCTCGCGCCCGGCAAAATCGACAAGTCCCGGAAACCAGACCCGGGCCACCGCCGGATGGTCTTGCAGGCGTTCGGCCAGATCCTGGGCCGAGCGCTGGGCCGCCTCCAGACGCAGCTTGAGGGTCTTGATGCCGCGCGCCAGCAGAAAGGAATCGAAGGGGGCCAGCACCGCGCCGAAGGCGTTCTGGAAATATTTCAGACGCTTGGCCAACTGGGGGTCGGCGGTGGTAACCAGGCCGGCCATCAGGTCGCTGTGGCCGCCGAGGAACTTGGTGGCGCTGTGGATGACCACGTCCACCCCCAACTCCAGCGGCCGCTGCAGGAGCGGCGTCATGAAGGTGTTGTCGAGCAGGGTGAGCAGCCCCCGCTGTCGAGCGAGGGCGGTCACGGCGCGGATATCGGTGATGTTGAACAGGGGATTCGACGGCGTTTCCAGGAAAATCGCCTTGGTCGCCGGAGTGATGGCGGCTTCGATCCGGTTCAGGTCGGTGATGTCGACGAAGCTGGTGGTGATCCCCTGCTCGGGGAGGACGGTGCTCAGGTAGCGCCAGCTGCCGCCGTAGAGGTCGTTGGGGGCGATCAGATGGTCGCCGCTCTTGAGCAGGGCCAGGGCGCTGCCGATAGCGGCCATGCCGGTGGCGTAAGCGAAACCGCGCACCCCGCCTTCGAGCAGGGCGATGGCATCCTCCACCTGCCGGCGGCTCGGGTTGCCGCTGCGGGCGTAGTCGTACTCCCCCGGCTGGCCGCCGACGTGATGGTAGGTCGAAGCCTGATAGATGGGGATCGCCGAAGCGCCGGTGGCCGGGTCGCGGTCGATCCCCTGATGCACCAGCAGGGTGGCGCTGCGGTAGGTTTTTGTGGTCATGGAATCCTCTTGATGTTTATTGGTGGGGGGGGCGTATGGCCATACGCCCCTACGCCAGCGCCTGTTCCAGATCGGCGATGATGTCCGGTACGCTTTCGATCCCCACCGACAGCCGCAACAGGCTCTCGCAGACGCCGAGGCGCCGCCGTTCGGCCTCGGGGATGTCGGCGTGGGTCTGCACCGCCGGCAACGTCATCAGCGATTCCACCCCGCCGAGGCTTTCGGCGAAGGAGATCAGCTGCAACTTTTCCAGCACCTGTCGGGCCAGCTCCGGGCTTTCGACGCGGAACGAGAGCATGCCGCCGAAGCCGGACGTCTGCCGCCGCGACAACTCGTGGCCGGGATGGTCTTCCAATCCCGGATAATAGACGACGGTGACCTTCGGCTGGCGTCGCAGCCAGCGGGCCACCTCAATGGCGCTCCGGCAGTGGCGTTCCATACGCAACGCCAGGGTTTTGAGGCTGCGGATCAGCAGCCAGCAGTCCTGCGGCGGCAGTACCGCGCCGGTGGCGTTCTGCAGAAAGTAGAGGCGCTCCCCCAATTGCGGATCGCGGGCCACCAGCACCCCGGAGCAGAGATCGTTGTGGCCGCCCAGGTATTTGGTCGCCGAGTGTACCACGACATCCGCGCCCAGCTCCAGCGGCCGTTGCAGGACCGGGGTGAGGAAGGTGTTGTCGACGATGAAGAGCAGGTTGCGGCGGCGACAGAGGTCGGCGATGGCGGCGATATCGGCCACGCCCAGCAGCGGGTTGCCCGGGGTTTCGATGAGAATCGCCCGGGTCGCGGCGGTCACGGCGCTCTCGATGGCGTCGAGGCGGGTGGTGTCGACGTAACTCACCGCCAGGCCGAGCTTGGCGAAGACCTGGTCGAGCACCCGGTAGGTGCCGCCGTACAGATCCTCGGAGACGATCAGATGATCCCCGGCGGCGAAGTGGAGAAAGAGGGTGGTCAGAGCCGCCATGCCTGAGGAGAAAACGCAGGCGCGCGCTCCCCCTTCGAGGGTAGCCAGCCCCTCTTCGAGTACCTCGCGGGTCGGGTTGCCGCTGCGGGTGTAGTCGTAGCCGGTGCTTTGCCCCACCGCCGGGTGGCGGTAGGTGGCGCTGGGGTAGATAGGAAAGCTGATGGCGCCGGTGCGTTCGTCGCGGCCGACGCCGATCTGCGCCAGGCGGGTTTCCAGGGTCCGGGTTTCGTTTCGTGTCATTGGTCATCCCCTTTTGATTGGTGAGTCGCGGGGCACGCAAAAAGCCCCTTCGCATGGGGATGAGAAGGGGCTTCGAGACAGACTCGCCAAAGCGGGAGATCGAAGCGCCGTCCTCATCTCTCCCGCCTCCGCAGCATGCGTCGACGGGAAGGATTTAGCACCTGGCATCCCCCGACGCGGGCGCGTCGGTGACCGGTTGCTGTGGCTTCGCAGGGCCTTTTCCCTCCACCACTCTGGATAAAGACAGTGCCGCCGGCTGGGTTCCGGCGCTATATTGAGTCAAACAATAAAGAAACTAGTTATTCGTGTCAATCCATAAAATCAACAAAACATTTTCACTTGTTTACAAGTTTTCATAAAGAACGCTTGACAGATACCTCTCGCCCGAGTCGGGAAGAATGACCACGATGGTTTTCCCCTGGAATTCGGGGCGCGCCGCCAACCGTACCGCCACCGCCGTCGCCGCGCCACAGGAGATGCCGGCGAGAATTCCTTCCTCCTTGGCCAGCCGCCGGGCGAAATCGATGGCCTCGTCGTTGCTCACTTGCTCGACCCGGTCGACCACCGACAGATCGAGGGTGTCGGGGATGAAGCCGGCGCCGATCCCCTGAATCTTGTGCGGGCCGGGCTTGAGCTCGGCGCCGGCCAGTTTCTGGCTGATGACCGGAGAATCGCTCGGTTCCACCGCCACCGCGAGGATCTGCTTGCCCCGGGTCTTTTTGATATAGCGGGAAATCCCGCTGATGGTGCCGCCGGTGCCGACCCCGGCGACCAGCACGTCGATGCCGCCGTCGGTGTCTTCCCAGATCTCCGGGCCGGTGGTCTGTTCGTGGATGGCCGGATTCGCCGGATTCTTGAACTGGTGCAGCAGCACATAGCGGTTGGGATCGGAAGCGGCCAACTCCTCGGCGGCGGCGATGGCGCCGCCCATCCCCTTGGCGCCGGGGGTCAGCACCAGGTTGGCGCCGAAGGCCTGGAGCACCTTGCGCCGTTCCAGGCTCATGGTTTCCGGCATGGTCAAGGTGATGGGGAGGCCCCGGGCGGCGGCAACGAAGGCCAGGGCGATGCCGGTGTTGCCGCTGGTCGGTTCGACGATTTCCTTGCCGGGGCCGAGCAGCCCTTTTTTTTCGGCGTCCCAGATCATCGCCGCGCCGATCCGGCATTTGACCGAATAGGCCGGATTTCGGCCCTCGACCTTGCCGAGGATGGTCGCGCCGCCGACGGGGGCGAGGCGATTCAGACGCACCAGCGGGGTGCGGCCGATGGAGAGGGAGTTGTCGGCATAAATGCGGCTCATGAAGGACTCCTTTCGTTATGGTGAATGGGTCGAGGTTATCCCTGGTTGCGAACGGCCAGCAGCAAGCCGTCCAGGTCGAGGTTTTCGGCGACCGCCCGGCCGAAACCGGCGTCCGTCCGCCGGAGCAGGCTGAAGCGGGGCTGGCGCGCACCGTCGGCGGCTTTGACCGAGTGGGTCGCGAGAATCCCGGCGTCGGCCAACTGGGCCTGAGCGCAGGAGTTGGAACAACCGGAGATCGCCCAGGAAAGTTTTTGTCCCTCGGGACCGAGGACGGCCAGCAGCTGACGGGCGACGTCGCGGGTCGGGGCCAGCCCCATCCGGCAGAGATGGCTGCCGGGACAGACGCGCAACGTCGCTTCCGCCGCCGAGGCGCCGCTCGTCAGACCCTCGGCGGCCAGGGCCTTTTCGATGGCGGCCCGCGCCGCGCCGTCGGCGGGAGCGAAAGAGATGTTCTGATTCCCGTTCACGGCCAGAAAACCGCCGCCGTGCTCCGCCGCGATGTCGGCCAGTCGGCGCAACCGCTCGGCCGTCAGTTCGCCGGCGAAAATCGGCACTTCCACCGGCTCCGCCGCGACCGGACCGGGCAACGGACTCCGTTCCAGCACCGGCGGCGGGAAGCGCTCCGGCGCGCCCAACTGTTCGTCGCGAATCAGTTCCCGCAGCCGCGCCTCGCCCAGTCGGTCGGCCAGAAATTTGAGCCGGCGGCCCGCCGGGGCGTGCTTGCGGTAGACGCGCACGACGGCCTCGATCAGTGGAATCAACCGGTCTTCGTCGACCTGCTCGGCGAAACGAAACCCGGCCCGGGGTTCGCGGCCGAGGCCGCCGGCGAGCCAGACGTCGTAACGACCGGCGTCGGCTTGAACCAGACCGACATCCTGGATCAGATGCCGCGCCCCGGCGTAATCGTCGTCGATGCCGATCTTGAACTTTTTCGGCAGCCCCTCGAAATGGGGATTGCCGGTAAAGTGCCGGTGCAGCCGGCGGGCCAGCGTCTGGACCCGGTCGGAACCGGCGGTGAAGGAAGCGCTACAGGCGATCCCCCGCACCGCGCCGCCGCAGGCACCGCGCGTGGTCAGCCCGACGGCGGCCAGGCCGACAGCCACCGGGGCGAGGTCTTCGTAGCGCAGCCAGTGCAGCTCGATGCTGCCGCGGGTGGTCAGATGCAGTTCGTTCCTGGCGAAGCGTTCCGCAAGGTCGCCGATTTTGCGCGCCTGTTCCGCGGAAAGCACCCCGGCGGGAATTTTCACCCGCAGCATCAGCTCCCCGGCCTCGTTCTGCCGGTAGATGCCGTCAAGGCGCAGTTGCTGGTAGTCGATTTCAGCGGTGCTGGTCATGTCCGTCTCCCTTGGGTCGTGGATTGCCGTGCAGCAAGGTAACTATGCCGTCACAGCCCAGCGTCGTCAATCATCGCACCCCCGAAGGAGCACCGCGCCAGTTCGCCGGCGATCCGTTCCGCCAGCGCCTCCGGCGCCGCCGCCGCGTCCGAGACACGGAGAACCGAGGGTTCGCCCGCCTCGGCGGCACCGTCGAAAACGATTTCCAGCAGTTCGTCCCGGTCGAAGATTTCCCGTGGCGGCCGGTTTCCGTCGCCCGGCACGACCAGCGCGATCAACCCCGCCTCGCCGAGCAAGCGGGCCGCTTCGGCGATCCGGCGCGTCCGTTCCAAACGATCGGCGGGGCCGTCACCGAGGTCGCGGTTGAGCCCGGCGTGCAGCTGGCCGCCGTCGAGGAGCGCGGTGTGGCGGCCCTGGCTGTGCAGTTTCTTTTCCAGCAAAGCCGCCAGACCCCTCGGGACCGATCCGCTCAGCCAGAGAATCCGCGCCTGCTGCCCTTTGTGCGCGGCGCGGGTCTGCCGGTTCAGTTCAAGGTCTTGCCAGCGACCGCCGGACTGGATAAGCGGCTGATGGATCATGCCGGCGGCGACGGTGGCGTTGGTCAGCCGATCGATGAGGATGAAGCCCCCCGTGGCGCGATTGGCCCGGTACGAATCGAAGGCGATGGGCCGGCCAGTGGCGAGGTGGCAGACGCCGATTTCGTTCAGATCCAGGGTCGCGCCGTCTTCCCGTTGCAGGGTGTTGACGTTGACCTTGAACCGCAAATTGCTTACCTGGACCGGAGCGGTGGCCGAGCCGCTCTTGAGCAGATAACCGCGCCCCGTCTGCAAGGGTTCTTCGTGCAGCCAGACCAGCTTGGCTTCGAAGCGGTTGGCGTAGTGCGGGCGATCCTCGGGATCGGCCAGGACATCGCCACGGCTGATGTCGATTTCGTCGGTCAGGGTCAGGGTGACGGCCTGCCCGGCCACGGCTTCGGCCAAGTCGCCATTCGCGGTGACGATCCGCGCGACCCGGCTTTTACGGCCCGACGAGGCGACCGCCAGTTCGTCTCCGGGGCGCACCGTTCCGGCGGCGATGGTTCCGCAGAAACCCCGGAAATCGAGATGCGGCCGGTTGACCCACTGCACCGGCAGGCGAAAGGGCTGGCGGACATCGGTTTCGGCGACGGGCACCGTTTCGAGATACTCCATCAGGGTCGGCCCCTGATACCAGGGGGTGTTGCCGCCCGGCGCGAGGATGTTGTCCCCTTCGAGGGCCGAGATCGGGATCGGCTGAATCCGGTCGAAGCCGAGACCGGCGGCGAAGCTCTCGTAGTCGCGCAGAATTTCGGCGAAACGGTCTTCGCTGTAGTCGACCAGGTCCATCTTGTTGACCGCCAGCACGATGTGACGGATGCCGACCAGGGACACCAGATAGCTGTGGCGGCGGGTCTGGGTCAGCCCCCCTTTGCGGGCGTCGACGAGGATGATCGCCACCTGGGCGGTGGAGGCGCCGGTGACCATGTTGCGGGTGTACTGCTCGTGCCCCGGGGTGTCGGCGACGATGAACTTGCGCTTGTCGGTGGAGAAGAACCGGTAGGCGACGTCGATGGTGATCCCCTGCTCGCGCTCGGCCTGCAGGCCATCGAGGAGCAACGCGTAGTCGATGCGCTCCCCCTGGGTGCCGACCTTCTTGCTGTCCGCTTCCAGGGCCGCCAGCTGGTCCTCGAAAATCATCTTCGAATCCCACAAGAGCCGTCCGATCAGAGTGCTCTTGCCGTCGTCGACGCTACCGCAGGTGATGAAGCGCAGCAGCGACTTTTCTTCCTGGGCCTTGAGGTAGGCGTGGATGTCTTCGGCGATCAATGCGGATTGGTGAGCCATCAGAAATATCCCTCCTGTTTCTTCTTTTCCATCGAGCCGCTGGAGTCGTGATCGATCAGCCGCCCCTGGCGTTCCGAGGTGCGGGTCAGCAGCATCTCCTGGATGATCTCCGGCAACGTCGCCGCCGTCGATTCCACCGCGCCGGTTAAGGGATAGCAGCCGAGGGTGCGGAAGCGCACCGACCTGACCTCGACCTTTTCCCCCGGGCGCAGCTTGAGCCGGTCGTCGTCGACCAGGATCAGCATCCCGTCCCGCTTCACCACCGGGCGCGGTTTGGCAAAGTAGAGGGGGACGATGGGGATCCGTTCGAGGTAGATGTACTGCCAGACGTCGAGTTCGGTCCAGTTGGACAGGGGGAAGGCGCGAATGCTTTCGCCGGGGCGGACCCGGGCGTTGTACAGGTTCCACAGCTCCGGGCGCTGGTTTTTCGGATCCCAGCGATGATTCTCGTCGCGAAAGGAAAAGATCCGTTCCTTGGCCCGGGATTTCTCCTCGTCCCGACGCGCCCCGCCGAAGGCCGCGTCGAACTTGCCCTGATCCAGGGCCTGCTTGAGGCCCTCGGTCTTCATGACGTCGGTGTGCACCGCGCTGCCGTGGGAAAACGGTCCGATCCCCTGTCGCACCCCTTCCTGATTGACGTGGATGAGCAGCTCGAAGTCCCCCGTCGCCGCCATCTCGTCGCGGAAGGCGATCATCTCCTCGAATTTCCAGGTGGTGTCCACATGCAGCAAGGGAAAGGGGATCTTCCCCGGATAAAAAGCCTTGCGCGCCAGATGCAGCATGACCGCGGAATCCTTGCCGATGGAGTAGAGCATCACCGGGTTGGCGAATTCGGCCGCGACCTCGCGGAGGATGTGGATGCTTTCGGCTTCAAGCTGCTTGAGGTGGGTTAGGGGCTGGGGCATGATCGGTTCCTTTTGGTGGTTAAGCAAAAATTGTCTCAGATCTTACCGGCAAATTGCCTATCGTCGATGCAGCCCGCACTCCTTATGCTCGGGATTTTCCCACCACCAGCGTCCGGCGCGGGTCCCTTCGCCCGGCTGCACGGCGCGGGTGCAGGGGGCGCAGCCGATGGAGGAATAACCCTGCTGGTGCAGGCGGTTGACCGGCAGGCGTCGGGTCTTGGCGTAATCCCAGAGCTGCGCCTCGCTCCAGTCGAGGAGCGGGTTGATCTTGAGCAGGCCGCCGTTCACCGGGTCGACCTCGATGGCCTGCAAGGCGTCGCGGGTGACGCTCTGTTCCCGGCGCAACCCGGTGATCCAGCCGGAGAGCCCGGCCAGCGCCCGACGCAGCGGCTCGACCTTGCGGATGCCGCAGCACTCCCGGCGGTTCTCCAGACTGTCGCGGAAGGAGAAGAGCCCCTTGTCCCGCTCCAGCTGTTCCACGGCGGACCGCTCGGGAAAGTACCAGGCGATATTCAGACCGTAGCGCTTGCGCACTGCTTCGGCGACCTCGTAGGTCTCTTCGTCGAGGCGGCCGGTGTCGATGGCGAAGACCGGGGTTTCCGTAGCCACCTGCTGCAGCAGGTCGATGGCCGCCACGTCCTCGACGCTGAAAGAACAGGCCAAGGCCACTTTGCCGCCGGCGCGGTCGAGGCCGGCGGCGAGGATGTCCAGGGCTCCTTGGATCGGCGTGGTTTGCTTCATGACGGCCTCCCGCGGCTCAGATGAAATATTCCGGCTGTTTCGTTTCCCGCCCATAGGGGATGCGGTTCCACATCCGTTCGTGACCGACATAAACGAAGATTTTGAAGAATGTGTCGAGGACGCCGACCGTCGCCGCGAGATCGAGGCGCCCGATAGCGACGAAGACCACGCCGGCGGTGGTCAGGGTGCCGATGATGCGATAGGAGACAGCTTTGGCGATACTGCGGCGGGTCGATTCCATGATTTTTCCTTCGGGAAATTGTCGGCCATTTCTACGGCACTTAACTCGAATAAATTGACCATACTATAGTACGACAATTTTGGTCAATAAAATAATTTATCTGCATTTTATTGTTTACTTTATTGATAAAGATTATGGCCGCGCCCCCCCATCGCGGCATTCTCCGCGGCCGGATTGACTCCCACCCCCCGCAAGCGTATACTAAATTTAAAAGATGATTCGAGGCCGCTGGACGCAGCTGCCTCATTTGCCCTGGATGACTTACCCTCCTGGTCTCCAGGGTTTTTTTTGCAAAAAAAACGGCCGCGCCTCCATGCTCGGAGGGGCGGCCGTCGGACTTTTCGGGGCGGCTTATCGGGCTATTTTTTCAGATCTTCCAGATTGCACATTTCCTGCCGGGCCAATTGGGCGAAGTTGTAGCGCTTGAGAATCGCCGTCATCTCATCCCGCACCTCTTTCCAGGCGCCGTGCACCGGGCAGAAGAGGGTACGCCGGCAGAGGTCGCCGTCGGAGAGGCATTCGTTGAGATAGAGCGGACCCTCCTGGGCGACCACCACATCGAAGAGCGTCACTTCGGCGGGATCCTTGCGCAAATAAAAACCGCCGCCCACCCCCCGCTGCGACCCGACGATCCCCTCCTTGATGAGGGGCTGCAGAATCTTGGTGAGAAAGGCGGGGGTGATGTTCTGGTGGCTGCAAATATCCTTTTTGTAGACGATTTCCCCGCGTGGCTGGCGAGCCAGATAGAGCAGGGCACGAATGGCGTATTCCGTAGCGCGGGTAATGATCACGGGACCTCCAATAGCTGACCTAGTTTGTTAGAGTAACCTTGCTTCCCCGCTCTTGTCAACATTAAAGACCGGCGATGTCCGATTCGTGAATGCCGGTTCAGGCAATCTTGACAGTCCGGGATTGGTCGGGCATGATCCCCCCATCTTCGAAAGAATGACGGATCCGCGCCATGCCCCCTACCCCACCTTCCACGACTTCCGTTGGCCGCTTCGCGCCGAGCCCCACCGGCCCCCTTCACTTCGGCTCGCTTCTGACCGCCGTCGGCAGCTACTGCCTGGCCCGCCAGGCGGGGGGACTCTGGCTGTTGCGCATTGAAGACCTGGATATCCCGCGGGTGGTGCCCGGCGCTGCCGACACCATCCTGCATACCCTAGACGCCCTGGCTCTACACTGGGACGGCGAAATCCTCTACCAAAGTCGGCGGTCGGCCCGCTACGCCGAGGCTCTCGCGTTGTTGGAGAACAAAGGCCTGATTTATGGCTGCGCCTGCTCCCGCAAGGAAATCCTGGCCAGCGCACCCCATCCCGGCGAGGAAGGCCCGATCTATCCCGGCCTCTGCCGTGCGGGGCTGCCCCCCGGTCGCCGGCCCCGCGCCTGGCGACTGCGAGTGCCAGCCCGGTCCGTGACGCTGTTCGATGGCGTGCGCGGCCGACAGTCCCAACATCTGGCTGAGGAGGTGGGTGATTTCGTCGTTCGTCGCGCCGACGGACTCTTCGCCTACCAGTTGGCAGTGGTGGTGGATGATGCCGACAGTGGTGTGACCCAGGTGGTACGCGGCCAGGACCTGCTGACCTCGACGCCGCGACAGATCTACCTGCAGGAATGTCTCGGCTTCCCTCACCCTGAGTACATCCACCTGCCCCTGGCCCTGGCCACCGATGGCAAAAAGATCTGTAAACGCCACGGCGCCGTCGCCGTTCAACCAGAAAGAGGGGGGCCACTGATCGCTTCGGCCCTACGCTTTCTCGGCCAACCCGTCCCGGCGGAACTGGAACAGGCGCCCGCTGCGGAAGTGTTGCGCTGGGGGGTGGCGTACTTCGATCTGCGCCTGGTTCCAAAAGAATCTCGGCCCCTTTCGGATAAAGTGCCGACATGGCCCTCTTGACCCCGGACAGCCCCTCACCTTCGCGCAAATGGCAGATTTTCGCTATCCTGGCGGGATTTTACGTCGTTGCTTACTTCTACCGGGTCTCGGCGGCGGTCATCGCCCAGGATCTGCAACAGGATCTCGGCCTCACCACCGAACAGCTCGGCAATGTCTCCTCGGCCCTTTTCTACGCCTTCGCCTTCACCCAGCTGCCCCTCGGCCCCATCCTCGACCGCTACGGTCCCCGGCGCGTGATCTTCACCCTCGGGCTGATCACCGCTATCGGCGCCGTCCTGCTGGCGGGAGCCCAGGGCTATGCCGGAGCGCTGGCCGGTCGGGCCCTGATCGGCCTGGGGACCGCCTGCGTGCTGATGGGTTCGCTGAAAACCTACACCGCCTGGTTCGAACCGCGCCAGTTCGCTACCCTTGCCGGAGCGCAGATCGCCCTCGGCAATTTTGGCAACCTGCTGGCGACCTCCCCTCTTTCCTGGGCCGCTTCCAACTTCGGCTGGCGTTCGACCTTCATGGCGGTCGCCTTCTTGACGACCTGTTTCGCTCTGGCGGTACTGGTCATCGTTCGTGACACCCCCGACCCAAGCGGCGCTACCGTCCGCGCACCGCTCCTCGCCGGCTGGGGAACCCTGGTACGCACCCCCTCTTTCTGGCTGCTGGGCCTGCTCGCTTTCTTCTGGTACGGCGGCTACATGGCGGTGCAGGGGCTGTGGGGCGCGCCCTATCTGATCCGGGAACTCGGGCAGACCCCAAGTGAGGCCGCCCGTCTGCTCCTTTTCACCGCCGTCGGCTTCATTATCGGCTGCCCTCTCGCCGGGCGACTCTCCGACCGCCTGCTCGCCTCGCGCAAGAAGGTGCTGCTGGCCGGGCAACTGGGCCTGCTGGCGCTGTTGAGCCTCTTCCTCGGCCCCCTGGCCCGGTTTCCGGAGGCCCTCCTCCCTTACGTCTTTTTCCTCTTTGGCCTGTGCGTTTCGACCGGCCCGATTCTCTACGCCCAGACCAAGGAACTCTTCCCCGGCCCCCTGGCGGCGACGGCCATGACCTCAATAAATTTTTTCGTGGTGATCGGCGCGGCGTTGACCCAACAGGTGATGGGATATATCATGCGGGACCAGGGGGGGGATTTCCACCGCGCCTTCGCCTTCCCCACCCTGGGGCTGTCCCTGGCCTGGCTGGGCTACCTCTTCTGCCGGGACACCCGCCCACGCTAGCATCCCGGGGCGAACGTAAATCGAATAACCTAATTAGGAGGAAGAACGATGCCAAGATGGTTGCTGATCGGAATGGTTGCGGCGCTGCTGATCGGCTGCGGCGGAAAATCCTTTACCGTGCCGAAGGCCGAATACCGGGAGAAGGTCCAAACCCTGGGAGTTCTGCCGCTGATGGTCGACGAGTCCTCGACCATCAGCCACCCGGAGCGCGAGGCGCTGATCGGCCTGCTGCACCAGTACAACAGCTCGACCCGCGACCTGCTGATCGACATTCTCAAAGAAGGCAAACAGTATTTCGATGTTCGGGCGATTCCCGGCAACCCCCAGGATATTTTCAACCGCCTGGTCATCGGCCAGAATCCTCGGGGCCGGGGGGACGAGCAGCACATCGGCTATGTTTTCAATGCCGCGGAAATCACCCCGCTGGTGGAAAAGAATGTGGTCGATGCCATTCTGGTGGTGATCTTCAACGGCGTCGACCGCGACGAGAAACGTTGGGATCGCACCAAGCTGACCTTTCTGCGCGCCAATTACAATGTCATTCTCGCCAGCGCCATGGTCCTGACGGCGGACGGACAGGTGCTCTGGGAATACCACGGCAAGCCGGGGGAGAGTTTCCTGCCGCTGCAGTATCCGGACTTCGATGAAGCCCATTACAACAAAACCGAAGAGGTCAAGATCCGCCATATCTCCCTGGCCGGACTGGAACGCACCCTGGCGGAACGCTCCAACAGTCTGTTCAGCCGCGCCTCCGGTCCGCTCCCCTACCAGAATCTCTTTGACCAACTGGCTTCCGAACTCAATCCGGGGATGATCAACCCCCTGCGCAACCAGCCCCAGTAGTAGTCCGATTCCACCATGTTTCCCGGGAAAGGTCCGTTTCTTCCATGGAAACGGACCTTTCCTGGAACAAACGTATTGACAGCCTCCACCCAATGGTTGTAAATAGTTCCAGCAGCTTTTTCATCCCTCCCGCTGCGCGGCCTAGCAAATCTATTCGCAAAGCTTCCTATATAAAGTCAGACCTTGCCATCGGTTGCCCTTTGACGCGGAACCTTATCGTTTTTTAGTGCCGCGCCGACAACCCCCTAGTTTTCGACATATCCGGCATGCGCCGGACGACAAAGGCACATCCTACCGTCCACTCCTGAAAACATGCTTCCATTAATACCTGCCCCTGAAGATCGACCTGCCGTATTCCGCCAGGGTCGTCACCCTTCCATTCCGAGCCCTTCCGACAAGCGGCTCGCACGGTGGACGGCCATCTGACGGAGCCCTCCGAGGAGACCCCCATGAACCTGAAGGAACTGAAAGAGAAAAAAGCCACGGAAGTGGCCGGCATCGCCAAGGATCTGAAGATCGAAGGCGCGGCGGGGATGCGGAAGCAGGACCTGATCTTCGCCATTCTCAATGCCACGGCGGAAAAGAACGGCGCCATCTTCGGCGAGGGGGTGCTGGAAATTCTCCCCGACGGTTTCGGCTTTTTACGGGCGCCGGATGCCAACTACCTGCCGGGCCCCGACGACATCTACGTCTCCCCCTCGCAGATCCGCCGCTTCAACCTGCGCACCGGCGACACGGTTTCGGGGCAGATCCGCCCGCCCAAGGAGGGGGAGCGCTACTTCGCCCTGCTCAAGGTTTCCGAGGTCAATTTTGAAAATCCGGCGGTCGCCCGGGAAAAGACCCTCTTCGACAACCTGACTCCGCTCTACCCGGAAGAGCGCTTGCGGCTGGAAACGACGACGGAAAACCTGCCGATGCGCGTCGTCGACCTTGCCACCCCCATCGGCAAGGGGCAGCGCGGCCTGATCGTGGCGCCGCCGCGCACCGGCAAGACGATGCTCTTGCAGAACATCGCCAACTCCATCACCACCAATCATCCGGAAGTCTACCTGATCGTTCTCCTCATCGACGAGCGTCCGGAGGAAGTCACCGACATGCAGCGCAGCGTCCAGGGGGAAGTCATCTCCTCGACCTTCGACGAACCGGCGACCCGCCACGTCCAGGTGGCGGAGATGGTCATCGAGAAGGCCAAACGCCTGGTCGAACATAAACGCGACGTCGTTATCCTCCTTGATTCCATCACCCGCCTGGCCCGCGCCTACAATACGGTCGTTCCCCCGTCCGGCAAGATCCTTTCCGGTGGTGTCGACTCCAACGCCCTGCACAAACCGAAGCGCTTCTTCGGTGCCGCCCGCAATATCGAGGAGGGGGGTAGCTTGACCATCATCGCCACCGCCCTGGTCGATACCGGCAGCAAGATGGATGAGGTCATTTTCGAGGAATTCAAAGGGACCGGCAACATGGAACTGGTTCTCGACCGGCGCCTGGTCGACAAACGCACCTTCCCGGCCATCGACATCAACAAGTCGGGCACCCGCCGCGAGGAACTGCTGGTTGACCGCACCAGCCTCCAGCGCACCTGGCTGCTGCGCAAGGTGCTGACCTCTATGAATGTGGTGGATAGCATGGAATTTATTTTGGAAAAGCTCGGCGAAACCAAGAGCAACCAGGAATTCCTCGACTCCATGAACCAGTAGCCTTTTCATCCCCATCCCGGGGACATGAAGGCCACAAAAAGCTTGCAATCCGGCACCGACGGTGCTAAATAAACAATCTTCGCTTTACGACCCCAAGCTTTTCCCGCCTGTACTAAGCCAGGCGCCAAGGAGACGATTCATGAAAGAAGGCATCCACCCCAAATACGAAACCGTCACGGTCAAGTGTCATTGCGGCACTACCTTTGAAACCCGCTCGACCAAGAAGGGTGGGGAGATCGTCACCGAGATCTGCTCTCAGTGCCACCCCTTCTTCACCGGCAAACAGAAGCTTATCGACACCGCCGGCCGCATCGAGCGCTTCCGCAAGAAATACAGCCAGGATAAATAAAGTCCCCAGACGGCCCTCGGGGCCGTCTCTTTTTTTGATGTTCCGCGTCCGTGGCCATCCGCTGTGCCCGCCGCATCTATGTGGGTGCGTGCGGGTTTCTGTGTTTTGCCGTCGCAAATCAAAGGTTGTCGCGCCCCATGGCATTGCTGGTTCAGTTGCTGACTCACACCCCCGAACCCGAAAAGGTGGTGGCCGCCGCCGCCCGGCTCTGCTATTCCGCATCCACCATTGACCGTTTGCTGGAGCAGGGCCCGAAAGAGCGCGAGACCTTCCTCGCCAAGATCCTCTCCCTGGGGCACCTCTCCGTCCTGGAGCATGTCGCCTTCACCTTCGGCATCGAGGGGATCAGCCGCGCCTGCTCCCACCAGCTGGTTCGCCACCGCATCGCCTCCTACTCCCAGCAGAGCCAGCGCTACGTCTCCCTCAAGGACCGCCTGGAGGCCGTCATTCCCGCGACGATCGCCGAGCAGCCCGAGCTGGCAAAGCGTTTTCAGGGACTGCTCGATGAAGCGCAGCGCGTCTATGGCGAGCTGCTCGACGCCGGCATTCCCGCCGAGGATGCCCGCTTCGTGCTCCCCAACGCCGCCGAAACGAAACTGGTCATGACCATGAACGCCCGGGAACTGCTGCATTTTTTCAGTCTGCGCTGCTGTCGCCGGGCGCAGTGGGAGATCCGCGCCCTGGCCGTGGAGATGTTGCTCGCGGCGCGGCGGGCGGCGCCGGCGCTCTTCGTCGATGCCGGCCCCGGCTGTCTGCGCGGCGCCTGTCCGGAAGGCGCCATGACCTGCGGCGCGGCCACGGCGGTCCGCCGGGAATTCCAGAATTTATCGTAGGGGCGCAGCTTGCCGCGCCCAGGGCGAGTTGTGAATCTACCCCTACCGGAATAGTAATCGTCTATGTTTACCAAACTCGAAGAAGTCGTTGACCGGTTTCGTGAGATCGAAGGGTTGATGTCCGACCCCACGCTGATGGCCAACCAGGAGAAGTTCCGGGCTCTGACCAAGGAGCACGCCGATCTTGCCGAGGTGGTCGAAGCCTATGGTCAGTACTGCAAAGTCTGTGAGGAGATCGAAGGCAACCGCGAACTGCTCAAGGAGAATGACGACGAACTGCGTGCCATGGCCAAGGCCGAACTCCCTGACCTCGAAGCGCGCAAGGAGGAACTGGCCCAACAGCTCAAGATACTGCTGTTGCCCAAGGACCCCAACGACGGCAGGAATATCATCCTCGAAGTCCGCGCCGGCACCGGCGGCGACGAGGCGGCCCTCTTTGCCGGCGACCTCTTCCGCATGTACAGCCGCTACGCCGAAGTGCGCCGCTGGCGGGTGGAGATCATGAGCTCCACCGAATCGGAAGCCGGGGGCGTCAAGGAAATCATCGCCCTGATCAGCGGCGACCGGGTCTACTCGCGGCTCAAGTTCGAGAGCGGCACCCATCGAGTGCAGCGGGTCCCCGAAACCGAGGCGCAGGGGCGGATCCACACCTCGGCCTGCACCGTGGCCGTACTGCCCGAGGCCGACGACGTTGACGTCGACATCAACCCCACCGACCTGCGCATCGATGTCTACCGCGCCTCCGGCGCCGGGGGGCAGCACGTCAACAAAACCGAATCGGCGGTACGCATCACCCACCTGCCGACGGGCGTGGTCGTCTCCTGCCAGGACGAAAAGTCCCAGCACAAGAACAAGGCCAAGGCGATGAAGGTCTTGCAGTCGAAGATTCTCGATGCCCGGGTCGCCGAACAGCAGGCCGCTCAAGCCGCCGACCGCAAGAGCCAGGTCGGCAGCGGCGACCGCAGCGAGCGCATCCGTACCTATAATTTCCCCCAGGGGCGCTGCACCGACCACCGCATCGGCCTGACCCTCTACAAGCTCGACGCCATCATGCAGGGGGATCTGGACGAGGTCATCGACGCCCTGACCACCCACAGCCAGGCGGAAACCATGAGCGGGCGGGAGAACTAGATTTGGCCGAAACCTGGACGGTCCTCAAGGTTCTGCGCTGGACCGCCGACTACTTCCGGGAGAAGGGGATCGAGAGCGGCCGCCGCGACGCCGAGGTGCTCCTTGCGGACACCCTTGGGCTTGATCGGGTCGGGCTCTATCTCCATTTTGACCGCCCCCTTTCCGCCGACGAACTGGCGGCCTACCGCCGGCTGGTGGCGCGGCGCGCCCAACGGGAGCCGCTTCAGTATATTCTCGGCGAGACCGAGTTCTGGTCCCTGCCCCTGCGGGTCACGCCCGAGGTATTGATTCCCCGGGCCGACACCGAAGTGCTGGTGGAAGAGGCATTGAAGAAAGTGACAGGGGCCGTCGGCATCCTCGACGTCGGCACCGGCAGCGGCGCTATTGCCATCGCCCTGGCCCATGAACTGCCCGAGGCCCGGGTCGAAGCGGTGGATATTTCCCCGGCGGCCCTGGTCCTGGCCGAGGAAAACTCCGGGCGGAACGGGGTGACCGAACGCATACACTTCCGCCGGGCTGACCTTTACCAGCTACAAGGTGGGCCTTACGATCTGGTGGTCGCCAATCCGCCTTACATCCCGGCGACGGATATGGACGAACTGATGCCCGAAGTGCGGGATCACGAACCTCACCTCGCCCTGCGCGGCGGCGATGCCGACGGCCTGGCCGCCTACCGGACACTGGCAACGGCCGCAGCCAGCCTGCTCGTCCCCGGCGGCTGGCTGCTGGTCGAGGTCGGTATCGGTCAGGCCGAAGCGGTGCAACGACTTTTTGCCGAAGCGGGACTGGACGACTGTTATCTGCGCGACGATTACGCCGGGATCCCCCGGGTGGTCGGTGGTCGGAAATCGTAGGGAAGACGCCCACGTCGCCCAGGGCACAGCATGCCTTGCCCCTACGTCAAATCAATAAAAGGGATTTATCTTGGACAAACTGATCATCAAGGGGGGACGCAGACTGACCGGAGAGGTAGCGGTAAGCGGCTCGAAAAATGCCGCGCTGCCGATCCTCTTCACCACCATCCTTGCCTCCGGGCGGCATGAAATCCGCAACGTTCCGGGACTGCGCGACATCAACACCAGCATCCACCTGCTCGAAACCCTCGGAGCCCGAGTGGAGGGACGCAGCGGTACGATTTGGGTCGATACGTCCGGCCTCGATCAGGTCGAAGCGACTTATGATCTGGTCAAGACGATGCGCGCCTCGGTCCTGGTTCTCGGGCCCTTGCTCGCCCGTTTCGGCCGCTCGCGGGTTTCCCTTCCCGGTGGCTGTGCCATCGGCGCCCGGCCGATCGACCAGCACCTCAAGGGGCTGGCGGCGATGGGGGCGGATATCCGCCTCTCCCACGGCTATGTCGAAGCCGAGGCCAAGACCCTGCGCGGGGCGCGCATCCATTTCGACCTTTCCACGGTCGGCGGCACCGAGCATCTGCTGATGACTGCGGCGCTGGCCAAGGGCGAAACGGTTCTGGAGAACGCCGCCCGCGAACCGGAGATCGCCGAACTGGCGGAAGTGCTCAACGGCATGGGCGCCAAGATCGAGGGGGCCGGAACCGATACCATCCGCGTTCTCGGTGTGGAGCAACTCGCGCCGATGAGTCACCGGGTCATGCCGGACCGCATCGAGGCCGGCACCTTTATGATCGCCGCGGCGATCACCGGGGGAGACGTGCGCATCCGCGACATGCGCCTGGAACATCTCGACGCCCTGGCCTTCAAGCTGCAGGACGCCGGCGTCGAGGTCTTCAGCCGCGACAACGCGGTGCAGGTGCGCGGCCCGGAGCGGATCCGGCCGGTCAACATCAAGACCCGCCCCTACCCCGGCTTTCCCACCGACATGCAGGCCCAGTTCATGGCCCTGATGTGCCTGGCCGACGGGGCCAGCGTCATCAGCGAAAACATTTTCGAGAACCGCTTCATGCACGTGGCCGAACTGCTCCGCTTCGGCGCCGATATCCTCATCGAGGGAAATACGGCGACGGTCAAGGGGGTCCGCCGGCTCTCCGGCGCGCCGGTCATGGCCACCGATCTGCGGGCCAGCGCCTCGCTGGTGCTGGCCGGGCTGGCCGCCGACAACACCACGGAAATCTCCCGCATCTATCACCTCGACCGGGGCTACGAGCGCATCGAAGAGAAGCTCAAGGGTCTGGGTGCGGATATCGAGCGGGTCAAGGAATAATCGTAGGGGCGCAGCATGCTACGCCCTGAACCAGGCATTCTGGGCGCAGCATGCTGCGCCCCTACAAGGAATTGCACAAATGAGCGATTACATTACCTTCGCCCTGCCCAAAGGGCGGATCATGCAGGACTCGATGGAGCTTTTCGCCAGGATCGGCATCACCTGCCCGGAAATGGAGAAGGAGAGCCGCAAGCTCGTTTTCGAGAATCCGGAGAGCAAATTCCGCTTCATGGCGGTGCGGGCCACCGACGTACCGACCTACGTGGAATACGGCTGCGCCGACATCGGCGTGGTCGGCAAGGATACCCTGATGGAACAGGGCAAGGATCTCTACGAACCCCTCGACCTCAAATTCGGCTATTGCCGGATGGTGGTGGCCGAGCCCAAGGCGCTGCGCAAGGAGGATGACCCGGCCAACTGGTCGAACATCCGGGTGGCGACCAAATACCCCAACGTCACCGAGCGCTATTTCGCCGCCAAGGGGATTCAGGTCGAACTGATCAAACTCTACGGTTCCATCGAACTGGCGCCTCTGGTCGGCCTTTCCGAGCGCATCGTCGACCTGGTTTCCACCGGCGTCACCCTGCGGGAAAACGGCATGGTCGAGGTCGAGACCATCGCCGAAATCACCACCCGCCTGATCGTCAACCGGGCCAGCCTCAAGACCAAGCACCAGCGCATCACCAAAATCATCGAAGATCTGGAACAGATCATCGGCGACGAAGTGCGCTTGTCGAAATAAAACGGTTCGCCTTCAGCCTTTAGCCTATTTCTTTCATCTGGACTTTACCCATGATTCAGACATTGCGTTTTTCCGATCCCGGCTTTGCCGACGCCTTTCGCAAGATCGAGGAACGGGGGGAGACGGCGCCGGCCGGCGTGGTCGAGACGGTACAGGCGATCATCGCCGATGTCCGCGCCCGGGGGAATCAGGCGGTCTTCGACTATACCCTCCGCTTCGACCGGCTCGAGCTCAGCGCCGCGACGGTGGAAGTCCAGGCCGAGGAGCTCGACCGGGCCCTGGCGTCCATCCCCACCGACTCCCGCGCCGCCCTGGAACTGGCGGCGAAACGCATCGCCGACTACCACCGCAAGCAGAAGCAGGAGACCTGGATCTCCACCGACGAAGCCGATGTCCTTCTCGGCCAGATGGTACGGCCCCTGGATCGGGTCGGCATCTATGTCCCCGGCGGCAAAGCCGCCTACCCGTCGTCGGTGCTGATGAACGCCGTCCCCGCGAAAGTGGCGGGAGTCGCCGAGGTCGTCATGGTCGTGCCGATGCCCGGCGGCGAGGTCAATCCCTTCGTCCTGGCGGCGGCCCGCATCGCCGGGGTCGACCGCGTCTTCAAGATCGGCGGCGCCCAGGCGGTGGCGGCTTTGGCTTACGGCACCGCGAGCATCCCCAAGGTCGACAAGATCACCGGCCCGGGGAATATCTACGTCGCCACGGCGAAACAGCTGGTCTTCGGCAAGGTCGATATCGACATGATCGCCGGACCGAGCGAAATCCTGATCATCAACGACGGCAGCGGCGTTCCCGCCCATCTCGCCGCCGACCTGCTCGGCCAGGCCGAGCACGACGAACTGGCTTCGTCGATCCTTATTACCACCGACGAAGACTTCGCCAAGCAGGTCGCCGACGAGGTCGAAAAGCAACTGCGGCAGCTGTCGAGGGAAAGCATCGCCCGCCAGTCCATCGACCGCTACGGGGCGATCATCCTGGCGCAGAATCTCGACGAGGCGATCGACTTTTCCAACCGCATCGCCCCCGAGCATCTGGAGCTGGCGGTGGACAATCCCTTCGAGATCCTCCCCCGCATCCGCCACGCCGGGGCGATCTTCATGGGGCACCATACCCCGGAAGCGGCCGGCGACTACCTCGCCGGGCCGAACCATACCCTGCCAACGGGGGGTACGGCGCGTTTCTTCTCGCCCTTGTCGCTGGACGATTTTGTCAAGAAATCGAGCATCGTCTCCTTCTCCCGGGCGGGACTTGCGCGGCTCGGCAAAGAAATCGTCCACATCGCCGAACTCGAAGGCCTGCAGGCCCACGCCCGCTCGGTCTCCTTGCGCCTGGGAAAATAACCGTTTTCCCGTAGGGGCGCACCGATGTGCGCCCAGGGCGAACGCCGCCCCAACGATTGCAACAATGTGGAGGTTCGCATGTCCCGCAGCGCCACCATCGACCGCCGGACCAAGGAAACTCAGATCCAGCTGACCCTCGAACTGGACGGCCGGGGGGAGTCGAGCATCGCCACCCCCGTTCCTTTCCTCGACCACATGCTGACCCTGCTCGCCCGCCATGGCTTTTTCGATCTGACCGTCACGGCCCAAGGGGACATCGAAATCGACGCCCATCACACCGTCGAGGATCTCGGCATCTGTCTCGGCGAGGCCTTCAAGCAGGCCCTGGGCAACAAGGCCGGCATCCGCCGTTTCGGTCGGGGGACCATGCCCATGCACGAGGCGCTGGCCTCGGTAATCATCGACTTTTCCGGACGGCCGTTTCTGGTCTTCAACGTCGATATGCCCAAGGCCAAGGTCGGCAATTTCGATACCGAACTGGTCGAGGAGTTTTTCGTCGCCTTCTGCAACCACGCCGGCGCCAACGTCCACGTCAATCTGGCCTACGGCGACAATCTGCACCATATCATCGAGGGCATTTTCAAGGCTTTCGGCCGCGCCCTCGACGAGGCGACGAGTTTCGATCCCCGCATCGATGGCGTGCTCTCCACCAAGGGGAAGCTCGAATAGCATGATTACCATCATCGATTACGGCATGGGCAATCTGCGCAGCGTGCAGAAAGGCTTCGAGAGGGTCGGCTTCGCGGCGAAAGTGACCGCCGATCCCGCCGACCTGCGGGACGCCGAAAAACTGGTCCTGCCCGGCGTCGGCGCCTTCAAGGACTGCATGGACAACCTGCGCGAAGGCGGCTTCATCGAACCGATCCGGCGTCATGTGGAAAGCGGTCGCCCCTTCCTCGGCATCTGCCTCGGCCTGCAACTGCTCTTTTCCGAGAGCGAGGAATTCGGCCGCCATCAAGGGTTGGGGATCATTCCCGGCAAGGTGGTGCGTTTCCCCGGCGACCTGCGGGTGGCCGGCGAGGAACTCAAGGTACCGCACATGGGCTGGAACCAGATTCGTCTGCGTCAGGACGCGCCCCTCTTCCGGGGCGTGGCCGACGGCAGCGCGGTCTATTTCGTGCACAGTTATTACGTGATCCCCGACGACCCGACCGTGGTCGCCGCCGTCACCGACTACGGCATCGAGTTTTGCTCGGCGATCCGCCGGGAGAACGTCATGGCCACCCAGTTCCACCCCGAGAAGAGCCAGCAGGTCGGCCTGCGGATTTTAAAGAATTTCGGGGAGATGTAATCGTTGGGGTGATCCTTATCATCGCCTGGGCGAATACAAAGATTCGCCCCTACAGAAGGATATTTCATGATTGTCATACCCGCCATCGATTTGAAGGAAGGCCGCTGCGTTCGTCTTGAGCAGGGGCTGATGGAGAAGGACACCGTCTATGCGCACGACCCCGCCGCCCAAGCCCGCATCTGGCAGGAGCAGGGGGGCGAACTGCTGCACATCGTCGATCTCGACGGTGCCTTCGCCGGGGTGCCGCGCAATAAGGCGGCGATCGAGGACATCGTCCAGGCTATCGACATCCCCACCGAACTCGGCGGCGGCGTGCGCGACCTGGCCACCATCGAGGCCTACCTCCAGCTCGGTATCGGCCGCGTGATCCTCGGCACCGTCGCCAAGGAGAAGCCGGAGCTGGTCCAAGAGGCCTGCCGCCTCTTCCCCGGTCGCATCGTCGTCGGTATCGACGCCAGCAACGGCTTTGTCGCCGTACGCGGCTGGGCCGACGTCACCGAAAAGAAGGCGACGGAAATGGCCAAGGAGATGGAAGGCTTCGGCGTCGAGGCGATCATCTACACCGATATCGCCCGCGACGGCATGATGCAGGGGCCGAACCTGGAAGCGACCCGCGCCCTGGCCGAGTCGATCCGCATCCCGGTCATCGCCTCCGGCGGCGTCTCCAGCCTCAAGGACATCGAAAACCTCATGGCCATTGAGGATGCCGGCGTGGTCGGCGTCATCACCGGCAAGGCCATTTACAGCGGCGCTCTCGACCTGCAGGCGGCGGTGGCGCTGACCAAGCGCAGCTGACACGTTAACGGCAGGTTCACCAAAGGAGTCAACCATGACCGTACAATTGCCTTTGGACCGGATGAATACGGCGGAGAAATTGGCCGCGATGGAAGCGCTGTGGGAGGATCTCAGCCGCAACGCCCCAACGGTCGCGGTCCCGGAATGGCATCGCGAAGTGCTGATGGTGCGCGAAGCTGAAATCCAAGCCGGAGTTGATGGGTTTGGCGATTGGGAGGAAGCCAAGGACGCGATCCGCGCGGCGGTAAAAAAATGAAGTTGCGGATCGCCGCCGCTGCCCGGCGCGACCTGGAACGCGGATATCGTTTCTACGAAGCTCAAGGAGAAGGTCTGGGCAATTACTTTCTCGACGCGCTTTTTTCCGATATCGACTCGTTGCGTCTGTATGCCGGCGTTCATCCCCAGGTCTGGAATGGTTATCATCGCCTGCTGGCCCGACGGTTTCCTTACGCGATCTACTACCGCCTCGACGATGAAGTCGTTTTTATTTACGCAGTCCTTGATTGTCGTCGCAATCCCGAAACACACGAGAAGCGATTACGGCGCTGACCAAAGGCAACAAATAATCGTCCGCCCTTGTAAACCGGGGACGGCGTTCTTACCTTGGGTACATTGACATCATGCTGAGCAAACGCATCATCCCCTGCCTCGACGTTAAGGACGGCCGCGTGGTCAAAGGCGTGCAGTTCGTTGAACTGCGCGACGCCGGCGACCCGGTGGAGGCCGCCGAGGCCTACGACGCCCAAGGCGCCGACGAACTGACCTTCCTCGATATCACCGCCTCCAGCGACAAACGCGGCATCATTCTCGACGTGGTGGCGCGCACCGCCGAGCGGGTCTTCATGCCCCTCACCGTCGGCGGCGGGGTGCGGGAAATTGCCGATATCCGCAACCTGCTCAATGCCGGGGCGGACAAGGTGTCGATCAATACCGCCGCCGTGCATCGCCCCGACTTCGTCCGCGAAGCCGCCGAGCGCTTCGGCTCCCAGTGCATCGTCGTCGCCATCGATGCCCGGCAAGTGGCGGGATCCGACCCGCGCCGATGGGAGGTCTACACCCACGGCGGCCGCAACGGCACCGGCATCGACGTGCTCGAATGGGCGGCGCGCATGGAAAGCTACGGCGCCGGGGAGATCCTGCTCACCTCCATGGACAAGGACGGCACCAAGGACGGCTACGACATCCCCCTGACCCGCGCCGTCAGCGATCGGGTGAAAATCCCGGTGATCGCCTCGGGCGGAGTCGGCAACCTCGAACATATCCGCGAAGGTCTGGTCGAAGGCGGGGCGAGCGCGGCCCTGGCCGCCAGCATCTTTCATTTCCGCGAACACAGCATCGGCGAGTGCAAGGAATATCTCCGCCAGCACGGCGTGCCGGTGCGGTTATAATCAAAATCTTCTCTCGCCCGCTCCTTGCAGTCGCTAGAGTTCGCAGAGCACACAGAGAGAACCAGGATTTTTTTGTTTTTTCTCCGCGTCCTCTGCGTGCTCAAGTGAGCAAAGCGACGGGCGCGAGATTGGTTTAAGGAATTGCCATGTCCCTTTCTGCCCAACTCAAATTCGACGCCCAGGGGATGCTCCCCGCCATTGCCCGCGACGCCGCGACCGGCGAGGTGTTGATGCTGGCCTACATGAATGCCGAGGCGGTCGATCTGACGGTCACCACCGGCAAGGTCCACTACTATTCCCGCTCGCGGCGCAAGCTGTGGATGAAGGGGGAAAGTTCCGGACATATACAGACGGTGCGGGAGATCCGCTACGACTGCGACGCCGACTGCCTGCTGCTCACCGTCGAACAGGAAGGGTCGGCCTGTCATACCGGCCATCACTCCTGTTTTTACCGGATCTGGGATGAGGGGGACACCCGCGTCGACGGCGAGAAGCAGGTCGACGCGGCGGCGATCTACGGCCGTCAGGACATTCTCGACGCGGTCTATCACGTCATCCAGGAACGCCGCCAGAACCCGACGGAAAAATCCTATGTCGCCTCCCTCTTTGCCAAGGGCCTGGACAAGATTCTCGGCAAAATTGGCGAGGAAGCCACCGAGACCGCCGTCGCCGGCAAGGGGGGCAACCCCGAGGAGGTCGTCTACGAAGCCGCCGACCTTTTCTTCCACACCCTGATCCTCCTCGGCTACTACGACCTTCCGCCGGAGCGGGTCTACGCCGAATTGCGCCGCCGCTTCGGCCTGAGCGGCATCGAGGAGAAGGAAAACCGGAACAAATAAAATCAGAGGCGCCTCTCGCCCGTTCGCTGCGTTCACTTGAGCTCACAGAGAGCGCAGAGGAATAAAAAAACAAAAACCTTGGCCTTTCTCTGTGTCCTCTGCGTGTTCTAGCGACTGCAAGGAGCAGGCGCGAGGCCGATTCGAACTTAAAAAAGGAACCGACCATGAGTCTGCAAGAACGACTGAACACCGCCATGAAAGAGGCCATGAGGGCCAAGAATTCTCTGCGTCTCAATGCCATCCGCCTGGTCAAGACCGCGATCAAGAATAAGGAGATCGAGGCCCGGCAGGAGTTCGACGATCAGGCGGTGATCGGGGTGCTCTCGACCCTGGTCAAACAGCGCCGGGAGTCGGGCCAGGTCTACCGGGAAAGCAACCGGGCCGATCTCGCCGAGAAGGAAGAACAGGAACTGGCGGTGATCCAGGAGTTTCTGCCGCAGCAACTCAGCGAAGAAGAGATTAAAACCATCATCGAGGCGGCGGTGGCGGAAACCGGCGCGGCTTCGGCTCGCGATATGGGCAAGGTGATGAAGATCGTCAGCGCCAAGACCGTCGGTCGCGCCGATGGCCGCATGGTGAGCGAACTGGTCAAGGCCCGGTTGGCCTGACGGACGGCGGCATGAACGGCATCGACATCGCGATTCTCGGCACCCTCGGAGCCTTTCTGCTCAAGGGTCTGTTGCGCGGCCTGCTCAAGGAACTCTGTTCCCTCATCGGCCTGCTGCTCGGGGCCTTTCTGGCTTTCCGCTTTTACGCGCCGATGGCCGAAAGCCTCGCTCAATCCTTCAACTTGCCCCTGCCGGCCTGCAACATCGCTGCCTTTCTCCTGGTCTTTCTGGCGACGACACTGGCCTTCGCAGTCATCGGCTACCTGCTGTCGAAGGTCGTTAAGCTGCTCTTTCTCGGCGGCTTCAACCGCGTCGCCGGGGGCGTGTTCGGGCTGGCTCAGGGGGGCTTGCTGCTGGCGGTCGTCCTTTTCGGCGTTTCCCTGATCCAGCTCCCCGGTCCCCTGGGCCGCCTGCTGGACCATTCCGAACTGGCCCCGCCCTTCGTCCAACTCGGTCGAACGGTCTTCCAGGGGAGCGTCAAGGCCCTGGACACGCATCAGGGATCGCCCCCCAAGCCAAAGGAAAAGACCAAAATCTGAGATGGATGCCGGCAAGCGCATGATTGAAGCGAGCCTGCGGGTTCTTGAATACGATAAAATCGCCCAACTGCTGGCCGGGTTCACCCTGAGCGCGCCGGGCAAGGATCGCGTCCTCGCCCTGGCCCCTCTGGCGGAGCGGGACGAGGTGGCGACGGCCCTGGCCGAGGTCACGGAGATGACGGCGCTCCTCGCAGGGCAAGGACGCCCGCCCCTGAGCGGTTGCCGCGACCTGCTCCCGTCCCTGCGCCAACTGCACGCCGAAGGGACCTTCCTGCTCCCGGAAGTGCTGCTCGATGTCCTTTCCAGCATCGAAGCGGCCCGCGACACCCGCAACTATTTTGGTGAACGGGAGAGGGCGCCCCTGCTCGCCGAACGAGCTGCCCTGCTCGAACCCCAGCGGGAACTTCAGCGGGAAATCCGCCGGAGCATCGGCCCGCGCGGGGAGATCCTCGACGGCGCCTCCTTCGAACTCGGCGACCTGCGCCAACAGCTCCGCCAGCTGCGCGGGCGCATCAAGCGGGTGCTGGAAGACCTGCTCGCTTCGGAGAAGCTGGCCGGAGCCTTTCAGGAACGCCTCA
This sequence comes from Desulfuromonas acetexigens, assembly GCF_900111775.1. Taxonomy (NCBI): domain Bacteria; kingdom Pseudomonadati; phylum Thermodesulfobacteriota; class Desulfuromonadia; order Desulfuromonadales; family Trichloromonadaceae; genus Trichloromonas; species Trichloromonas acetexigens. The sequence goes on along the minus strand of NZ_FOJJ01000012.1, from coordinate 204,556 downwards.
TTACCGAGCGCAACGGCCGCTACGTGCTGCCGGTGCGGGCCGATCATCGCGGCCAGGTCAAGGGCTTCATCCACGACGAGTCGGCCAGCGGCCAGACCCTCTTCGTCGAGCCGGTGTCGGTGCTGGAGTGGAACAACGAACTGCACAGCCTGGCGCGGGAAGAGAAACGCGAGGAAGAGCGCATTCTCCGTCGCCTCTCCGATCAGGTTCGACGGCAGGCGGAAAGTCTGGCACGGAATCAGGAACTTCTGGCCCACTTCGATCTGCGCTCGGCCGCCGGGCTCTTCGCCCGCGCCAGCGACGCCGTGGCGCCGCGCCTGGCGGCGACGCCCCTGTTGGAACTGCGCCAGGCGAAGCATCCGCTGCTGCTCTTTCATCCCGACGGGCGCAAACGCGAACAGCCGGTGACCGCGGTCGACCTGCTCCTCGGCGAAGCGGCCGACACCCTGGTCATCAGCGGCCCCAACACCGGCGGCAAGACGGTGGCGCTGAAAACCATCGGTCTGCTCGCCCTGATGGTCCGCTCGGGACTGCCGATCCCCTGTCATCCCGACAGCCGCATCGGGCTCTTCGACCAGGTCTTTGCCGACATCGGCGACGAGCAGAGCATTGAAGAAAATCTCTCGACCTTCTCCGGCCACCTGCGTCGCATCGGTCGCATTCTCGAAGAGGCCGACGGCAACTCCCTGGTGCTGATGGATGAAGTCGGCACCGGCACCGACCCCGCCGAAGGTGGAGCGCTGGCCATGGCGATCCTCGACAGCCTGCGTCGACGCGGGGCGCGGACGGTGGTGACCACCCACCTGAATCTGGTCAAGGGCTATGCTCATCTGCAAGCCGGAGTCGAAAATGCCGCCGTCGAGTTCGACCGCCAGACCCTGGCGCCGACCTACCGGCTGCACTACGGCATCCCCGGCGCCAGCAACGCCTTCACCATCGCCCGCCGCCTCGGCATCCCCGAAGAGGTGCTGGAGCGCGCCGGAACCTATCTCGGCCAGGGGGAACGGGAGGGGTTGGAGCTCCTCGAAGAGCTGAACCGGCTGCGTAAGGATCTCGACCGGGAACTGGCCGAGGCGACGACGCTGAAAAGGCGGGCCGAACAGGAGCGGGAAAAGCGCCGCAAGCTGCTGCACGAACTGGAGGAGCAGAAGCGCAAGCTCCTCGATCAGGCAACCCGACGCGGCGAGCAACTGGTGCGGGAGGCGCAGCAGAAACTCAAGGAAGTGCTGCGCGAGGCCGGGACCGCCACCGTCGATGCCCGGAGTCAGGCGCGGCTGACCGCTGAACTGCGTGAAATTGGTGAAGGGCTGACCGAGTTGCGCCCGGAACCGGCGCGCCGGGGCCAAGCCCCTCGTGAGGTGCAAATCGGCGAACTGCTGCGCATCCCCGCCCTGAACACCGAAGGGGAAGTGCTGCGCCGCGACGGCGAGACCGTCGAACTGTCGATCCAGGGGAAGAAGCTGCGCCTGCCCCTGGCCCAGCTCGAAAGTTTCAGCCCCCGGCGTTTTGCCCTGCGGGGAGAAGGCAAAATCCGCGGTCGCATCGAGCGGGAAGGCTTTTCCCCCCGATTGCTGCTGGTTGGCAAGCGGGTCGAGGATGCCCTGCTTTTGCTCGACCGCTTTCTTGACGACGCCCTGCTTCATCACCAGCGCCAGGTCGAGGTCGTGCACGGTAGCGGCGAAGGCATCCTGCGTCGGGCGGTACGGGACTTTCTCGGCGGGCATCGGGAAGTCAGGGCCTTCCATGCCGCCGATCTCCCCCAGGGCGGGGATAATGTGACCATCGTCGAACTGAGGACCGGATGACGGGACACATCGCCGAAGAAACCATCCGGGAAATCCGCGAGCACATCGATATTGTCGAGGTCGTTTCCTCCTATGTCACGCTCAAGCGCTCCGGGCACAATCACCTCGGACTCTGCCCTTTTCATGGGGAAAAAACCCCGTCCTTCAACGTCAACAGTGCCAAGCAGATCTTTCACTGCTTTGGTTGCGGCGTGGGGGGCGACGTTTTTTCCTTTCTCATGCGCATGGAAGGGCTGGCCTTCCCCGAGGTGGTGCGGAAACTCGGCGAACGGGTCGGCATCCGCATCGAGGAAGAGGCCGTCAGCCCGGCCGAACTCCGGCGCCGCGAGGAACGGGAACGGCTGGCACGGATCAACGAGGTCGCCTGCGACTATTATCACCAGATCCTGCTCGACGGACCGGAAGGGGCGGCGGGACGCCAGTATCTGCGCAAACGGGGGTACGACGGCGAGATGGCGCGGACCTTCCGCCTTGGTTTCGCTCCGGAACGCTGGGACGGCTTGGTCGAACATCTGACACGCAAGGGTTTCGACGCCAAGGAAGCGCGGGAGCTGGGGCTGATCCGGCCGGGGAAAGAAGGGCGGGGGGATTACGACCTCTTTCGCAACCGCCTGCTTTTTCCGATCATCGACCTTGGCGGCAAGGTCGCAGCCTTCGGCGGCCGGGTCCTCGACGACCGCCTGCCCAAGTATCTGAATTCGCCCGAATCCCCCCTCTACCATAAGGGGCGGATGCTCTACGGCCTGGCCCAGGGGCGCGAGGCGATGCGCAAAAACGACACGGCGATTGTGGTCGAGGGCTACTTCGACCATCTCGCTCTGTATCGGGCCGGTTTCGCCAACGCGGCAGCGACCTGCGGCACGGCCCTCACCGAAGAGCACGGCCGCCTGCTGCAACGCTACGCCAAGAAGGTGCTGCTCCTCTTCGACCAGGACCAGGCCGGTCGCAAAGCGACTTTCCGCGCCATGGAGGTGCTCCTCCCCCTCGGCCTTTCAGTCGCGGTGGTGCCTCTCGACGCCGGGGAGGATCCCGACTCCTTCCTGGTCAAAGCCGGCCCCAACGCCTTCACCGAGCGACTCAACCAGGCGCGACCGGTGTTGGAAGTCTATCTCGACGCGTTGCTCGACGAGCAGGGGGACGGCATCGAGGGGCGAGCGCGAGCGACCGAGGAGTTCCTGGCGCGGCTCAAGCTGGTGCCGAGCGAGATCGAACGCGGTCTTTATCTGCGGAATCTGGCGCAGCGCACCGGCCTGGCCCAGGATTTGCTTGAAAAAAAACTTTCCCTGCCGGTCGCGCCAAGCGCTCCTGTTGCGCCCCCCACGCCCCGGCAACCCGCCACGCCGCCGCGCCGGGTCCCGACCGGTCCATCCCGGGAAATCAAGGCCCAGGAATGGCTGCTGCGGTTGATGATGGATGACGCCGGCGCCCGCGCGGAAGTCTCCGCCGAAGGGGTCGGAGAACTTTTTCTCGACCCTGACCGTCAAAAAATCGCCGAAGAGATCATCGCCCGCGGTAAGGAAGAAGAAATATTGACCGAATCGCTCATTTTTGAGCGCCTCGACGAAGAGCAGAAAGCGATTCTTTCGGGTATTCTTGTCAAGGACGAAAAATCTTTCGCCGATGAACGGGGGCGCATCCTGCGTGACTGCCACCAGACGGTGCTTAAAGAGACCCTGAAACGACGTATCCGGGAACTCGACGAAGAGATTCGCCAGGCCGAAAAGCAGGGCGAGGCGGAACGCGCGGCCACCTGCCAGGCCGAACGCCTGCGCCTCAGCCGCGAATTAAAAAAATAACCATTGAAATTTTACCCAAAGATTCCACCGGTTCAGCCATGAACCCAGAGGGGAAGACAGCGCATGTCGAAAAAAACCAGGGTTGAAGAAGTACAGCAATTGATTGATCTGGGCAAGGAAAAGGGCTTTCTCACCTACGACGAGGTCAATGACGCCCTGCCGGCGGACATGGTCTCTTCCGACCAACTCGACGATGTCATGAGCATGTTCGGCGACATGGATATCGAAGTCGTCGACACCGAGCAGAAAATCTCCCTGCGCAAAGGCGCATCCTTCGACGGCGACATCGACGAAGAAGAGGAAGGGGAGGAAGAGGAATTCGAGGCCGGCACCCTCGGTCGAACCAGCGATCCGGTGCGCATGTATCTGCGTGAAATGGGGCAGGTTTCTCTCCTCACCCGGGAGGGAGAGGTAGAGATCGCCAAGCGGATCGAGGAAGGGGACGCGCTGGTGGCCCGGGTCATCATGAAGACCCCGATCGCCTTCAAGGAAGTCATCACCCTCGGTGAGCGCCTTGAGCGGGGGCAGATCAGCGTCGCTGAAATCACCAAGGATTACGAGGAAGAAGAAGGCAGCGAGGCGGAGGAAAACCAGCGTCAGCGGCTGATCGGGCTGATCGGTCAGGTCCGTGAGCTGGACGTGCGCTTCATGGCGGTCAAGGAGCAGATGGCCGGAGAAATCTCGAAGGAAGAGAAGAAGGCCCTCGACAAGGAATGCAAAGAGATCAAGGTCGAAACGACCGAGCTCCTGCGGCAGATCCGCCTGAAGGATTTCCAGGTCGCCAAAATTGTCGACCGCCTCAAGGAACTGGCCGATCAGGTCAAAAAGGGGATGGCCGAGGTCGGCGCCTGCGAAAAGGAGCTGAATCGCCCGCACAAGGAGATCAAACGCCAGTTGCGGCGCATGCGCAAGAGCGAGGAGGAAGCGACCAAGGTGTCGGAGGAACTGGCCGTTCCCATGGAGACCCTGCTGGTAGTCGAGAAGCGCCTGAAAAGCGCCCAGCGCAAGTTCAAGCGGGTCGAAGAAGAATCGGGCTTCGCCCCCGAGGAACTGCTCGAATCCCTCAAGGAAGTCCACAAGGGGGAGTGGCGCGCCAAATCGGCGAAGACCGAACTGGTCGAAGCCAACCTGCGCCTGGTCGTATCCATCGCCAAGAAGTACACCAACCGCGGCCTGCAGTTCCTCGACCTGATCCAGGAGGGGAATATCGGCCTGATGAAAGCGGTGGACAAGTTCGAATATCAGCGCGGCTACAAGTTCTCCACCTACGCCACCTGGTGGATCCGCCAGGCCATCACCCGGGCCATCGCCGACCAGGCGCGCACCATCCGTATTCCGGTGCACATGATTGAGACGATCAACAAGCTGATCCGCACCAGTCGTCAGCTCGTCCAAGAAATCGGCCGCGAACCGATTCCTGAGGAGATCGCTGAGCGCATGGAACTGCCCCTGGAGAAGGTGCGGCGGGTGCTGAAGATCGCTAAGGAACCGATCTCTCTGGAAACGCCGATCGGCGAGGAAGAGGACTCTTCGCTGGGGGATTTCATCGAGGACAAGGGGGTGGTTTCCCCCCTCGAAGCAGTGATCAAGGGGAACCTTTCCGACCAGACTGCCCGCGTCTTGTCGACCCTCACCCCCCGTGAAGAGAAGGTGCTGCGTATGCGTTTCGGAATCGGTGAGAAGTCGGACCATACCCTCGAAGAGGTCGGCCAGGATTTCGCCGTCACCCGCGAGCGGATCCGTCAGATCGAGGCCAAGGCGCTGCGAAAACTGCGCCATCCGAGCCGGGCCAAACGCCTTAAGAGCTTTGTGGAAAGCTGATTTTTTTCTTGACGGAAGAACACCCCGCGCCTAAACTGAATTTTCGTTTTTTGGGCCTATAGCTCAGTTGGTAGAGCCACCGGCTCATAACCGGTTGGTCCCAGGTTCGAATCCTGGTGGGCCCACCACTGCAAGGGAAACGATGAGTCGACTACTCATATTTACATATTCTCAATACTAAACACGAAGAGTGCAACGAGACCAAGGTTGCACTCTTTTTTTTCCGACACATTATGACTCAGCAAACCACCTTTCGACTTCAGGACCTGACCGGTCTCCTGCATAAACTCTACCCTCCCTCTCTGGCCGAGGACTGGGACAACGTCGGGTTGCAGGTCGGGGATCCGGGGATGCCGGTGGAGCGTATTCTCGTCGCTCTCGACCCTACCGAAGCCAGTCTCGACGAAGCCCGGCGTCGCGGCGCCCAAGCCCTGCTCTGTCACCATCCGCTGATCTTCCGCCCGCTCAAGCGTCTGACCCCACAGGACGAAACCGGGCGGATTCTCTTTCGGGCGGTACGCGAAGGAATCGCGGTCCTCTGTGCCCACACCAACCTTGACCGCGCCCGGGACGGATTGAACGACTGGCTGGCGGCACGCCTCGGCGTTCTCGCGACCCAACCCCTGGAAACCGGCGCCCCAGGGAATCTGCTCAAGTTGGTCGTTTTCGTTCCCGCCGGCTACGAGGATCGGGTTGCCCATGCCCTGCACCTCTCCGGCGCCGGGCATATCGGCGGTTACGACCGCTGTGCTTTCCGCGCGACCGGCACCGGCACCTTCCGACCGGGGGCCGAGAGCACCCCCTTCATCGGCCGACCGGGGGAAAGCGAAGAGGTCCGGGAGGTCCGCCTGGAGACTGTTCTACCTCGGGAACTGACCACCAAAGTGCTGGAGAAGATGCGCAAAGCCCATCCTTACGAGGAAGTCGCCTTTGACCTCATCCCGTTGGCCAACAGCCGACCGGGGATCGGCCTGGGGCGCATCGGTCGACTGGCCGCGCCCGTCACCCTCGCCAACTTTGCCGCCCGAGTCAAACAGGACCTCCGTTGCCAGGCTCCACGCCTGGTCGGCGACCCGGCCGCCGCCATTTCCAAAGTGGCGGTCTGCGGCGGCAGCGGCGCTTCACTCATTCACGAAGCGGCACGACAGGGGGCGGATGTCCTGGTGACCGGCGACGTCAAATACCACGAGGCCCGTAACGCCGAAAGTCTCGGCCTGGCCCTTATCGACGCCGGACACTTCGCCACCGAGCGATTGATGGTCGAGGAGTTGGCCGCTCGCCTGCAGCAGGTGGCGCAGGAACGGCGCTTGAATTTCGTTATCGATACAGCCGAAGGGGAAGCAGATCCGTTTCAGACGATCTGATTCCCTTTTTTCATAGACAGCGCAAAAGCCCCCAGCGGGCATAGGGGAGGATGCACGGTGCAAGACAAGATCAAACTGCTCAAAGAGTTGCAAGCCATCGACCAGGACCTGAAAAACGTTCGCCAGGGTCGTGAAGCCCTGGAGAAGGAGCAGGCCTCCTTGGGCTCGGAAACGGACCGTATCCGGGCGATGGTCGAAAGCCTGATGTCCGAGCTCGATAAACTTCGAGATGAACGCAGAACCTTGCAGTTGGCCTTGGAGCAGGAGGAACAGAACATTCACCGCTCCGAAGGCCATCTGCCGGCCATCAAGACCCAGAAGGAGTATGTGGCGGTTCTCAAGGAAATCGACACCGCCAAGAAGCTCAACAAGGATCTCCAAGATCGTATTCAAGCCAAGGATGGCGAGATTGCTGCCGTCACCCGCGACCGTGAGGAGAAGGAACAGGAACTGGCCGAACTGACAGCCAAGGTTTCCGACCGCCTTGAAGAAATCGCCCGGCAACTCGGCGAATGCGAATCACAGGTCGGCACCCAAGTGCATGATCGGGACAGCCTTTTCGATCAACTGCCGGTCCCCTTACGCAAACGCTACCAGCTTCTTTTTGAACGTCGCGGCGGGCTGGCCGTGGTCGAGGCGCGCAACGGCACCTGTTCGGGCTGCAACATGCATCTGCCGCCGCAGCTTTTCAACACCCTGTTCACCATTCAGGAAATCCAGAGTTGTCCCCATTGTAACCGCCTCCTCTATGTGACGGCGCTGATGTAAGGGCCACTCTGCAAAATCACCCTGACACGGATGACATAGATGGTCGGAGAGGACCAGGCGATCGCCGCCCGCCGCGGCCTATGGCTGCGGCGGGGGGAGGAAAGTCCGGGCTCCGCAGGGCGGGATGGTCCCTAACGGGGACCGGGGGCGACCCCAGGGATAGTGCCACAGAGAGCAGACCGCCCGTCATGGCCCAGGCCGTGACGGGTAAGGGTGAAAGGGTGAGGTAAGAGCTCACCAGATCCGGCGGTGACGGCGGATGCTAGGTAAACCCCATCCGGAGCAAGGCCTAATAGGGGAGCGCTTGAGGACGGCCCGTCCGAAGCTCCCGGGTTGGCTGCTTGAGGGCGTCGGCAACGGCGCTCCTAGAGGAATGATCGTCGCCCCGCCCAGGGTAACCGGGGCGGGGAACAGAACCCGGCTTACGGGCCTCTCCGACCATCTTTTGTTTACACCGTCGGCGGCATATCCCCTGGGATGTGCCGCCGGTTTTCGTCCCGCCCTGGCGCGATCACCCTTGATCCGGAAGATTAATCCATGACCGACCCGAGCCTCTGGCAAAACTGCCTGAGCCGCATCCGCCGCGAATTCACCGCCCTGGCCGTCTCCGAACGGGAGTGGATAGAGCGCAACCTGCAAGACATCCAGGCGCGCCAACGGCAATTGCACACCTTTTTTCAAAGGGCGAACGGAGCCCGGCACTGCGCCGCCTGCGGCGGCGCCTGCTGCGAAAAAGGGCGCTATCATCTGACCCTGGTCAACCTCCTCGGCTATCTGGCGACGGACGAGGAACCGCCGCCGCCGGATTTCACCGCCACCTGCCCCTTTCTCGCCCCGAGCGGTTGCCGTCTCGATGTCCCCCGCCGCCCCTTCAACTGCATCACCTTCAACTGCGAAGCGGTGGAAGAGGCCCTGGATGAGGCCGACCGCGCCGACTTCTACCGACTGGAAGCCCAACTGCGACTGGCCTACGAGGTCTTCGACCGGCGCTATGCGGGATCAAGCCTGCGCGGTTTGCTGATCCGCGCGGAACGTCTCGGCGATCGTCCTTTTCTTGCGCGGCCCTGACAGGCCTGTGCTACAATGAAAATCATTTTCCCCGATTCAACCATGTAATTTCAAGGAGATGGCTCCCATGGACTTGAGTTTCACCCGGACCAATAACGAAATCGATCAAATGATCGACAACCTCATGAACAAGGTCGGCGTTCACCACCCGGAAATGATCCGGGAAATGATCGTCAGCGCCCTCAAGGCCGGAGAGGAAACGGATTACCTGGCCGACCTCAAGCTGATGCGCACCACCATGAAGGAGATGCGCTATACCAACAAGATTTTCGGCCCCTACCGGGACCGCAAGAAGGTCACCATTTTCGGCTCGGCCCGCACCGAGCCGAGCGAGCCGATCTACCAGAAGTGCGTGACCTTTGCCCGCATGCTCACGGAGCGGGGCTACATGGTTATCACCGGCGGCGGCGGCGGCATCATGCAGGCGGGGAACGAGGGGGCCGGGGCGGAGAATTCCTTTGCCGTCAACATCCGCTTGCCCTTCGAGCAAGAAACCAACCCGGTCATGGCCAACGCCAAGAACGTAGTCACCTATAAATATTTTTTCAACCGCAAAGTCGCTTTTCTTAAAGAGGCCGACGCCGTTGCCCTCTTCCCCGGCGGTTTCGGCACCCTCGATGAAGCGATGGAAACCCTGACCCTGATGCAGACCGGCAAAAACCCGCCCGTTTCCCTGGTGCTCATCGACGACGACAAGGGCGATTACTGGGAAAACCTCTTCGACTTCATGAAAAAGACCATGCTCAAGAAGGGCCTGATTTCCGGGGAGGATTTCAGCCTTTTTTCCATCACCCGCGATCCGGTCGAGGCGGTCCAGCACATCGACGATTTCTATCGGGTCTATCATTCCAGCCGCTTTGTTCGCGATCTGCTCATCATCCGCCTGAACCATCCCTTGAGCCATGACCAGGTCACGACCCTGGAGAGCGAATTCAACGAAATTCTCAAGCCGGGCACAAGCCTGCGCATGTGCGGCCCCCTTCCGGAAGAGATCGATCAGCCCAACCTGCTCGGCCTCCCCCGCCTGGCCATGCACTTCAACCACCGCAGCTACGGCCTGCTCAAGGCCTTTATCCGTCGCATCAATACCTTCGTCTGAAAGTGCGGCAAGGATTGACGCCCGAGAGGCCAACGCTAGACTAAAAAGGAAGATGCAATCCCTGTTGCCCAGCGTAAGCGGAAAAATGCCACCACGCCGGGAAAGGAAACTGAACAAGGAGCTTGCCATGCGCGGATTATTACTGCTGGTTCTTCTCTGCCTGGGACCGTTGTTTACCGGTTGCAGCCATCATGTCTTGTCCACCGATGCGCTGGAGTCGGTCGATCCGTTGATCGATTATGCCCGGGTCAAAGCTGACCCCACCGCCTACCAGGGGAAAACCATGCTGCTCGGGGGCCTGTTGGTGGAAACCCGGGTGGTGCGCGAAGGAACCGAACTGGAAGTCCTCCTTTTCCGTCTCGACCGCTGGGGCCGCCCCCTCGAAATGGATGACCAGGGTGGCCGCTTTATCGCCCGCACCGGCAGCTTTCTCGACCCGGAAATTTTCAAGGGGGGTCTGCATGTGACCTTGACCGGAACCCTGGAAGGCGTCGACGTCCGCCCCCTGAAGGAAATCGACTACCGCTATCCGGTCTTCACCATTGGCGAGATCTATCTCTGGCGTGCACCGCAACCTTACGCCTATCCGACCTACTACTCTCCGGCCTACCCCTGGGGTGGTCCCTATTATGACCCCTTCTGGCGCCCCTACGACCCCTTCTGGCCATCCTACAACCCCTACTGGATTCACCGTCCCGCCTGGCGCTATCGCTAGCCGGTCCTGACTCTACCTGATCCTTAAAACGGAAACGCCCCTCCAAGTTATCAAGCCTGGAGGGGCGTTCTCTTTTTCAGCTAGCGGAATTCTCGGTGGTTCACGGATTGGACAGGGAGAGCGCGTGCGGATCTCCGTGGCATTCGGTGCAGCCCTGGAACTCTTTCAGCAGTTCCGGGTTGTGCGGTCCGTTTTCGTGACACTGCTGACAGGTGGGGATATTGCCGTGCTCTTGCGCGTGGCAAAAGACGCAGGTCAGTTCGCCATGGGCTTTTCCGCTCGCCGCCATGAGTTGACCCGGTTCGCTGTGACAGCCGTCGCAAAGCAGGTTGGGAACCTGATCATCGTAAGCGATGACCAGCGGCTTGTGCGGTTCGTGACAGGTCACACAGCCGGCATTGTCCTGATAGGGGGTATGCGGTTCGGGGTGACAGGCATTGCAACCGGGTTTGTAACCGTGCTGTTGACTATGACAGTCATTGCAGGTCATTTCCCCATGGCCACTGGGATGGGCCTCCATCAGCCCCGCCACCGGCGCATGGCAGCGGGCGCATTCCGCCGCCAATTTATCGCCTGCGACCAGGCTGGCGATGGGGGCGTGCGCCTGCTGGTGGCAGGAAAGGCACTCGGGATAGGCATCCTCATGGACCCCGGCGTGACAATCGTTACAGCCCGGCACCCGGTCCTCCCAGGCCACGCCCGGGGTGAAGGTATGAAACTTGTGGTGGCATTCCCGGCATTCAAGCTGATGCAGCCCACCTTTGTCGCGAATCGTCTTGAAGATTTCCACATGACACTTACCGCATTCGGCAGTGTTCATCTCTTCCAGGTCCTGCAGATACGCCTCCGCTCCGTCCCCCGGAGTCAGCGGGCGAGCCGGTTGCGCCTCGGCGGGCCGCCCGGGCAGGGCCAGCGCCAGGAGCAGAAGGGCGAAGGACAGATAACGGGCCGGTATTTTCATAAAGGCAGTCTCCTTCTTTATCATAGGGGTTGCCGGCAAGGGGCTCATTGCGCCTTCCAGTTGGCCAAGTTATGCGGATTGGTGTGACACTTCAGACAATCCGGGAACTTACTGTGGAGCCCGGCTTCATGGGGTTGGCCGTGACAATCTTCGCAACTCATGGCCGACCCATGCGCCCCCTGATGACAGGTGACACAATCGAGCTCCCGGTGCTTGGCCGGGGAAGCGGCCAGCATCGTGTTCACTTCGCCGTGGCAGGCGGCGCAATGGATCGAGGGCAGCCCGTCGGTGAAATTCATCTGCGTCGGCGTATGGGCCGGATGACAGACCAGACAGTCGGCGTTGGTCATTTCCGGGCTGTGCGGGGCGTGACATTCGACGCAGGCTTGCTTGCCACCATGGGTGGGATGACAGAGGGCGCAATCGACCTCCAGGTGCTTGCTCGGCCGCGCCAGCATTGCCTGATTGACATCGCCGTGACAGCCGATACAGGCAGCACGGGTCTCCTGCGCCTGACTGAAATCAAGCTCCAGGGGCGCGTGGGGATCATGGCAGGTAACGCAACCACCGACCTGGTAATGACTGTTGTCCTTCGGATTATGGCAGGCCGTACACTCGGGCATCACCCCTTCGGTTTGCGGCGGATGGGCTTTATGACAATCGACGCAGGTCACCGCCGTTTTGTGCGCCATCCCCTTCTCGTCGATGGTCTTCGCGACTTCACCGTGGCAGGAGGAACAGTGGGCCGGATTGACTTCCCGGGCAAAGGCGATGTCCGTCGGTTTGTGCGGAGAATGGCAGCGCAGACAGTCGGCGTAGGTCATCTCCGGGGTATGACCGGCATGACAGCTCAGGCACTCCTTGAAGTCCCCATGATTTTCATGGCACTCCCGGCAATCCATCCCCGAGTGGGCCGACGGGTTGAACTCCATGAAGCGTCCCACCTCAGAATGGCAGGAGACGCAGACCGGCTTGACCTCCTTGCGGCTGTCGAGGTTGAGATCCATCGGCGCATGGGGATCGTGGCAAGGCGTACAGGGCTCGCTGGTGTAATGGAGGTTCTGCAACCGGGGATGACAGGTGCGACAGCTCAGGATCGTCTCCTGGCCGTGGGGTTTATGGCTGGGATGGCAGGAAGCGCAGGTCGCTCTGGTCTTGTGCGCTCCACCCTTCTCGGCGATCTTGGCCGCTTCGTCGCCGTGGCAGGAACCACAGAGCGCTCCCGGTACCTCCTTGGGATAGTTCAGTGCCGTCGGCTGATGGGGCGCATGACAGCGCAGGCAGTCCTCGTAGCTCATCCCCGGCGCGTGCGGCTCATGACAGCCGAGGCAGGAGATGTACTCGCCGTGCACCTGATGGCACTCGTTGCAGTCCATCTTGGTATGGGCACTGGGCAGGGCCTGCAATTCCGCGCCAATGGCGGGATGGCAGGAGATGCAGGCGGGCTTGACCGGCTCCACCGCCTTCAGATCGATGGCCAGCGGGCTGTGCGGCGGATGGCACTGGGCACAGCCACCGAGATTGAAGTGGGCATTGTCCGCCGGGTCATGACAGGTGGCGCAGGAGATGAGCGCGGCGACGCCCGCTTCGGGGTGGCTGGCATGACAATTGGTGCAACCGACGCCGGGATGGCGGCCGTGACAGTCGGCACAGCTCACCGCCGTCTTGTGCGCTCCTCCTTGCCGATCGAGATCAGCCACCTGGGAGGCATGACAGGCGGAGCACAGTGCCGTGGAGGGATTGCCGGAGAAGTCGGTGAGGGTCGGCTTGTGCGGCGCGTGACAACGCAGGCAATCCTCATAGGTCATTTCTGGGCTATGAGGCCCATGACACTCGAAACAGGACTTGGCCTCAGCATGCTTGGGATGACATTCGTTGCAGCCCATTTCCGAATGGACGCTGGGGAACTCGCTGGTCTCCTTGCCGGGGCCTTCATGGCAGGAGACGCAAGCCGGGCGCACGTCGCGGATGCGGCTCAAATCCTTGATTTCCGGTGCATGGGCATGATGGCACTTGGTACAGTCGGCGACGGCAAAGTGCGCCGATTCGGACGGAGCATGACAATCGGCGCAGGACGGAATCGCCCCATGCTCCTGATGGCAGCCGCCGCAACCGACGGCCTGGTGTTTGCCGCCAGCCTTGCCGAGCAGTGCCGTCGGTCCCTCGTGGCAGGCGCCGCAGAGGCTGGCACCGATCTGGGTATCGAAGGCCAGGGCCGAAGGGGCATGAGCGGGATGGCACTTCTGGCAATCGTCCCGGGTCATCGATTCAGCATGAGGCTCATGACACTCGCGACAGTCGGGGAGGAAGCCGTGCTCGGCATGACAGTCGATGCAGGGCTGCTGGCTGTGGGCATCCCCCGTCTTATCCATGTCGGCCTTCGGCTGGGCATGGCAGGTCACACAGGCAGCGCCGACGTTGGCCATCTCCGCCAGCGGTTTGGCCAGGGGAGAGTGGGGTCCGTGACAGGACTGGCAGTCCTTCAGAGCAAAGTGGGGATTCGCCTCGGGGGCGTGACATTCGGCACAGGCCAGCGGCTCGCTATCCTTGACCGGCTTATGCCGGGGATGGCAGGCGGAGCAACCGGCTTGATCAAGGTGCGCACCCCCCTTGGCCTTCAACTCCTCCACCACCGGTGCATGGCAGGAGCCGCACAGGTCGGGGGCAACCTCCGCCGGGTAACGGATGGCCATGGGGTTGTGGGGGTCATGACAGGCCTGGCAGTCCTTTTCCCCCATCTTGTCGTCATGGGGGGGATGGCAACCGAGGCATTGCGGGGTATCCTCGCCGTGGGTCAGGTGGCATTTGGTGCAATCGAGGTTATCGTGGCGATTGGAGATCCCCTCGGTAACGGTCACGATCCCTTCGTGACAGCTCAGGCAGGCCTCCTTGACGGCACCGGCTTTGACGAAATCGAGCTTCAGCGGGCGATGGCCGTGATGGCAGGAAGCGCAATCCTTGAGGGCGTAATGGGGTTTATCGTCCGGAGCGTGGCAGGAGGCGCAGTCGACCTGGGCCTTTTCTCCCTGGGCCGGATGACGCAGGTGACATTCCTGACAGGCGACCTCTGACTGATGCTTACCGCCGTGGCGCTTGAACTCTTCGATCACCCCGCCATGACAGGTGGCGCAGGCCGTCTCGGCATCCTTCATCTCCGCCAGAGGTTTGGCCAGCGGCGCATGGGGGGCGTGGCAGGAAGCGCAATCCTTCAGAGCGAAATGGGCCCGCTCCGTCGGTGCGTGACAATCGGCGCAGGCGGGGATATCGCCGTGCTGAGCATGGCAGCCGGCGCAACCGACTTCTTTGTGCGCCGCCCCTTGTTTGACCAGTTCCGTCGTCGGCCCTTCATGACAGGCACCGCAGAGTTCCGGCGCCACCGATTCGCCGTAAGCCAGTCCGGCAGGCGCATGGGGCGCATGGCAGGCGAGACAGTCCTTGGTCGTCATCGCTTGGCTGTGCGGCTCGTGACATTCCATGCACGATTTGGCTTCGCCGTGCCGGGGATGACAATCGTTACAGCCGCCGAGGCTTTCCTTGTGCATGGCGCCGGAGGTTTCGAAGGTGGTGACCACCTCTTCATGACAGACGGCGCAGGAACTGGCCGGGACGTTGGTGCTGATCGCCGCCGCCTGCGGCGCATGGGGGGCGTGACAACCGGCACACTCCTGGTTGCCCATCGTTGCCTTGTGCGGCTTGTGGCAATCGAGACAGGCCATCGCCTCGCCGTGGCGGGGATGACAGGCGACACATTCCTGCTGGGAGTGGGCGCTGGGGGTTTTCTTCATCTGCTCGCCCGGGCCGGGGTGGCAGCTGACGCAGGCTTCGCGGGTATTCTTCATCTCGGCCAGGGGCTTGGCCAGCGGCGCGTGGGGATCGTGGCAACCGGCGCAATTTTTCACCGCGAAATGGGCGTTTTCCTTGGGCGCGTGGCAATCGGCGCAGACCGGCGGTTTACCGGTTTCGGGCGGATGATATTTATGACATGCGGAACAGTTGCCCATGTCGCGATGGGCGCCGCCGTTTTTCTTGATGGCGCCGACAATGGCGCCGTGGCAACTGGCGCAGGCTTCCGCCGGCTGGGACAGATCCATCTTGGTCGACTTGGGATCGTGGGCCGGGTGGCAGCCGAGGCAGTCCTTCTGTCCCATTTCCTTGCTGTGCGGCTCATGGCAGCCGAGACACTGAGGCATCTGGGAATGGATAACGTGGCACTCGTTACAACCCATTTCGGCATGGGGATTGGGGCCGGTCTTGGGCGGAATCGGGTCGGCGTGGCAGCCGGCGCAGACCTCCTTGGCCGACTTCAGGTGGGAGAAATCGACGTCCAACGGCTTGTGGGGATCGTGGCAGGAAGCGCAGTCGGGCAGGGTGTAGTGCTCCGAAGCCGCGGGATCATGACACTCGACGCAATCCGTATAAGGTTTGCGCCCCTCCAGGGGATGGCCGACATGGCAGCCGCGGCAGCCAACCTCCTGGTGCGCGGCTCCCCGCGCGGCCAGAGCCTTGCCTTCGTCATCGTGGCAATCGACGCAATCCCGGGGGATTTCCCGAGGGTTCGCGGCTTGCGCCCAGATCCCGGAACCGGTCAGCAGCAACACGGCAAACAGGCAGGTTAAAACGGATTTGAACATCGGCATAGACTCCTCCCCAGTTTCGTAGCTCACAACATCCAGCGGCGACCACCCCCGTCGCCCGCCGGTGTCTTTGTCCTTCTTGTCGGCGCGCCTACGTGCAGCGTCGCGCGCATCAGAATGCCACACAATAGAAAAAATTAACACTATTAAATACAGTATACAGTATACACGCCGCAAGGACAGATTCTTGGCGCGAACCCGCCTAGCCGCCGATGCGGCGCAACTCCACCAAACGTAAATTCTCGTCGAAGCGGATGAGAAACCGTCCGTGCACCCCCTCGCGAGTGACGAAAGGCCGCAGGCTGGCCGCCGGGAAGCGCAAGCGGCTGCCGTCATCGGCGGTGACCGCCACCGTCGAGGCCCGGCCGCGATAATACCGCAGCAGCTCCTCGGGTCCCACATGCAGGGAGAAGCGGGCCTGGGGCATGATCAGCCCTCGGCGAGACTCGCCGGCAATCCCTCGGCCAGGGTCGGATAGCGCAGCTTAACCTCAAGGCGCTCGAGCATCCGGGTATTGTCCATGCGCCGCGATTCGCCAAGGTAAGAGATCATCAGCGGCGTCATCACCCGGCGCGCTTCCTCCATGGAAACCAGAGGCGGACGGGGCAATCCCGCCAGTTCGGCGACCGCCAGGAAATATTCTGTCATGGTACTGGGATGCCCGTCGCTGACGTTGAAGATCTCCCCCGCTTCCCCCTTCTCGGCGGCGGCGACACAGACCTGAGCCAGATCGTCGGCGTGAATGCGATTGGTCGGCGCCGACTCTTCCAGGCGCAGCAGGGGATGGCCGTCGATCAGCCGGGAAATGGGAATCCGGCCGGGGCCGTAGATCCCGGTGACGCGTAAAATGACAACGGTGACGCCCTGTTCCGCCCCCCAACGCAGCAGGGTCTGTTCGGCGTCGTAGCGGCGCTTGGCTCGGGCGGTTTGGGGGTTGGCTGGGGTCTCCTCGGTAACCATCGCGCCGCCGCAGTCGCCGTAGACGCCGCTGGTGCTGATGTAAACCAGCCGTTGCGGCGCGCGCTCGCCGCTGGCAACGGCGCAGAAGTTGCGCACCTTGGGATCGGTGATGCCGCCGCCGGGCGGCGGCGCGAAATAGAAGATCAGTGTGTTGGCGGTGGGCAGCTCGAGCAGCTCGTCCGGATCGTTGAGATTGGCGACCAGCGGCCGGATCCCCACCTTCTTCAACTTCGCGGCGCTCTCCTCACTGGCGACCACGCCAACAACCTTGCGCCCGGCAGCCGTAAGCAAGCGCCCGACCCGGCGGCCAATGTCGCCGCAGCCGACAATCAATATCTCCCTCTCTTCCGCCATCGTCTTTTCCCCCTGACTCACGCGAGACTCTTCGCGGCGATTTCGTAACAGTCCGGCGACAGGCCCTCGGCCGCCAGAATCCGTTCCAGTTCCTTACGCATCAGCCCCTGTCGCGCCCCGTCATAACGCCGCCAGCGGCTGAGGGCACCGAGCAGGCGGGCCGCCACCTGGGGATTAAAGGGGTCGATGGCCAGCACCTGATCGGCGCAGAAGCGGTAGCCCTCCCCGTCGGCGGCGTGAAAACGGGCCGGATTCCCCTGACAGAAAGCGCCGATGAGGGCGCGCACCTTGTTGGGATTGCGGATATTGAAGGCCGAATCCGCCATCAGGCGGCGCACCTCGTCCAGGGCCTCCGGGCGGCGGGAGGTCGCCTGGAGCAGGAACCATTTGTCCAGCACCAGCGGGTCGTCCGCCCACTGCTCGCGAAAGCGGGGCAAGGCCTTCTCTCGGCGCGGGTCGGTGCTGTTGGCCAAACAGCCAAGAGCGGCGAGGACGTCGGTCATGTTGTCGGCGGCCTCGAACTGCTCCAGGCACAGGGAAAGGGAGTCTGCGTCCTCCCGGCTCATCAGGTAGGCGAGACAGAGATTTTTCAGACTTCGGCGACCGATGGCCGCCGGTTCCGGCCGGTAGGGGCCGGCATCCCGGCAGCGGCGATAGCCCTGGAAGAAATCGTCGCGCAGTTCTTCGCCCAGGTGTCGGCGTAAGCTCTCCCGCGCCTGATGGATGGCGGCGGGGTCAATCACTTCCAGCTGTTCGCCGAGATAGGTCTCGGTGGGCAGGGTCAGGGCGAGGGCGAGCAGCGCCGGATCGCTTTCGGCATCATTGAGGGCCGCACGAAAAGCCGCGACAAAGGAGGAATCGAAAGCCTCCTCCCGACCGTCGCCAATCGCCGTCACCTGCCGCAGCAGCAGATCGCAGGCGAGCTGCTGCCCGGCCTCCCAGCGGTTGAAAGGGTCGCTGTCATGGGCCATGCGCAGGGCCAGATCGGCCTGGAGCCAGTCGCCACGCAGCCGCACCGGGGCGGAAAAGCCCCGCAACAGCGAAGGAACCGGCCGCTCCTTCAGATCGACAAAGCGGAAGGTTTCGGTTGCGTGCCGCAGCTCCAGCACCCGCGTCCCCGCCACGGCCGGGGCCGTTTCTCCCTCCAGGCGCAGGGGCAGATCGCGGCCGTCGGGACCGAGCAGACCAGCGGCCAGGGGAATGTGAAAGGGCTCCTTCAGCGGCTGCCCTGGCGTCGCCGGACAGCTCTGCCGGACCGTCAGATCAAAGGTCCGGGTCGCGGCATCGTAAGCGCTTTCGACCTGCAGTTCGGGGGTGCCGGCCTGCTCATACCAGCGCTGGAACTGCGTGAGATCGATGCCGCCCGCCTCGGCCATCGCCCGCAGAAAATCGTCAGTGGTCGCCGCCTGCCCGTCATGGCGCTCCAGATAGAGGCGCAAACCCTGGCGAAAGCGTTCGGGGCCGAGCAGGGTGTGGTACATACGAATGACCTCGGCCCCCTTGTTGTAGACCGTGGCGGTATAGAAGTTGTTGATCTCCACGTAGGAGGCGGGGCGCACCGGATGGGCCATCGGCCCGGCATCCTCGGGGAACTGGCTGTTGCGCAGAATGCGCACATCCTCGATGCGCTTGACCGCCGCCGAGCCCATATCCGCCGAAAACTGCTGGTCGCGGAAGACGGTCAACCCCTCCTTGAGGCTGAGTTGGAACCAGTCCCGACAGGTGACCCGGTTGCCGGTCCAGTTGTGGAAATATTCGTGGCCGATGACCCCTTCGATCCCCTGATAATCGGCGTCGGTAGCGGTCTCCGGACGGGCCAGCACGTATTTGGAGTTGAAGACGTTGAGCCCCTTGTTCTCCATCGCCCCCATGTTGAAATCGTCGACCGCCACGATCATATAGATATCCAGATCGTATTCCAGGCCGTAAACCTGCTCGTCCCAGGCCATGGCCTTTTTCAAGGAGGCCATGGCGTGCTCGCATTTGGCGCGGTTGCGGGCCTCGACATAGAGGCGCAGAGCGACCTCGCGCCCGGAGGCGGTGGTGAAGCGGTCGGCGATTTCGACCAGATCCCCCGCCACTAGGGCGAAGAGATAACTCGGCTTGGGGAAGGGATCGTCCCAGCGGGCGAAATGGCGGCCATCCGGCAACTTCCCCGCCTCAACCAGATTGCCGTTGGCCAGAAGGACCGGATAACGGGCGTACTCGGCGACGAGGGTGACGGTATAGCGGGCGAGGACGTCGGGGCGGTCGGGAAACCAGGTGATCTTGCGGAAGCCTTCGGGCTCGCACTGGGTGCAGAAGTTGCCGCTGGAGGTGTAGAGGCCTTCGAGGGAGGTGTTCTCCCGGGGATGGATGACCGTTTCGATCTGCAGGGAGAAGGTGTCGGGGACTCCGGCGATACTCAGGTTCTCGCCAAGGATACGGTAGTCCCCCTCCCCCAGCTCCCGCCCGTCAAGGCGCAAGGAGAGCAATTCCAGGTCGCGGCCAAAGAGGGTCAGAACCGGGTCGGTGGTGGCGGCGTCGGGATTGCGCCGCAGCTTCAGCGCGGCGGTAACGAGGGTGCGGGCGTCATCGAGATCGAAGTGCAGATCGACGGTATCAACCAGGTAAGTCGGCGGCACATAGTCCTTGAGCCGAACTTCCCGGGGTTGCGAATCGGACATGGGAAATCTTCTCTCCTGGGCAACCGGGGGCGTCGCCGGCGGCGAGAAAAGCCCCCATTCAGCCATTTCATATTAAAGGCTCATGAGCGGAGAGTGAATATAACAATTTTTTGCCGGGCTGACCACGGAAACTTTCGCCACTACGGCGCAGTTTCAGGGCGGAATGGGAGCGAGCCCGTCAGAGCAAGCCGAAGCGCTTGAGCACTTCGGGGGGGGCGTCGTCATGATGGGAGAACTCCATGGTGAAGGTCCCGCGCCCCTTGGTGGCGCCGCGTAACTCGGTCATGTAGCCGAACATCTCCACCAGCGGCACTTTCGCCCGAATAACCTCCAGATCGCCCCGGCTCTGGACACCTTCAATGCGGCCGCGCTTCTGCTGCAGAGAGCCGAGGACCTTGCCGGCGTAATCGCCCGGGGCCAGCAGCTCAATGACCATGACCGGCTCCAGCAGCAGCGGCCGTCCTTCCCGGGCGGCCATGGCCAGGCCTCGCTGAACGGCGGCGCGCAGACCCGGCTCGGTGGTCAACCCCGGCACAAAAGGGGCCTCGACCAGCTCGACCCGCAGATCGGTGAGAGGATAGCCGACCACCAGACCCGCCGCGCAGGCGGACTCCAGCCCTTGCCGGGCCGCCTCGCGCAACTCCGCCGGCAGCGCACATCCCCCTTCGGCGGGGAGCAGAATCTTCAGCCCTTCCCCCCGGGACAGGGGGGTCAGCCGCAGCAAAACCTCGCCATCCTGCACCTTCCCTTCCACTTCGCGATGAAAGTGCTCGCGCCATTCCACCTGCCGGCCCAGGGTTTCGCGGTAAACCACCTGCGGCCGGCCGGTCTTGACCTCGACCCCGAAATCCCGCGCCAGACGGGTGGTCAGCACTTCCAGGTGCAGCTCGCCCATGCCGACGAGGATGGTCTGCCCGGTCTCCTGATCCTCCCGCACCCGGAAGGTCGGATCCTCCCATTGCAGCTTCTCCAGGGCCGGCGGCAATTTGTCCCGGTCATCCACCCCCTTGGGCTCCACCGCCAGGGAAACGACCGGCTCGGGGAAGGACAGTCCGGCCAGCAGCAGGGGATGATCGACGGCGCAGAGGGTGTCGCCGGTGAGCACGCTCTTCAGCCCGGCGGCGGCAACGATGTCCCCAGCACCGGCCTCGTCGAGACGTTCACGGCGATGGGCGTGCATGCGAAAGAGACGGGCGACCTTTTCGTGACAGACCTGGGTACTGTTCCAGACCGCGTCCCCGGCCTTGATCCGCCCGGAATAGATGCGCAGGTAAGTCAGCTTGCGCCCTTCGTCGGCCACGACCTTGAAGGCCAGGGCGCAGAGCGGGCCGGTAGCGGTACTGGGCAAGAGCTCTTCCCGTTCGGGGTGGCGCGGATGCCGGGCCGAAACCGGTGGCAGATCGAGGGGCGAAGGCAGGTAGGTGCCAACGGCGTCGAGCAGCGGCTGAATCCCCTTATTGCGCAAGGCCGAGCCGAGCAGTACGGGATAAATCCGGCACTCCAGGGTGCCCCTCCGCAAAGCGGCACGCAGCCGGAACGGGTCGATCTCGCGACCTTCAAGAAAGTCGTCGAGAATCCCGTCGTCGAAGTCGGCGGCCGCCTCGACCAGGGCCTCCCGGGCCGTCCGCGCTTCTTCACGCAGTTCGTCGGGGATCGCTTCAGCGCGAACCGTACTCCCCTGATCGTCTTCGTCGAAACGCAACAGCTGCTCGTCAAGCAGATCGATCACCCCGGCGAAAGCCCCTTCGCAGCCCAGGGGAATCTGCAGCAGGACAGGACGGGCGCCGAGCTGTTCCCGCAGCTGCTCACAGACCGCCCGGTAGTCGGCGCCGATGCGGTCGAGCTTGTTGATCAGACAGATGCGCGGCACCCGATAGCGGTCGGCCTGACGCCAGACCGATTCGCTCTGCGGTTGCACCCCCTCGACGGCGCTGAAGATCGCCACCGCGCCGTCGAGCACCCGCAGGGAGCGCTCCACCTCGATAGTGAAATCGATATGCCCGGGAGTGTCGATGAGGTTGATCCACAGCTCCCGCCAGCGACAGCTGGTGCTGGTGGCGGTGATGGTGATACCGCGCTCCTGCTCCTGATCCATCCAGTCCATGGTCGCCGAGCCGTCATGGACCTCACCCATGCGGTGAATTTCGCCGCAGTAGAAGAGAATCCGCTCGGAAACCGTCGTCTTGCCGGCGTCGATATGGGAGATGATGCCGATATTGCGTACCGTGCGCTGCTCCAGATCCATGACCACACCCCAAGTAACTATAATGAATTTGGGCAATTATACCCATTGTCCGGGGCACGGCAAGGAAAAAGGGGGCAGACGTCAGGGGTTGGGCAGGGTGAAGACCAGGCGCTGACCGTCGTAGGCCAGCTCGGTACCGGTGGGGAGGAGCGGGGCATGACGGCTGTAGTCGACGTCATGACTGAGATGGGTGAGGATGGTGCGCCCGGCGCCGAGGCACTCGGCCACGGCCAGAGCCTGGGCGATACTCAGGTGGCTGAGGTGGGGGCGAAAGCGCAGACCGTCGATGATCAGGATATCGATTCCGGCGAGCAACTCCAAGGTCGCCTCGGGAACGGAACTGCAATCGGTGAGGTAGGCGAAGGGGCCGATGCGGTAGCCGAGGGAACGCCCCGGGCCATGGACCAGCGGCAGGGGGAGAATCGGCAGCCCGAAAAGGGAAAAGCCTGCGCTGATCTCCTGTGCGCATAGGCGGGGGCGATAGCCGGGCTCGTCATCATTCTCGAAGATATAGGCAAAGACCCGGCGCAGTACGGCGAGATCCTCGGCGCAGGCGTGGATGGGAATGGCCGACCCCGAGGCCAGATTGAAGGGGCGGAGATCGTCGATGCCGTTGACATGGTCGGCGTGGGTGTGGGTGAAGAGGACCGCGTCGACATGGGTGATGCCTTCGCGCAGGGCCTGCTGACGCAGGTCGGTGGAGGTGTCGATGAGGATGTTGTGGCCGTCGAAACTGAGTAGGATGCTGCAGCGGGTGCGCTGGTTGCGCGGTTCCCGGGAACAGCAGACCGGGCAGGTGCAGGCCGGCACCGGCACCCCGGTGCTGGTGCCGGAGCCGAGAATGGTCACAGTGACGGCGCGCCTGCTCATGCCTTGAACGCGCCGACCTCTTCGTCGAGGGCGGCGGTCTGCCGGGTCAAGCTTTCCACGACCTGGTTGAGCTCGGCCGCGCGCAGGGCATTGTTCTCCCCGACATCGCGCAGGCTGGCGACCGCTTCCAAAACCTGACGGACCCGGCTGGTCTGTTCGCGGGTCGCCTCATCGATGCGCTCGATCATGAGGCTGATATTTTCCATACTGGTATTGATCTGGCGACTCCCTTTGGCCTGCTCGGAAGTGCTGAGCTTGCCGTGGGAGGCAATGGCGCGCATCGACTCGGCAGCGTGGGCCAACTGCTGAGCCCCCGCCGTCTGCTGCTTGATCGCCGAGGCGATCTGCCCGAGCATCGAGGAGATCTGGTTGATTGAGCCGGTGATCTGCTGGCTGCCCCGCGCCTGCTCCTGGGTGGCACGAACGATGCCGCGCACCTGGTCTGTCGCCTTGAGGGTGCTGTTGCGGATCTTTTCCAGAGCCTCGCCTGCCACCTGGGAACGGGCCACTTCTTGGTGAACCCGCTCGCTGCTGGCATCCATCGCCTTCACCGCTTCCTTCACCCCGCCCTGCAGATTGCCGATGATGCCGCCGATTTCCCGGGTCGAAACCGCGGTCCGCTCGGCCAGTTCCCGGATTTCATCGGCAACCACGGCGAAGCCCTTGCCGTGCTCGCCGGCCTGGGCGGCGATGATCGCGGCGTTCAAAGCCAGCAGGCTGGTCTGGTCAGCGACGTCGTCGATGACACTGAGAATGTTACCGATGGAGTTGGACTGGTGCCCGAGGTCGCGGATCACCCGACTCGCCCCGTCGACCATTTCGCGGATGGCGCCAATTCCCTGAATGGTGGAGTCGACCGCTTCCTTGCCCAGCTGCGAATCGTTGGCCGCCGCCTCGGAGAGACGATTGGTCATTTCGGCATTTTCCTCGATCTCTTTGATGGCGGCATCCATCTCGGTAATGGAGGAGGCCGTCACTTCCGTGGAGGAGGAAAGAATCTCCACATTCTCCATGATCTGCTGACTCGACACGGACATTTCGTTGATGGAGCTGGAGACCTCATCGACCGTGGCGAAGAGATTTTCCATCTGCTCGGCGATCTCCTCGATGGTCGAGCCGAGCTCCAGCGTCGCCGAGGAACTCTCCTCCACCGCCGTGACCAGGGTGCCGGTGCTCTCGGCGATGCCACCCAGGGTCTGCTCGATCCCCTGGATCGCCGTATGACATTCCTCGATGGAGCGGGAGGAGTGGTTCACTCCCTCGTTGACCTGCCCCGCCGAACCCCGGATGCGCTGGGCGGCCCCGCCCAGGTCGACGCGCACCACTTGCAGGCGCCGCACCATCTCCTGCAGACGGCCGAGAAACTGGTTGAAGTTGCCCGCCAGGGCGCCGACCTCGTCCTTCGACTGCACTTCCAGACGACTGGTCAGATCCCCCGCCCCTTCAGCCATTTCCTTGAGGTTGCCGACCACCGCCGAAAGGGGACGGACGATGCTGCGGGAAATACCGATACCGACAACCAGCGCCAAGGCGCCGACTCCGAGGAGAATAGCGAGAAAAAGGTTTCGCGTCTGCTGCCGGGCCGCCACCATCTCCGAGCGATCGAGGGCCAGGATCATGCCCTCCCCCTCGTCGCTGAGGGTGAAATGATGGATGCTGTACGGCGTTTCCCCAAGCGTCGCCGACCAGCTCTCGCGCCCCTGATAATCCTCGGCGCGCAGGCCACGCAATTCGTCGAGGGAAGAGGTAATCTTCCCCGAACGGCTGTAAAAGGCCAGATCCGAGCCGGCAATCCCTTTGATCTTCTTGGCGTAATCGTCATCGAGAAAGACCGCGCCGAGGAGATAGCCGATAGGGTTGTTATGAAAGGTGATGGGGGAAATGGTGACGATGGCGGGATGCCCGGCGATCTGGTCGATCCCTTTGGCACCACGGTTGGCCAACGCCGACTGAACCACGACATGATCCTTGAGCGGCTCGACCTCCAGCCCCTGGTGATCGGAATGCACACTGCTGCGCAACAGCTCGCCTTCGGCATTGAGCACCTGCAGCAGGTCGAAATGGAAAACCTGCTGGGCATTTTCGATAACCGTGCCGATATCGAGCATCTCCTCGGGAGAGCTGGCGAAATAGATGGAGTTGACCAGATCCGGAGTCTGACTGGTCAGACGCACGTAATTGCCGGCCTCATTCTCCGAGTAGGCGATGGTATTGCGCACGAACCCCGCCAGTTCATCGGCCCGCTGCTCCAGGGTCCGGTCGAATTGGCCGGAGACCGAATTCAGCAAAATGAGCAGGGCGATCACCATCGGCACCACGGAAAGGCCGATCAGAGCGAAGAGGATTTTCCAGCGCAGACTCGTCGAAGTAAACATTGCGACACTCTCTCAGGTATTAGTGGCGAAAGAACGGAACGGGCGCCGACAGCGCCCCTTGACGTACCCCCAGGAATAGTCACAACCGCCATTTCCCGTAAAAATAGCACTTTTACAAGGGCATGGGCAACGGCTAATCCCGGCGGTGGCGGCGGGAATCCTCAGGAGACGATCGATTGTACTCGTTCCGTCCCCCGCCGGGATCGATCCGGGAAAAAAGACATCCTTGGATTAAAAGCAAGAATCATTCCCGCTTTTCTCACCGCCAAAACGCCCAGCGGCTCCACCGGAAAGCCTCCGATGGAGCCGCTGGGCGTGTCTACCGATTTCTACGGCAAAAGGCGCCGGCAATCAAAGCGGGCGGCGACTCTTGCCAGCCTGGTATTCCCCGACAAAAGGATGCATTTCAATGACGACATCCTCGACGAAGGCCCCTTTTTCTACCGCGATCGGCGTCGGTGTCTCCCCCCCCAGGCGACCGTGGGGCTCGCCGGGCCGGGGCATATCCCAGGCATGAATCCGCGCCCCGAGATAGTAGGTTCCCGCCTCGGGCAGATAGAGAGTGAAGTTGCCCTTTTCATCGGAGAGGGTCGAGGCATGATCGGGCAGGCGGCGCATCTCGGCGTCGTCATAGGCCGTGGCAAAACCGCCGGGAACCGGGCGCCCTTCGGCGTCCACCAGCCGCCCGCGAATCCCGGTATCGCCCTGGACATCGACCAGCCCCTTCTTGAAGAACATCGGCGCCTTGATGGCGACCAAGGGCAGGTCGGCGACGGCCAGCTTGCCGGCCTTGACCTCTACCAGAACCCGCTGGTGCTCGGAATAATAATCCCCGGGGGAGAGCGGCCCCATGGAGCGCCCGCTGAGTCGCTTACGCGCCACCACATAGTAGGTACCGGGAGGAACGTCGAGATGATAGCGCCCCTCTCCGTCCGTCGGCAGGGAGATGTACATCGACGGCCCAAGCAGGTTGGAGATGGCATCGGGATAGATATTGACGTAGGCGCCGGCGATCGGCGAACCGTCATCCTTGCGATAGACCCGACCATCGATTCCGGTCTTGCCGTCCCGCTGGACATATTCATCGATCCAGCGTTCGGAGCTCTGTCGGGCGGGTCCGGCGCACCCGGCAACGAGCAGCAACGCCAGCAAACCCCAGATCAAGGTAACTTTTCGAGCCATGAGTCGCCTCCTGCACATCGCGCTGAAAAGCAAATGGGCCTATTAGTTCCACAACGGACGAGGGTGAAGAAACGAGGATCAAGAAAAACTCGCTCTGATTTCCTCGGTTATCGTCGTATTGTACCGGCTTGGCAGCGCTTGTCAAAAACACGACACGGGCCGGGTCAAAAAAACCGACCACGCTCGGTCGAAGATTGAAAAGGGTCCGGGGGGCCGCTAGAATGGCCGGGAATTTGGCCACATCATGAAAGGAAGCGTCCCATGGACATTCACGTCAGCAGCGCCGCCCCACTGGAACTGAAAACCCCCTGCCTGATCCTCGGCATCCATGAAAGCCGCCGTCCCTCCCCGGCAATCTTGGCGCTCAACGCCCATCTCGCCGGCGCGATCAGCCGCGCCTTTCGCGACAGGGAGTTTCGCGGCAAGGCCGGGGAAAAACTGCTGCTCCACCCGCCCGACCTCCCCGCCGAGCGCATCCTTCTCCTTGGCCTCGGCCCGGCGCGCGAGCGGAAGTTCGACCTGCGTCGGGAGCTGGCGGGGGCGGCGGCCTTTCTTCATGAACGGGGGCTGCGCGCCTGCGCCCTTGACCTCGCCAGCCTCCCCGCCCGGCAATTGCCCGTGAGCGATCTCGCCCAACTCGCCGGCGAAGCGGTCATCCTCGCCGGCTACCACTTCCGTCGCTATCGCAGCCAGGATCGCGAGAAGCCCCTGCCGGCCCCGCTCAAGCTGACCCTGCGCGTCCCCCGGCGCGACCAGGTCAAGGAGGCCAAAGCGGGCGCGGTCGTCGCGGAAGCGATCTGCCAGGGCGTCATTCTCGCCCGTGACCTGGTCAACGAACCGGGCAATGTCAAATCCCCCGAGGAACTGGCGCGCCGGGCCCGGAAACTGGCCGAGGAAACCAGCCTCGACTGCACCGTGCTCGACCGTCCGGAACTAGAGCGGGAAGGTTTCGGCGCCCTACTCGGGGTCGCCCAGGGAAGCGTCCGCGAACCGCGCCTGATCGTCCTTGAATATCGCGGCGCAGGGGAAACGCAACAGCCTATCGCCCTCATCGGCAAGGGGGTGGTCTTCGACGCCGGCGGCATTTCCTTGAAACCGGCGGAGAAGATGGACGAGATGAAGATGGATATGGCCGGTGGCGCGGCCGTGTTCGGCACCCTGTCGGCAGCGGCGCGGCTGCAATTGCCGGTGAACCTGGTCGGCCTGGTTCCGGCGGTGGAAAACCTTCCTTCGGGGAGCGCCATCCGTCCTGGCGACATCCTCACCTCCCTCTCCGGCAAGACCATCGAGGTACTCAATACGGACGCCGAAGGGCGCCTGATTCTGGCCGATACCCTGACCTACGCCAAGCGTTTCGCCCCGCGGGCGGTCATCGACATCGCCACCCTCACCGGCGCCTGTATCATCGCCCTCGGGCATGAGGCCAGCGCCGTTCTCGGCAATCACGACGGCCTGATTCGCGCCTTAGGCAACGCCGGAGAACGCTGCGGCGAACGTCTCTGGCAACTCCCCCTCTGGGAAGAATACGCCAAGCTGCTCAAGAGCGAAGTGGCCGACCTGAAGAATACCGCCGGACGTCCGGCGGGAACGATCACCGCCGCCGCTTTTCTGCAGGCTTTCGCCGAGGACTTTTCCTGGGCGCATCTCGATATCGCCGGTACCGCCTGGGAGGAAAAGGGGGTACCCGGGCGCACCCAAGGCGGGACCGGGGTCGGTGTACGTCTACTGATCCAGTATTTGCGCGACGGACTGCACCCGGCGAAAACCTCCTGAATCCAGAGCAAATACCCTGGATTCTCACATAAAAAGCATAAAAAACACGGTTGCCAGCCCGGTATTTATATGCTAGCGTTTCTGCCAAGTTCCGGAAGAGCAGGGCCGTGCCTCGCCAGCAACCGCCCGACCCCACGCGGTGGGAGGTTTATCGCGGGCTTCGGGCCGCCGGGACTTGCTATTTCAACACCGGTCGCCCGGAAAGACAAAAAGGAGCACAGGAAGATGGCAGAAGGAACGGTCAAGTGGTTTAACGACGCAAAAGGGTTTGGTTTCATTCAGCAAGATAACGGCCCCGACGTATTCGCCCATTTCTCGGCGATCAGCGGCGATGGCTTCAAATCCCTGGCCGAGGGTCAGCGGGTCCAGTTTGACGTGATCGAAGGCCAGAAAGGTCCGCAGGCCGCCAACATCGTCAAAATCTGATACCAGGCTTCTCCGAATCTCAAAAGCTCCGCGAAGCCCTTCGCGGAGCTTTTTTATGTCTGGGCGTCCGGCCCCCTTTCACCGCCGCTTCGTTCACCCTTCGTCACCCCTCCCCTGACCGGCTATCTTCCTGTTTTAGCTTTTATTTCCCAATCCCGAGCGACCCCGGTTTGACCTTGACAGAAAGGGCCGGTCTTGCTACCGTACCTCGTTCGAAATGCCTAGGAGCCGCTTGCCATGCCCGCCAATCATCCGGAGTGGAAACCATGAAGGTCCTCGTCACCGACAAGTTTTCCATGGAAGGCCTGAAAATTTTTGAGAACGCCAAAGGCCTCAGCCTCAAGTATCGTCCCGGCATGACCGAGGAAGAGCTTCTGGAGGCCGTGGCCGATGTCGATGCGCTAGTGGTTCGGGGGGGCACCCAGGTGACCGAAGCGGTCTTCGCCGCCGCCCCTTGCCTCAAGGTCGTCGCCCGCGCCGGAATCGGTGTAGAGAACATGGACCTGGTGGCCGCTAACGCCAAAGGGGTGGTCATCATGAACACCCCCTTCGGCAGCACCACGACCATGGCCGAATATACCATCGCCATGCTCCTGGCCCTGGCCCGCCAGATTCCCCAGGCCTATGCCGCCACCCGCTCCGGAGAATGGGACAGCTACAAATATCTGGGACTCGACATCGGCGGCCGTACCCTCGGCGTCATTGGCGCCGGCAAGATCGGGCGCATGGTGGTCGAACGGGCCCTCGCCCTGCGCATGCGGGTCATTGTCCATGATCCCTACATCTCCGAAGAGTTGGCCCGCCAACTCGGCGCCGAGCTGGTCGAATTCGACGACCTGCTCGCCCGCTCCGACTTCATCAGCCTGCATCTGCCCCTGAACCTCGAAACCGAAGGAATCATCGGGGACGAGGCGCTAAACAAGGTCAAGCGCGGCTGTTATATCATCAACTGTGCGGTCGGCCGCCTGATCGACGAGGAAGCTCTGGCCGAAGCCCTGCGCGACGGCCGGGTCGCGGGCGCGGCCCTGGACGTCTTCGCTAACCAGCCGCCGGGCAAGGACCACCCCCTGCTCCAGCTCGACCAGGTGATTGCCACGCCGCAGATGCGCGCCGCCACTCGCGACGCCCAGGTGAACGTGACCGTCCAGACCGCCCATCAGGTTGTCGACTTCCTGCAGAAAGGGATCGTTGTCAACGCCCTCAATGTTCCCTCGGTCAATGCCGAGATGATGGCGCTGATCCGTCCCTACGTGCAGCTCGCTGAACGCCTCGGCATCTTCCAGGCACAGCGTTGCGGCCGGGGCATCACCCAGATTTCCATCGAATATTCTGGGGCGGTCACCGCTTTTCTCATCGAGCCGCTGACCATGGCCGTGCTCAAGGGGGTCCTGACTCCCATGGTCGGCTCCCTGGTGAACTTCGTCAACGCCGCTCAGCGTGCCCGGGAACGGGGAATTCGCGTCACCGAGGCCAAGAGCAACATGGCCGAAGGTTTTTCCAACATGATCCAGGTCAAGGTCACCGGCGATGATGGCGAGCATTCAGTGTGCGGCACGGTCTTCGCCGACGACGACCAACGTATTGTGCGGGTCGACGGCTATCAGGTCGAGGCTCTCCCCGAGGGGCACATTCTGATCCTGCACAACGACGACCGCCCGGGCGTCATCGGTTTCGTCGGCCAGACTTTGGCCCAGCACAGCATCAACATCGCCATGATGAATCTTTCCCGCCGCAAGATCCAGGGCAAGGCCATCTCCCTGCTCAATGTGGACAGCCGGATTTCCGATGCCGTGATTGACGAACTGCGCGGCAACGAGCATATCCTCTCAGCCGTCCAGGTACAGATCTGACTTCGTCGAGCCCGCCAAAGGGTTCGGGCACGGAAAGAAAATCGCAAAAGGATCCCGTTACTTATGACCGTCGACAATCCCTCGCTTGAGGCCATTCTGCCCAAGGGGGTCAAGGACTTTCTCCCGATCAAGGCTGCCAAGATCGAGTTTCTGCAAAACACCCTTCTGGCAGTTTTTTCCCGCTGGGGCTTCCGTCCCATCGTTCCCCCATCCCTGGAATATTTGGAGGTTCTCGAACGGGGTCTCGGCACCGGACTGCGAGACAAGACCTTCCGCTTCGACGACCGCCAGAGCGGCAAACTGGTCGCCTTCACCCCCGACATCACCCCGCAGGTGGCGCGCATCGTCGCCACGCGCATGAAGGATGTCCCCCTGCCCCTGCGCCTTTGCTACACCGGAAGGGTATTGCGCCATACCGAGCAGCAGGTCGGCAAGGACCGGGAAATTTTCCAGGCCGGGGTCGAGATGATCGGTCTGGACAGCCCGGAAGCCGACGCCGAGATGATCGCCATGGCGGTGGAATGCCTGCAGGCCTTAGGCGCCAAGGAGTTCACCATTGATGTCGGCCAGGTCGAATTCTTTCGTGGCGTCATGGCCGACCAGCGCCTGCCCGACTCCCTAGCCGCGGAACTGCGTGGCGCTATCGCCCGCAAGGATAGTTCCAGCCTCAAGGCTCTGCTCGAAACGGCTCCGCTGGATGACCGCGCCCGCGAGGAAATTCTCGCCCTGCCCCGCCTCTTCGGCGGCCGGGAAGTGCTGGAGAAGGCCTCGCACGTGGTGACGAACGACCGATCGCGCCGGGCTCTCGACAACCTCGCCACAGTCCTCGACATTCTCACCGTCTACGGCGTCGAAGACCATGTTACCTTCGACCTGGGCGAACTGCGCGGGCTCGACTATCACACCGGCCTGACCTTCCAGGGTTTTCTCACCGGCATCGGCCGGGCGGTCTGTCTCGGCGGCCGCTACGACAATCTTACCGCCCGCTACGGTTATCCGGCGCCGGCAACCGGCTTCGCTTTCAACCTGCTCAATCTTCTTTTCGCCCTCGACCGGGAACTGGACGCCGTCGCCGCGCATCAGACCGACGTACTGATTTTCCAGTCCGGCAGCAACAAGGAGTGTGCCCAGCAGATCGCCAGGGCTTTACGGGCCAAGGGCTATTCGGCGGCCCGCGACATCATCGCCCGGGGGCTGGAAGAATCGATCAATTACGCGCAAAAGATGAATTTCCGTTTCATCCTCTGCGCCGGAGAAAATCGCGAGGAACTTGAGCTCATCAACCTGGCCGACCAGTCGCGCCGCAAACTGGCTTACCAGGAGATCCTCGCCGAGGATTTTGCTCTTTAATCCATCAGGAGACAACTCAGACATGGCCAACGTAATCGTCGTAGGCGCCCAGTGGGGCGATGAAGGAAAAGGCAAGGTCGTCGACATCTATACCGAATACGCCAATGATGTCGTGCGCTACCAGGGGGGGAACAACGCCGGGCACACCCTGGTGGTGGGCAACGAGAAAACCGTGCTGCATCTCATCCCATCCGGTATTCTGCACGAGGGTAAGCGCTGTATCATCGGTAACGGCGTCGTCCTCGACCCCAAGGTCTTCCTTGAGGAAATCGATCGGCTCAAGAAAAAGGGCTACCTGAAAAACGACAGCCAGCTGGTGGTGGATGCCAACGTCCATATCATCATGCCCTACCACAAGGCCATCGATATCGCCCGTGAAAGCAACTCGGGTGCCCGCAAGATCGGCACCACCGGACGGGGCATCGGCCCCACCTACGAAGACAAGATCGGCCGGCGCGGCATCCGCTTCATCGACCTGCTGCATCCGGAAATCTTCGCCCGCAAGGTCAAGGAACTACTACCGGAGAAGAATCTCATTCTTGAAAAACTCCTCGGTGGTCAGCCCCTCGACGAAGAGGCGATCATCAACGAATACACCGCCTACGGGCAAATGCTCGGGAAATATCTGGGGAATGCCTCCAAGCTCCTCAACCAGAGCATCACCGAAGGAAAAAATATCCTCTTCGAGGGAGCCCAGGGGAGCCTGCTCGACGTTGATCACGGCACCTATCCCTACGTCACCTCCTCGTCAACCATCGCCGGCGGCGCCTGTACCGGCACCGGCGTCGGACCGCGCTTCATCGACGCCGTCATCGGCATCTCCAAGGCCTATGTCACCCGCGTCGGCGAAGGCCCTTTCCCCACCGAGCTCGATGACGAGATGGGGGAAAAATTGCGCCAGGTCGGTCAAGAGTTCGGCGCCACCACTGGCCGCCCTCGCCGCACCGGCTGGTTCGACGCCGTCGCCCTGCGTGAGGCGGTCCGTACCAACGGCATGACCGGCCTCGCCATCACCAAGCTGGACGTGCTCAACGAGTTGGAAACCATCAAGATCTGCACCGCCTACTCCTATCGCGGCCAACTTCTCGAAGATTTCCCCCAGGATCTCGAAGTGCTCAAGGAGTGCAAACCCGTTTACGAAGAAATCGAGGGCTGGAACGCCTCCCTGGCCGAGGCCACCAGCTCTGAAACCTTGCCAAAGAAGGCCCAAGAGTACCTGAAGAAACTCGAACAGGTCTCCGGCTGCCCGGTCGTTCTGGTTTCCGTCGGCCCGCGCCGCGACCAGACCCTTCAGGTTAAAAACCCCTTCGCCTGAAAAGAGCTTTTTTTCCAAAAAACGCAAAAAAGGGTTGACTGAAAAAAGCAATTCCTTTATAAATTGGCTTCTCTTGTGAGCCGGTAGCTCAGTCGGTAGAGCATCTGACTTTTAATCAGATGGTCGTGGGTTCGATCCCCCCCCGGCTCACCATTTTAAAAGCAGCATCCTGCGGGGTCATTTCCCGCAGGGACTTGAAGGTTAAGTCCCTATCGTCTAGCCTGGCCCAGGACACCGGCCTTTCACGCCGGCGACGGGGGTTCGAATCCCCCTGGGGACGCCACATTGAAAAAGCCTCTCTGTGCAAACAGAGGGGCTTTTTCTTTCTCTCCGACTGAAGCGGACAACCCCTCTGGCGCACCCCAAGTTGAAGCCCCGCCGAATTCAGTTCGACGGGGCTTTTGGTTTGTCCCACAGGGGAATAGTGACGGGGACGGAGCCACGGACCTTGGCCACTTCACCTCAGGCGGTGAAATTCAGCTTGCGGTCCAGGTCCATAGAGCGGGAGACGCGCTTGGCCTCGTGGATGGTGATGATGTCCTTCTTGCAGAGCTCGATCAGGTGCTGATCCATGCTCTGCATATGATACTGGGCCCGCCCCTTTTCGATGTTCTGCTCAATTTCGTCGAGCCGCCCTTCGCGGATACAGGCCTGGATGGTGGTGGTGGAGCGCATCACTTCCACCACCGGCAGGATGTTCTCGCCACTCTTGTCCTTGATCAGACGCAGAGAAACGGTGGCGACCAACATGTCGGCGAGGCGCTGACGAACGATCTCCTGAGCATCGGGAGGAAAATGCCCAATGACCCGGTTGATGGTCGAGGCGGCGTTCTGGGTGTGCAAGGTCGAGAAGACCAGATGCCCGGTCTCGGCGGCTTTGATACAGGCGTCGATCGTCTCCAGGTCGCGCATCTCGCCGACCATGATGACATCCGGGTCCATGCGCAGGGCAGCCTTCAGGGCATCGCCGAAACTCTCCGTATCGATCCCGACCTCGCGCTGAATAATGCAGCTCTTGTTGGAAGCGAAGAGAAATTCGATGGGATCTTCGATAGTAATGATGTTGTAGCTGTATTTCTCGTTGATGAAGCGCAACATCGACGCCAGGGTCGTTGATTTGCCATTGCCGGTGGGGCCGGTGACGAGGATCAGGCCGTTGGGGGCCTTGACGATCTCTTCGAGAACCGGCGGCAGTTTGAGATCCTGGAAAGAACCGACGGTGGGGGGAATGACGCGCATGACCACCCCGAACACCCCCCGTTGCCGGAAGATGCTGACCCGAAAGCGCCCGCCATTGGCGAGAGCATAAGAGGCGTCGCATTCTTTGAAACCATCCCCCAAAGGCCGGCCGTTGTGTTCAAGGATCCGCTTGGCGATAAACTCGGTATCGTCGGCGGTCAAAGGGGGTAACTTGGAGCGGAGAAGCTGGCCGCGCGCCCGGAAAAAAGGCGGATTATCCACTTCGAAGTGCACGTCGGAAACCCGTTTCTCAAACGAAATTTCCAGTATCTGATTCAGGGTTTTGATATCCATGGACACATCCCTTCAGGGGCCTGAGATCGCGGCTTAAGCGGAAAACGCCCGGAGCTAGTGACCGGCGTTCTTCTCCAACTGCCGACGGTAGATGGCGTTTTCGAGCACCAGTCCGGCCTGGGCGGCCAGTACCTGCAGATAATCGAGAGGGACGGCCCTGGCCTCGCCGTCGCCAAAGTCCCCGTAAATAACGGCGATCACTCGTCCGCGGCTGACGATGGGCAGCAGCAGAGCCGCCGGATCGCGGGGTGCGCTGAGTCGTTCCCGCAACACCTCTTCCAGCGCCGCATCGGCGAGCGGCCCACAAAAGGGCTGGCCGCTGGCCAACACCTGGCGCAACGCCCCGTCGGAAGACGGAACCACCGTGAAACGCGGCACCGGCGCCGGACTCCGCTCCGTCCCAGGGAGGAACCCGACCCCTTTTTCGGAGAGCAGTTCACCACCGCGCACAATCAGGGTCAACCCCCGTGGAAAGAATTCGCTCAGCCGCTGCAGCAACACCTGGGAAAGTTCCGGCGCATCACGGAGCCCGCGCAAGATGAGCAGATCGTTGCCGAGGTCACTCGCGGCGAGATTCCGGCGCTGAGCAAAGTAGTCGCGCAGATAGGCGAGCAGCACCTCGAAAAACCAGATCATCGGTCCAACCTCGCCACCGGCGGCAAGCTCGCGGGGGCGGGGAATGACCGCCAGGACACCGTCCTGATAGGACTGGAGGACAAAATCCCCGTCCTGTTCCAACGCCAGTTGCAGCACCGGCAGTTGCGGGAAACGGGCCCGTTTCTGCCGGCGCAGGCGGATCAGGTCGAGCGCGGTCCACCCCGGCAGCTCTTCGTCCGGCGCGCCGAGCATCAGCAGCGGCACCATCCCCTTGCGCAGGGACTGCTCCAGGATCAGGTCGAGATCCCCCTCATCGTCGGTGGTAAAACTGAGAATATCGAGGGATTTGCAAATGGTCATGACGCCGTGCCGGACGAGGCGGTCGCGACCGCAAAAAACCACGCCGCGGCTGCCACCGTCGAAATCGCTTCCCGCCGAGGGCACGAGGCGGGTCAAGAAATCGACCATTCGCCCCCGGTCGGCGGCACCGGCGGCCGGCCAGAGATCGTCCAGCAGCTTGCGATGGGCCGCGCCGGGATCGACCACTTCGATGCTGGCGAAAACCTCGGGAATTTTCCGTTCCAGTTGATCGAGCTCCCCCAATCCAAGATCGTCGGCGGACAGTTCGATAGCGCTGCTCGCGGCCGAAGGCTCCGCAGCGAAGGCAGCGTCAACCGACTCATCCTCTTCCCAAGCCGGCTCCTCCCCTTCTCCGTCGCGGTTCTCCTCGTCGAAAATGCGCAGGGCATCCATCAGCACCCGCTGGGTATCGAGGTTGATTTCCTGATGGAGCATTTCCGGGAAATAACGGTATTCGTCAGAAATCACCGCGCTGTGCACATCCAGGGTAAAAGTTCCCTTGGTCCAGCGCAGCATCTCCACCACTGTCATCTCGATCAGGGTGCGCAGCCCCCGGTAGGCGTCCTCCTTCTTCAACGCCCCTTCCTCGATGAGCGTGGCGACCAGCGGCTTACGCGCCACGCCGGCATCCTGCTGGCCGTTCAGCGCGGCATCGCAGTCCTCGCGGGAAATCGCGCCCATATCGACCAGAATTTTGCCGATGCGCACGCTGGTATTGGCGTGATTAGCGCTGGTGATATAGCCTTCGTTAAAAACCAGCTGACATTCTCCGCGCCCGCCACGGACACACAAGGTGCCGGTCTTGCGGGAGGAATGGAGGAGTTGGATGACATCGACGATGGGCAAGTGTTCCAGTTCGCCGGAAAAGGACATGGGCAGCCTCGGTAAAGGTGCATGAAGAAAGTGTCGTGTTCAGCCTTTTAAATGGATTCTGACAATTTAATGCAAAGCCTGCGGCATTGCAACAACGGCGGCGGGAATCGGGCGGGGAAAGCCCCCTTGCGCTGGTTTTGCCTAAAAGGCTGTGCTATGCTGAGAGCCGTATTTCATCCACTCCCGACCTCAGGACACCATGACCTCCCGCGAACACTTCGTTGAAATTTTTTCCGACGGCGCCTGTAGCGGCAACCCCGGCCCGGGCGGCTGGGGCGCCCTGCTTCGCTACGGCGGCACGCTTAAGGAACTTTCCGGTTATGCCCCGGAAACGACCAACAACCGCATGGAACTGACCGGCGCCATCGAAGCCCTGGCCGCCCTCAAACGCCCCTGCCGAGTGCGACTGACGACCGATTCGGAATATGTCAAAAAAGGCATTACCGAATGGATTCACGGCTGGATCAAGCGTGGCTGGAAAAATTCGCAGAAAAAGGATGTCGCCAATCGCGACCTGTGGGAACGGCTGCTGGAACTCACCCGTCGCCACGAGGTGGAATGGTGTTGGGTGCGCGGCCATGCCGGGCATCCGGAAAACGAGCGCTGTGACGAACTGGCTCGCGACGCCATCGCCCGCGGCCGAACTGCCGCCTGATCCGCCCGCCAGGGCATTCTAATCCAACAAGGAGCTTTGCCATGTCCCAGACAATCGATCAGCAAATCGCCACCTTCCTCGAATCCCCGGCCTTTGGCGTGGTCGGCGCCTCCCCGCGCCGGGATAAGTACGGCAACATGGTCCTGCGCTGCTACCTGCAAGCGGGGCGGGAAGCGATTCCGGTCCATCCGGCACAGAAGGAGATCGAAGGCCTGCCCTGCGCGGCGTCGGTCAACGAACTGCCGGAGACGGTCCAGAGTATCTCCGTCATCACTCCGCCATCGGTAACCGAAAAGGTCGTGGATGCGGCCATCGCTCGGGGAGTGATCCGCAATATCTGGATGCAGCCCGGCGCGGAAAGCCCGGCAGCGATCGCGGCCTGTCATCAGGCCGGCATCAACGTCATCGCCGATGGCAGTTGCGTGCTGGTTGTTCTTGGCTTCCACGATCATTGATGGCAGGGGGAGTTCATGCGGTTTCTTTGCCCCCTGATCTTCCTTCTACTGACAACCTTCTCGCCGGCCGCGGCCGAGCGGATCGCCGTGCTCGACCTCAGGCCGATCGGCGCCGATCCCACTCTGGCGTTGGCGGTTTCGGAAAATCTGCGCACCATGATCAGCCAATTGAATCGGTTCACGGTCGTGGAACGCACACAACTCGACACCATCCTCGATGAACAGCGCCTGGAGCAGACCGGCATTACCGACGATTCCCAGGCACGTAAAATCGGTGCGCTGGCCAACGTCGACCTGATTCTGCTCGGCAGCCTCAGCCAGATGTTCGACAGTCACACCATCAACGCCCGAGTGATTGAGGTTCAGAGCGGCGAAGTGCGCATGGCAATTAAAGTCGACATGCCTTCCCATGCCGATTTCCCCCGTAAAATCGACGAACTGGCCCTAGGCATCGGTGGGGCCTCCGCTCCCCAGGCCGATTCGACCCCACCGAACCTGGAAGGAACCTACGAAGTCCAGGGGGATGACTATGTCGGCGAGATCCATATCGAAAAAGCCCGGGAAATCTATTTGATGACCTGGGAAGTCGACAACTCGCAAACCGGAGACGTCCCCCAGACCTTTAACGGCTGGGGGCTGTACCATGACGGTGTTCTCAGCGCTTTTTATCGCGGCATTGAAGAGCCGGATAATTTCGGCATTTCCGCTTATGAGGTGCTGCTGGGAGGAAAACAGTTGCGGGGCCTCTATACCAATCTCGGAATCCCCAAGGTCTACGGCAAAGTCCGCTTCGAAAACGGTGTCAAAAAACCCTGATTTTGAAAGAACTCCACAACACGAGAGATCCTGAACCAAAAGCCATTTGCCCGCGAAACTTTCCGCGGCGGGAGACTGCAACATCCATGTCCTCTACCGAAACTGTTCCCTCTCTCCCCTTTGCCATCCATCCCTTACGCGATGCGCTCTATGACGAGCTGCACGCGCGCCCCTTCCATCTGGTGGCAACCCCGCAGAAGCTGACGCATCTGGCTTTTCGTGCAACCGTCGCTGAACTGGACTGTTCCTTCAACCAACTCCGCGATCTCTGCCGGCGCTACAGCGTCAACCAGCCAAGGACGGAAACCCCATTTTTTCTCCAGAATTTTGGTCAGTTCACGGTGCGCTGGGAACGGCATACGGAATTCTACGCCCTGACCTTCATGGCCCCCGAATCGCCAGGCACGGAACCCTTCTCTGAGCCGGTGCTGAACCTTTTACCCAATGACTGGCTGCATGCCCTGCCCGGGCAGGCGGTCGCGGCCTTCCATCTCGTGGTGGAAGCGGCCAATACCCCTTGCGAGACCACTGCCCTCTATCGTTACTTCGAAGGGCAGAAGCTGGTCTTAAGCCTGCCCAAAGGCGGCAAAGCCCAGCTCTGCACCGCTTTCAAACTGCACGGCGACGGCTTCGGTCGCTTTCACATCCGCAACCTCGGCATTGACGATTACCAGATGGGACGTCTGGTGCAGCGCGTCATCGAACTGGAAACCTACCGCCTCCTAGCCCAGCTCTCGTTGCCCATCGCTAAACGCATCGCCCCCGAGTTGAACGATCTCGATCATCGCCTGACCTCTATTTTATCTAGCCTCTCGACCCTGGAGAGCGCCCGCGAAGAACGGGAACTGCTCGACAGCCTTTCGCAACTGGCCGCCCGCATAGAAGCCTTTCGCAGCGAAACCAATTACCGTTTCGGCGCGACCCGTGCCTACCATGATCTGGTCCTCAGCCGGGTGCAGAATATCCGTGAAACCGAGGTTGAAGAACATATGTCGGTGCATGAGTTTCTCAGCCGCCGCCTGATCCCGGCCTTGCGCACCTGCGAATCGGTGCAGACCCGGCTGGAGGATCTCTCCCGGCGCATCGAACGCGCCGGCGACCTGCTGCGCACCCGGGTCAACCTGACCATGCAGGAGACCAACAAAAGCCTGCTTGCTTCCATGGACCGCCGCGGCCGCTTGCAGTTTCGCATGCAGGAAACGGTGGAGGGGTTGTCGGTGGCCGCGATCAGTTATTACATGGTCGGCCTGGCCGGTTACCTTTTCGGGGGCTTGCCCCTCGCCGAGTGGGGGCTGGAGAAGGGGGTGCTCATGGCCCTCTCCGTTCCCGCCGTGGTCACCCTGGTCTGGTGGATGACCCAACGTATCAAGCACCGTCTCATCAAAGATCCCCTGGAACGAAAACCTCCCGCCCCCGGTTCCTGAACCTCAACGAAAAACGCCTCCTTGAATCTGGAGGCGTTTTTTCTTATCAATCCTGACTGCGGTTCACCCGGCGGAGATGCTGACAAAGACCAGACCATCCCCGCCGGTATTGTCGATGCCGTGGGCAACCCCTTCCGGCGCCACCACCACGGTCCCCGGCTCAACGTCGTGGGGGGAATCCCCCAGGAAACGCCCGGTGCCCTCAAGAATCACCCAGATGTGATCGCCGGCATGGACATGGGGATGGATATGCTGCCCGGGCAACAAACACCAGAGTGTCGTCCGAGAGTGGGGGGTTTCGGCCAGAATGATTTTATTCGCCTGTTCCTTGTTATAAGCCACCTTGTCGGTGTAGTCGTGAAAAAAGGTCGGCATGGTCGACTCCCTCTAAAAGAAATGGCGCATCGCGAATCGCGAAGCGCCATGAGATTACCTCATCCAATTGGAAAATATCAAGCCTTGGCGACGGACACGGCAACGAGATTCGTACCGGCGGGCATCAACTGCTGAATATTGACATCAGCGAAATGATAGGGGGCGAAAAGCAGTCCCGCCTGGACCTTGCCGTCAACCTTGACCTTGCCGACGGCGCTGCCGAGTGCCGAGGTTACCTTGACCGTATCACCGTCCTTCACTCCAAGGCTCTGGGCATCGGCGTCATTCATCTCGATGTAACCGGCGGCAGCGACTTCCAGATTGCCTTCGGCGAAGGTTGAGGTCGTTCCGAAGTGGAAAAGAATCTTGCCGCTGAGCAACTGCATCCCGCTGGGGACGTCGGCAGCTTTGACAGCGGTGAAGTTCAGGCCCTTTTCTTTCGGCGCGAAGGGAGTGCGCAGAGCGTGACGACAGCGTTCCCCACTGCAAGAACTACCATTGCCGTACACCGGGACAAGCTGCTTGATTTCAGCGATGACCGAATCCAAGGTAATCGGCTCGGCCTTGGGGTCGAGCAGGCCATAGAGGGCGGCGAAAATGTCCAGATCCGCCCGCGCTTCGCCGAGGGGATTGCGCGCCTTGCCGAGCTTGCTGAGTTGATGGTCGAGGGAGGTAACGCTACCATTTTTCTCGACATCGGCGGCGCCGGGGAGAATGACGTCCGCGAAGGCTTCCAGTTCGCTGGAGAGGATATCCTGCACCACCAGACACTCGACCTTATCCAAGGCCTTGCGCCAGCGACCGCTTTCGGGAAAGCTTACCAGGGGGTTGGTCGCCGCCAGATAAAGAACCTTGATCTCCCCTTTTTCCACCCCTTCCAGAATCGCCTGGGCATCGCGACCTTGCGTGGGTAAAGAAGCGTTCCAGGCCTTCTCGAACTCGCCGCGCGCCTGGGCATATTCCTTGGGTCCGGGAAGAAGATCGGCAGCCAGGCCCATATCGATCAACCCCTGGGTATTCCCCTTTTCGTCAAGGGGGTAGAGGCCGCCGAACTCGCTGCCCAAGCTGCCACAGACCAGCGCCAGATTGGCTAGGGCCAGAACCTTTTCCTCGGCACCGGCGCCGCGAGTCAGGTCGCCACCGAAAAGAATCGCGACGTTTTTCCCTTTTCCGAGATAATCGGCGGCTTCATTGAGCAGCTTCTCACTCACACCGGTCGCTGCGGCTGCCTTCTTCACATCAACGGCTGCCAAGGATTTTTTCAGATCGTCAAGGTTGCCGACAGACTTGCCGAGAGCGGCGTCGTCGGCCAGTCCCTTCTCCAGTATCAGTTTGGCCAAGGCGCCGGCCAGATCGACTTCACTGCCGGGGCGATAGGCCAAGTGGGTGTTGGCATAGCGGGTCAGCTTCACCTTGCGCATGTTGGCAACCACCAGTTTCCCGTCCGCCTTGCGGCAGGCCTGCTGAATTTTCCAATCGAGAGCGGGAGC
Source organism: Desulfuromonas acetexigens (assembly GCF_900111775.1). Lineage (NCBI taxonomy): Bacteria > Pseudomonadati > Thermodesulfobacteriota > Desulfuromonadia > Desulfuromonadales > Trichloromonadaceae > Trichloromonas > Trichloromonas acetexigens. Next base: position 162,581 of record NZ_FOJJ01000012.1, on the reverse strand, counting down.
CTCGGCGGTCACATCGGCACCGAAAACCAGAACCGCATCAGCCTTGGCGAGATGATCCACGGTATTGGTCGCCCCGACGGTCCCCAGAGCACCGTTAAGGGCCTTGAAGGCACGCAACGCGCCAAAGCGGGCTTCGCTGTCGAGGTTGTTCGTACCGACGGCGACGCGGAAGAACTTCTGCATGAGATAGTTGTCTTCGTTGGTCAACCGGGCGGAACCCAGAGCGGCCACGCCCGGCCCCTTCGCTTCGCGCAATTTGTCGGCCACCAGCTTCAGGGCATCGTCCCAGTTCGCCGGGGCAAGGGCATCTCCCTGGCGAATCATCGGCTGGGTCAGGCGCTTGGGGGAATCGAGATAACCGTGACCGAAGAAGCCCCCGATACACAGGTTGCCGTCATTGACGGTGCTGCCGTCTTCGGAAGTGACGCGCAGGACCTTCCCTTGCTTGACGTTGATATCCACCTGGCAATGGCTGCCGCAGTAAGTACAGACGCTGGGAACCTTGGTCAACTCCCAGGGACGGGCCTTGAATTTGAAGGTCTTGGAAATCATTGTCCCGGTCGGGCAGACCGAAACACAGTTGCCACAGAACTCACAGAGTTCGAGGTTCTTGTCGATGAAGCTCTTATCGCCTTTGTCGTTGACGAAAAGGGCGCTGGAACCGACCGTCTCATGGCAGACCTTGACGCATTTCTCGCAGAGCACACAGCGGTTGGGAACCTGCTGGATCAACGGCCAGCCGTTGATGGCGGGCGGATTGACGTCTTCGGCGACAAAGGGCTGCTGGGTCACATTCAGTTCGTAGCAGATATTTTGCAGGTCACATTCACCGGCGGCATCGCAGACGGGACAATCCAGAGGATGATTGACCAGCAACAGTTCCACGATCTGCTTGCGGATGGCATGCAGCTTTTCCGTCTGAGTAGTGACGACAATCCCCGCCTTGACCGGCGTGTTGCAAGCCGTCATCGGTCGGGCCACGCCCTCGATCTCTACCACACAAATCCGGCAGGCGCCGGTCGGAGAAACTTTCTGCAACCAGCACAGGGTCGGAATGCGAATTCCAACCTGCTGGGCAGCTTCCAGAATCGTCGATCCCGCGGGGACGGTAGCGGTCTTGCCGTCAATTGTCAGAGTGACCATATGATTTTCACCTCAAAGCCTGGCTAAAGACGAAAGGGGCAAGGCCCGGCGGTACCGACTCCCTGACCCCTCGAACCTTGATAACGTTTTAAAGCAACTACATGGCGAGCATCGCCACGCGGTAGCAGCGAAGGCAACGTTCGGCTTCCCGAACCGCCTGACTGTCCGCGAAGCCGAGTTCCACTTCGCAATAGTTCTTGTGACTGGCCCGCTCGCGGCCGTGAATTTCTTTTTGATGGGCGCGACCCACCGAATCGAGCCAAGGCACCTCTTCGTTCTTATCGTAAACGCTCAGGTGCGTCAGAATGTCTTCGAGGATCTCTTCGTCGGCCAGATAGGCCTTGCCCTCTTCCAGCCAACGCTGGATAACGCGGGCGGCGCGGTGGGCGTTACCGACGCAGGCGACCACGGTAAGCGGTCCGATTTCGGCATCGCCACCGGCGAAAACCCCTTCCAGATCGGTAATCAGGGTACGGGAGAGAGGGTTGCCCATGCTGTCGTTGAGATCGCGGCCCTTGGGGCTCTTCAGCGGCAGAGCCTTGGTCACCACGGTATTCCACTTGGTGATGTCGATCCCCATCTTCTCGGGGATGAAACCGAGGTCGGGATCCTGGCCGATGGCCGGAATGACCGTGTCACACTCGACGACGAACTCGCTCCCCGGCACCGGCTGCGGGCGCCGGCGACCGGAGGCATCGGGCTCGCCCAGCTCCATGCGCACACACTCGACCCCAGTGACCTGCTCCTTGTCATCGATAATGATCTTGGTTGGCAGCACCAGAAATTCGAAACGCACCCCTTCCTCATCGGCACCGTCAACCTCCCAGACGTCGGCAGGCATTTCCTTGCGGGAACGGCGGTAGAGCAGAATCGATTCTTCAGCCCCCTCGCGCAGAGCGACGCGGACGCAGTCGATGGCGGTGTTGCCGCCGCCGACGACGACGACCTTCTTACCCATGCCCGTCGGGCGCCCCATGTAGGCTTCCCGCAGGAAGTCGATACCACCGGGGAGGAAGCCCTTGTAACCCTTATCCTCACCTTCCACCCCCATTGGCTTACTGCGATGGGCGCCAGGAGCGAGGAAGACGGCATTGTACTTTTCCTTCAGTTCGGGCAGGGAGATATCCTTGCCGACCCGGGTGTTGTAAATGATCTCCACCCCCAGGCTTTGGATGATATCGATATCCCGTTGGAGAATATGACGGGGCATCCGGTAGGCGGGAATGCCCACGGCGATCATACCGCCGCCAAACCCTTCGGGGAGGGCTTCATAGATGGTGACCGGATAGCCTTCCAGGGCCAGATAATAGGCCGCCGTCAGTCCGGCCGGGCCGGCCCCGACCACCGCCACCGTCTTGTCCTTGCGGGGTTTCGGCCGCATGGGCGGAATCTGATTGTGCTGCCACTCATAATCGGATGCGGTGCGCTTGAGCACCATGATGCTTACCGATTCGTCGACATTCTTGCGCCGGCAAGCCGTTTCGCAGGGATGGGGGCAGACCCGACCACAGACCGAGGGCAACGGCATGTTTTCACGAATGGTCGAGAGCGCCTCGCCGAGACGGTAGTCCTTGATTTCCTCGATATAGGCGGGAATATCGATATGCGCCGGGCAGCGGTCCTGACAGGGGGCGGTCAACTTGACCACATACTTCCCCGAACCAGCGGGCTTGCGTGCACCGCGGATATAAGCCAGGTAATCCTCGCGGAAATGCTTGATGGTATCGATTACCGGAACGACCGAGGTCATACACAGGGTACATTTGCAGTTTTTCAGCAAATCCCCGAGACCTTCGATGGTGGAGAGATCCTCTTCCGCACCCTGGCCGGCGAGGATTCGCGCCAAAGCGTCCTGCATCACCCGCGTACCGCGCTTGCCGGGCGTACACTTGGCGCAACAGTAATCCTCCTGCACCCGACGGGCATACTCGGCGGCCATGGCGACGATGTCGACCTTGGGATCGGTGACGATCACGCCATCCCAGCCCATGAAGGCCCCCCAGGGACGGGTGCCGTCAAAGGTGACCGGCATCTTCTGGTAAGCGCCTTCAACCTCGGCACTCCCGCCTTGACGGTTATCTACTACGTTTCGTCCCCAACTGGAAAAAATGACTTGAGCCAAGATCGACCTCCCGTGAGACCCATTCCCTACCACGTTAAACGAACGGAAATCCCTTGAAAAAAGGGAAAGACCACGCACCTTTACGGCAATCGCCTCTCCCTATCTTGTATACAGTATGCAGTTAGATAGCACAAATGGAAGACCTAAAGCAAGGGAAAATTTGCGTATTTTGCCCTGGAGAGGGGGCTGACGCGCCCCCCGATTGCATTAATTCAACGCCTCGGCACCGCTCCAGGCCGTCCCACTCCGCCCACGAGGCGCTGAAAATACCCGATGACGCTGCGTCGGAAATAGGAGCCGACAGCATTTCAGGGTCAGGGAAGCGGCGGAAAAGGGGAAACGATCCGCCAAATGCCGGGCGACATCCGGCTCTCCTCCTGATACTCCCACTCCAGACGAAAACGCTCCCGGCGCACCGTCGACGAGGGGAGCAAGTTGTATTCCAGTAGATACCAGGCGTCCGCCCGCCGATCCTCATCGGAAAACTCGACCCGCTCCAGGGAAAATTCCACAACCCGCAGATCCTCCCCGGAAAAACGCTCCTGAAAACTCTCCCTGACCTGTGCGTCCAGATGCTGGGCCGCACCACCGACATCAAGCCAGCGCAGCTTGCGGGTAAAGTCGTCGCTGGCCGGGCCATGCCGGTCGGCGGGGGAGACTAAAGCGGCACACGCCAGAAGCGGCAAACAGCACGCCAGAACGAACCATCGGCAGAGATCGATCTTTTTCATACATCCCCTTTTTTCCGGCAAGCCTTGCCAGGGCCAGATACTGAGTTAGAATGACCTCTATTCTTCAGTTCCGGAGTACAACTCCCATGAAAACCGTAGAAATTTACACCAAGAACCACTGCCCCTACTGCTGGCGTGCCAAGGAACTCTTGCGCATCAAGGGGGTTGATTTCCGGGAAATCGACATCAGCGACAACCTGGAAAAGGCCCGTGAAATGCGCGAACGCAGCGGCCGGCAAACGGTCCCGGAGATTTTCATCGATGGCCGCCTAATCGGCGGCTGCGACGAACTCTTTGAGCTGGACGAACGGGGGGAATTGGCCCGAATCCTGGCGCTCAACCCGCCGTCCGACGAATGAACGCCATCAGCTCCAGCGCCAGTTCAACCTTGCCGAAGGGCGGCATGAGATAGTAGCCCCCACAGCGCCCCCGTCCCGCCTCGATCAATTCCCGGGCAATCGCCATCCCTTCCCGCACTCCTGCCTCCCCCTGCTTGCCACGCATGCGTTCGCGCACAGCCTCGGGGAGAGTAATGCCGGGCACTTCGTTGTGCAGAAACTCGGCGTTGCGCTCGCTCACCAACGGTAAAATCCCCACCAAGACCGGAACCCCGAACGGTGCGGTCTTTTCCAGCAACTCGTCCAGCACCCGCGTCGAATAGACCGGCTGGGTCTGGACGAAGCGGGCGCCGGCCGCGACCTTCTTGCCGAGCTTGCGCAGCTGCCCCTCCATGGTCGTCAGGTTGGGATTGAAGGCGGCGCCAAGCAGAAACCGGGTACGGCCGTCGAGTTCGGCGCCGAGGAGGTTGTGTCCGTCATTGAGGGCGGTGAGGAGCTCCAGCAGGCTGACGGAGTTGAGGTCGAAAACATTGGTCGCCCCCGACTCCCCCCCCACCGCCACCGGGTCGCCGGTCACCGCCAGAATGTTGCGGATGCCGAGGAGATGGGCACCCATCAGTTCGGAATGAAGGCCGATGAGGTTGCGGTCGCGGCAGGTCACATGGACGATGACCTCAGTGCCGGTCTCTTCCTGGATGGCCCGAGCCAGGGCGATGTTGCCGAGGCGGATCCGGCCCAGAGGGTTTTCCGCCAGGCTGATGGCGTCGACACCGACGCGGGCCAGAGCGCGGGCACCGTCCAGCACCTTGGAGCAGTTCAGGCCGCGCGGCGGGTCGAGTTCCACGGTAACGATCGGTCGCCTGCCCCAATCGGCGAGGAAATCGGAGCGGGATTCCGGCGGCGGCGTCACGGTCGGCGTTGAGAGATCCGGCGTAAGCACCACCCTCGTGGTCGGCGCGGGAACGAGGGTGGCAAGGGCCTCGGTCAGGGCGCGGATATGTTCCGGCGTCGTTCCGCAACAGCCGCCGATGAGGACCGCTCCCGCCTGTGCCAGCTCCCGGCCCATGCCGGCGAAATATTCCGGAGTGGCGAGGTAGATATAGCGCCCCTCCACATATTCGGGGAAGCCCGAGTTGGGAAAAGCGGAGAGAGGCAGGACCGAGACGGCGGCCATGCGCGTCACCACCTGCAGCAGCTCGCGCGGTCCGGCACCGCAATTGGCGCCGATCATCGTGGCGCCGGCTGCCGTCAGACGGCGCGCCGCATCTTCGGCGGAAATTCCGTCGCGGGTTCGTCCCTCCTGAAGAAAGGCCATCTGCGCCACTACCGGCAGCCCCAGTTCGTGGGCGATGGCCACCCCGAGTTCGAGATCGGCGAGGTCGGCGAAGGTTTCGAGGATGAAAAGATCGACCCCGCCCTCGGCCAGCGCTTCCATCTGCTCGCGCAGGGCGGCTTCCGCCTCTTCCCGGGAGAGTACGCCCCCCTCCCCCCGGGGGCGCTGCAGGGGCCCCACCGAACCGGCGACATAGGCGTCGTCGCCGGCGGCTTCCCGGGCCAGGCGGGCACCGGCCAGATTGATGGCGCGGGCCTGCCCATCCAGCCCGAAACCGGCCAAGCGCGGGGCGTTGGCCCCGAACGTATTGGTCTCCAGAAGGCGGGAGCCAGCGGCCAGATACTCTTCATGCACCTGCCGGATCAGCTCGGGAGCGTGCAGATTGAGACATTCAAAATTGGTGTCGAGCCGGACGCCCCGACTGTAGAGCAGGGTCCCCATGGCACCGTCGCCGATGATCAGGCGCCGGCCGAGTTCTTCGAGAAACCGCCGGGAGCGGTCATTGGCACTAGACATGGAACATTCCGTACGGGGAGAGGGTGAGACCGGCAGGACGAACAGGGGATCGAGTCATCCCCTGTTCGCGCATTGCGGCAGAGCTGTTCAGTCCGTTTCGCGGACAATGGCCGTATAGAAGAGATGCCCGTCCGACTCGGCCACGGCCAGGGAAAGCTCCAGTGAGACCTGGGAACCGTCCCGCCGCCGCCCGGGAATTTTGTGCAACTTGCGAATCAGCTGCGCGGCATTCTTCTTCAGATAATCCTCAACCCCGGCCTGATGAAATTCCGCGCACTCCTCATGCACCAGCCGCGCCACGGAAACCCCCATCACCTCACGCTTACTGAAGCCGAAGATACGCTCGGCCTGGCGGTTGAAGAGGATGACCTGGCCGGTACCGAGGAAAGAAATCATGCCGTCTCGCACCGTTTCGGTCATCACCCGAAAACGTTTTTCCGATTCCTCCAGATGCTCGGTCTTCTCACCGAGGTGGACCATCATCTCGTTGAAACCGTCGATCAGTGTGCCGATTTCATCCTGCCCCCGGCGGGGAATCGGTTTTTCGAAACGCCCGGTGCGGACGATATCGCGAATCGCCAGCCCCAGCCGGGCCAGGGGCGCGGTAACCGCCATGCGCACCAACAGCCCCAGACAGAAGACGAGGGCGATCAGCACTCCGCCCGAATAAAGCAGGTCGGTGCGAACCTTGCGCTGCACCTGGGCCTGCAGTTTGCCCAGGGGAATCGAAATGGAGACAGCGCCGATAACCTCGCCGATCCGGTAATGGAAGGACTGCTCGTTGGGATCGGGAAACATCTCATTGAGAAAGGCCGGCGCTGTGGCAGGGTCGCCGTGGCATTGCAGACAGCTCTCGTCGACGCGAAAAGGCTGCAAATAACGGAAGATCGGCTCCTTGCCAAGGTCGATGACGCGATAGCTTTCCCGCTTCTCCGGATCCCCGTAAAACTCCTTGAGCATGGTCGTTTCCGAGGGGTCGGGAGCATTCTTCGGATTGCGGTAGCGTTCGGAAACCTGGCGGATGGTATAGCCGACGTCGGCGGCGACCAGGCTGCCGATCTGGGTCGAGACCACCTGCGGGATGAGGCCGTAGCGCTCGCGGGTCAACTCGACCCCCCCCTTCTGCAGCTGGTCGGAAAGGTACTGCCGTCCCCGGGTCGCCGACGCGGCAATAATCCGCGCCTTCTCCACCGCCTCCTCGACACTGTAGCCGTGCTGCTGATGGAAGCTGATCCACGAAAAGATTCCAAAGAAGACCAGCAGAATCAGCAGGATGACCAGGTTGATCTTGGTCTGCAGACTACGGTGGCGGAAGAAGTCCATGGACGGTGCCCCCTTTCCTCAGATGCTGAAAACCCGCTGCAAAAACTGACGCAGAATCTCGGCGGTCAAGCCCCAGACCTGATGCCGGCCGACGGTGAAAAAGCAGACCGGAAAGACCCGCCCCTGGTGCCGCCAGTCCTCTTCGTGATAGATAGCGGGATCACGCAACTGCGCCAGGGGGATCTCGATGACCTCGGCGACCTCGTTGCGGTCGACCCGATAGGGATAGGGGGCGGGAAAGGTTCCGACAAAGGGGACAACATGATAGCCGTGGATCGAAATGCAGTCGTCCAATCGCCCCAGCACCTGGACATCCTTTGCGGCGATGCCCATTTCCTCTTCCGTTTCGCGCAAGGCGGTAGCCTGCGGTCCGTCGTCTTCCACCTGCCAGGCGCCGCCGGGAAAGGAAATCTCCCCCGAGTGGTGATTGAGCTTCTCGGTGCGGCGGGTAAAGAGCACCCAGTCCTCACCGTCCCGGGCGAAGAGCGGCAGCAGTACCGCCGCCGGGCGCAGCCCGTGCTGGGAAAGATGCTTCGACGTATGAGCGGCGAGGCGCCGCCGCACGGTCTCGGGATCGAGCATCAGGCGCCGGCGTTGCGCTTGAGGGCGGCAATGGTTTCCCGGTAGTCGTCCGTGCCGAAGACGGCACTGCCGGCGACCAGCACATCGGCCCCAGCGGCAACGATGCGACCGATGTTGTCGGTTTTGACCCCGCCGTCGACTTCCAACTCCACCTTCAGCCCCCGTTCCGCGATCATCCGCCGCAGGGCCGTGATCTTGCCCAGGCAGGAGGGGATGAAGCTCTGGCCGCCGAAGCCGGGGTTGACCGACATCACCAGCACCAGATCGAGATCGTCGAGGATCAGGTCGAGGGTCGCCACCGGAGTTGCCGGATTGATGGAAACTCCGGCCTTTTTGCCGAGGGAACGGATAAGCTGCACGGTGCGATGCAGATGGGGGACCGTTTCCTGATGCACGGTGAGGATATCGGCACCGGCCTTGGCGAAGTCGGGGATGTAGCGGTCGGGATTTTCAATCATCAGGTGCACATCGAGGGGCAGATTCGTCACCTTGCGCGCCGCTTCGACGACCAGCGGACCGATGGTGATGTTCGGCACGAAATGACCGTCCATGACATCCACATGCACGTAATCGGCGCCACCCGCCTCGATGGCGCGGATTTCCTCACCGAGACGGGAAAAATCCGCCGACAGAATGGAGGGAGCGATTTTGACCATGAACTATTCTCCAGCGCTGAAACCGCCTCATCCCCATCGGGGCCGGCGTCTGTTCAAGAAGGATAACTGGCTATCTTTTTAGCAGATTTACCGCGCACCGCCAAAACAAATAATCCCGCCTCACAGCGGGCGGCGACGTAGGGCGACGGCGAAAAAGGCATCCATGCCGGTATCGGATCGCCGCCAGGTGCGTAGCCGACCATCCTCCCCAAAGAGCTCTCGCCAGGCCGGCGGCACGCTTTCGCACAGATCTTCCGCGACAAAGTCGGGATGGGCGGCGAGAAAGGCCTGCACGACGCCATCGGTCTCTTCCTCGGTCAGCGTACAGACCGAATAGAGCAGGCGCCCGCCGGGCTTGACCAGCGCCGCCGTGTTGGCGAGAATCGCCTGCTGCTGCTCAGCCATGTGCGCGATATCGGCGGCGGTGCGCCGCCAGCGGATCTCCGGGTTGCGCCGCAGCACGCCGAGGCCGCTGCATGGGGCATCGACCAGAATGGCGTCGAAACTCGCCGGGGCGAGAAAGGGCGGCAGCTGCGTCAGATCCCAGGCGCGGGCGGTGATCCCCCGGCAACCGAGACGGGCGGCGCCGCTCGTCACCAGCCGTGCCCGCTGGGGATGGAGATCGAGGGCGAGAACTTCCAACTCGTTGCCCCCCAGGGCACAGAGGTGGGTGGTCTTTCCTCCCGGCGCGGCGCAGGCGTCGAGGAGCTTCTCGCCGGGCTTCGGCGCCAGGAGATGAGCGATGAGCATACTCGCCTCGTCCTGCACCTGATACCAGCCCTCGCTGTCGCCGGGCAGGGCCGCGCCCCCTCGGTGGCTGATCACTACCCCCTCGGGGGCAAAGAGGGTCGGCGTCCCGTCCATCCCGCGACTTTTCAGTTGGTCGAGGAAATTCTCGCGACTGATTTTCAGGGTATTGACCCGCACCGTGAAGGGGGCCGGCTGCAGCAGGGCATCGGCCAAGGCCACCGCCGCCTCGCCGCCGAAACGCTGCGCCCAGGAGCGCGCCAGCCAGTGGGGAAAGGCGGCCAGCTTTTCCAGGTAGACCACGGGCTCGGTCGCATCGGGCCAGGGGATTTCTTCCCGCTGGCGGATCAGGTTGCGCAGGATGCCGTTGATGAAGCCGGTGGCCCGCTCCAGTTGCTCGCGCCGGGCGAGTTCCACCGTTTCATGCACGGCGGCCGGGGCTGGCACCTTGTCGAGAAAGAGAATCTGGTAAGCGCCGAGGCGCAACAGATTGAGCACGCGGGGTTCGACCTTGGCCAGCGGCTTGCTGCACAGTCGGGCCAGGGCGAAGTCGAGCCGCCCGCGCCGACGCAGGGTGCCGTAGACCAGCTCGGTGGCCAGCCCCCGGTCGCGGGGATCGAGGGGGGTCTCTTGCTGAAAGGCCGCGTCGAGAGCGAGGTCGGCATAAGCCCCCTCATCGACCCGACAGAGGACGGAAAAAGCCAGTTGGCGGGGATTGGCGGAAGGCAAAAAGGCATCCTTTCAGACGGAAAAAGCCAGGGGCATGCACGGCACACCCCTGGCCGACAGGACTGGGTGGAGTGGGGGATCAGACCGTCGCCATACTCTCCAGACGCCGTACCCGCTCTTCCACCGGCGGATGGGTGGAGAAGAGGGATTTGAGCCCGGCGCCGCGCAGCGGGCTGACGATGAACATGTGCGCCGTGGCTTCGTTGACCCGGGGCATCGGCTGACGGCTGTTGGCCGCTTCGAGCTTGCGCAGGGCGCTCGCCAGATAGAGGGGATTGCCGGAGAGCTTGGCGCCTCCCTTGTCGGCCTCGTATTCCCGGGAGCGGGAGACCGCCATCTGCACCAGCATGGCGGCGAGGGGGGCCAGAACCATCATCAGGATCATGGCGATCGGATTGCCGTCCTCGTCATCCCGGCCGCCGAAGAGCATGGACCATTGGGCCATGTGCGACAGGTAGGAGATCGCCCCGGCGATGGTCGCGGCGATGGAACCGATGAGGATATCGCGATGCATGACGTGGCTCATCTCATGGGCCATCACCCCCATCAGTTCCTCGCGACTGAGAATCTGCAGAATCCCTTCCGTCGCCGCGACCACCGCATGTGTCGGATTGCGGCCGGTGGCGAAGGCGTTGGGGGTCGGTTGCGGCAGGATGTAGACCTTCGGCATGGGCAGATCGTTGCGTCGGCAGATCTCCTCGACCACCTCGAAAAGGGGGCCGTCGGCAACTTCGACCCCCCGATACATCTTGATGACGATCTTGTCGGAGAACCAATAAGAGCCGAGATTCATCACGGCGGCCATGACCAGGGCGAAGAGCGCTCCGCTTTGCCCGCCGAGGGCGCCGCCGGCGGCGACCAGCACCAGGGTGAGCAGGGTCATGAGAAAGACGGTACGCAGGGTATTCATCATTTCACCTCGTTCGCGGGTTTTCATCATTCGCGGGCAGACCAGGCAATGCGCCTGCTCACACTATAATAACGGCGCCGATACCAGGCAAGGGGCGGCGCCGTGAAAATCCCGCGAAGGTCGAAACTCGGCCTAGGCCGAACCGAGGCGGGTTCCGGGAGGGAGTGCGCAGCCGCGCAGGAAATCGGCGGCGGCCAGGCGTTTTTTCCCCGGCAACTGCAATTCGCCGACCCGCAACACCCCCTCGCCGCAGGCGATGCGCACCCCGGCGGCATCGGCGGCCAGTACCGTCCCCGGCGCGCCGCTCCCCGCTTCCGGCGCGGTGCGGGCGATCTTCAGCACCTCGCCGCGCAGGTGGGTAAAGGCGCCGGGCCAGGGATCGAGGCCGCGCACCTGGTTGTGGATCTGCGCGGCGGACCGATCCCAGTTGATGATTCCGTCTTCCTTCTTGAGCATCGGCGCGTAGTTGCTGAGGGCGTCATCCTGCTTTTCCCCTTTCAGCGTCCCGGCGCAGAGCTGCCGCAGGGTCTCCGCCATCGCCTCGCGCCCGAGGAGGGCCAGGCGGTCATGGACTTCGCCGGCCGTTTCGAGGGGACCGATGGGGGTGCTCCGCTTGATCAGCATGTCGCCCGTATCGAGGCCGACATCCATATACATGGTGGTCACCCCGGTCTCCGTTTCGCCGTCGATGATCGCCTTGTTGATCGGCGCCGCCCCCCGGTAACGGGGGAGGAGCGAAGCGTGCACGTTGATACAGCCGTATTGGGGGATTTCCAACACGCTCTTGGGCAGGATCTGACCATAGGCGACGACCACGATCAGATCGGGGGCGATGGCGCGCAGCTCCTCCACCACCTCGGGCTGACGGAGCTTGAGGGGCTGATGGACGGCGATGCCGTGCTTGAGCGCCAACTCCTTGACCGGCGGCGGCGCCAGCTGGTTGCCCCGTCCCTTGGGCCGATCCGGCTGGGTGTAGACGGCGCGCAGGTCGAGGCCGAAGTCGAGCAGGCCCTGCAGGGTGGCCAGGGCGAACTCCGGTGTCCCCATGAAAATGGTACGGATATCCTGAGGCTTGATCACAGCTGCTCCCGTTGCTGTTCGAGGATTTTTTTGTATTTCTTGCGGAAAAGCCCCCGCTTCAAGGGGGAGAGGCGGTCGACGAAGAGAATCCCGTCGAGGTGGTCGAGCTCATGCTGGATGCAGATCGCCAAGAGCCCGTCGGCCTCCAGTTCCCGTGCCTCCCCCGCCACATCCCGAAAGCGGACCCGCACATGGGCGGAACGGTCAACCTTGGCGTAGTAGGAAGGCACCGACAGACAGCCCTCTTCCTCGCAGGATTCTCCCGCGCGGGCGACGATCTCGGGATTGATCAGGGTATGCAGTTGCGGCGGCTCCCCCTCGCGGGCGCAATCGATGACCGCCAGTCGCCGCGAGACCCCGACCTGGGGAGCGGCCAGACCGACTCCGGGGGCAGCGTACATGGTCTCGGCCATGTCGGCGGCCAGCTGCTTGAGGGCGCCGTCGAAAACCTCCACCGGCTGCGCCACCTGCTTCAGGACCGGATCGGGATAGTGTCGAATCGCTAGAATGGCCATGGCTGAATCTCGTCAGATTAAATCCTGCGTCGAAGAAAAATCGCAAAGTCGGATCATAGTGCTGGACGGCGGGGTTGTCAACCGTAGCTAGGGACGGCCGGCGACCAGCCAGCGCCCGAGATTGGCCGCCAACCGGCGGTTTTCCTCATCGAGAAAACGGTTCTGGAAGAGGCCGTCGTCGCCGAAGACCAAGAGCCGTCCCCGCCCCAGTTCGCCGGCCACGACCACGCCGAAAGACTGCACGGCATCGCCGGGATTGGGCCGGCGGTCGCCGTTGAGATCGATCCAGGACTGGGGACCGGTGCGGGCGATGATCCGCGACCCTTCGTCGAAGTTGACCAGCGCCCAGCCGCCGTAGAGGGCAAAGGCGTCGAGGTCGGCGAAAAGGGGGTGGGATTCCAGTCGGGACACCCGGAAATTGAGGGGTTCATCCCCGAGCAGATCCGCCGTCTCACGGATGACGCCGTTGGAAAAATCGACGCCGAAGGCATGCAACAGCCCGGCCAGGGGCGGCCCGACGTGAAGCATCACCACCAGGGTCCCGCCCCCTTCGACGAAACGGCGCAGGGCAGCGATCTCCCCCTCGGCAAAAGGGATGAAGGGGCCGGAGACGATCAGCGCCGAAACCCCGGCGAGGGCGGCATCGTCGAAAGGGCCGATGTGACTGCGGGGGACGAGCCCCTGGCCGCGGAGAATCGTCGAGAATTCCGACAGATCCAACGGCCCGGTGCCGCCGGCGACGAACTGCTGCCCGTGCCCCTCGTCGTAGAGGAGGATCGGCCCCTCGGCGGCAGCGGCACGGTACCAGATGGCCAGCGTCAGCAGGAGCGCCAGCAGGATCAGGAGATATCTCAGCATGGATTCAGGCTCCGTAGCGCTCGGCATAAAGTTGCTCCAGACCGCGGCAATGACAATGGGTCGAGTTGGCGTTGGCGAGGTAGATGGAACGGGCCCGGGGCTCGCCGATCTCTTCGGCCGCCGCCCGCAGTTCCGCTTCCAGCCGACGCTCTTCCTCGATCGCCAGGCGCAGGGCCGCTTCGGCCGTGAAGTTTTCCGCCTCAAGTTTCCGCAGCGCCCGCCACCAGGAACCGGAAGTATCGGGAGAGGCGTCGAGCAGTTCCTCGAAGGGAGGAAGATCCTCATCCCGATCGAGGGTGTAAAAGGAATAGGCGTGCTGCCGTTCTTCCCGGGCCAGACCGGCGAAGAGGGCGGCGGCCTCGGGGTCGGTCAGCCGCTCCGATGCCGCCCGGTAGAAATCCATGGCATCCTTCTCGGCCCGCAACGCGGACCGGAGCGCTTCCCGCAACGGCTTCGACTGGTTCATGGCGACCTCCTCCCTTCAACATCTGCTTCGCCTCAGGGATTCTAGTAACTTACCGGCAACCATTTGTCAATCGCCGGATTCCCGAAGCCGTCGGATGCGGGGCGACCGCAGCGGGGAAATGCCCTTTGTCCCCACGCCCGCGTCCGTGTTATGGTAGGCCCTCACCTCTCGGGAGCGCCATGTACGACGTCACCCTCATCTACCTGCTGTTCATCGGCCTCGTCTACCTGCTGCTCTGGCGGCGGTCGCCGGAAAAAACCCGGCAAAGCCTGCATGTGGCCGGGACCTCGACCCGTAGGATGCTGCCGATGCTCAGCGCCATCTTCGGGCTGATTGGCCTCTTCCAGATCTTCGTCCCGCCCAGCCTCATCGAAAACTGGCTCGGTGGCGCTTCCGGCTGGCGTTCCCTGCTCGCCGGCGGCGCTCTCGGCGCCTTGGTCATCGGCCCACCCCCGGCGGCCTTTCCCCTGGCCGGATCGCTCCTCGACGCCGGCGCCTGGCCGCCGGCGGTGGCGGCCTTCGTCGTCGCCTGGATCTCCGTCGGGATCGTCACCCTCCCCTTCGAGGCGGAAATCTTCGGCGCACGCTTCGCCATCGTCCGCAACACCCTGGCCTTCGTCACCGCGCTGCTCATCGGGCTGCTCATCGGGAGCTGGACATGAGCGCCCGACATCCGGGCAAGTTCCGCCGCCTGCTACGCGAACATTGGCTGCCCCTGGGCACGGTGCTGTTGTACGGCTGGGCCACCCTGGCCGCCCCGGAACGCGCCCTGCAGGCGCTACTCATCGGCCTCCGCACCTTCGGCTCGGTGGCCCTGCTGATCGTCGCGGTGATGGGGTTGGTCGGTCTGACCCAGGTCTGGATCAGCCGCGAGGCGGTCGGTCGTCTGCTCGGCCACGAGGCGGGCTTCAAGGCGCTCTTGATCGCCGCCTTCGCCGGCACCCTGCTGATCGGCCCGGCCTATCTCATCTTCCCCCTGCTCATGAGCATCCACCGCCAAGGCGCCCGCTGGGCGGTCATCGCCACGGTCCTCTCCGCCTATGCACTGAAGTTGCCGATGATCCCCCTGGAAATCGAGTTTCTCGGCTGGGGCTTCTCCATGGGCCGCGCGCTGCTGACGATCCTCTTCGCCATCCCCTGCGGGCTGGCGGTGGAAGCCGTCATGACCCTCGGCCGGCCCCGGTCCGAGTGAGTTGACGCGGCATCACTTTTCCGGTCGGCGGATCAGGTCGACCTGGGTCCGGTAAATCCACTCGATCACCTCTTCGTACTCGCTGCTGATGGCGACCAACTTTTTGTTGGCCTCTTCCAGCAGTTCGGCGATGGAACGCTCCGGGGGTTGGTGAATTCCCATCCAGGTCGAAATCTCCCGGGCTTCCTCATCAACTTCCTGGACAAAGGAATCGAAAGCGATCTCCTTCAGCGCCGGAACGTCCCCCGCCGCCCGTTCGAATCCTCCCTTGCCGTGCTCAGGATGATCGCCATGAAGGAATTCGGCAGCAAGACCGGCAAGATGGACGGCCCCGACCAGCAGGGAGAGGTCCCCCGACCCATTAAAACCGCGCGGGTCCCGATGGTGTTCAATGACCGCCAGCAGGCCTTCGGGAAAGCGCCAGCGCCGGGCCGCCGCCAACCCCAGGGCGGTGTGATCGAAGCCAAAAACCGCGTGCTCGGCCTCGTCGAGGCTCGCCGCCGCTTCACGCCGCGTCAGGACCTCGGCATAACGTTCCGCTTGGGCGCCGGCGAGCAGTATGGCGCCGATGTCGGCGAGCAACCCGGCGGTAAAGCCTTCCTCCACCTGGCGGGGACTCATCAGCTTGAGCAGTCGCCGGGTGCCGACGGCCGTCGCCAGGGAGTGTTGCCAGAAGCGGGTGAAATCGAGCCGGGCGTTTTGCAGGGGGACGAGGGAGAAGGCCAGGGAGAGGGTACGCACCTGACGGTTGCCGAGGAGGATGATCGCCCGTTTGATATTGCCGACGGGCGACGCCGGCGCATAGAGGGGGGAATTGGCCGCCTTCAGAATCCGCGCCGACAGGGGGGCGTCCTGGGCGATGACCCGGGCCAGTTCGGCGGCGGCGAGGTCGGGATCGAGGGCAAGGACCTTGACTGCCACCGCCGGCAGACTCGGCAGGATTTCGGCTTGCAGAACGGTATCCAGGCAGAAGGTCGTCATCGCGCTATCCCCCAAGGCAAAAAAAGCATTGAAATTCCGTATATTTTATTCTTTATACCTGCTCAATCGCTTGGGCGCAATCGCGGCGCACAAGGCCCCATGAAAGCTCGGGCGAATTTCCCTCCCGCCGGAAGGACGGAGGCCTCCCCCTATCCGAGGGCGGCCATGATTTCAGCAAACTCGGCCGCAAGATCGGGCTGGGCAGCGATGGCGACCTGCTCTTCGAGGACGCTAGCGAGGATCTCGTCCGTGGTCAGGGGGTTGGCCAACACCGAGCGAAAGACGATGATCGGCTCGTTCCGGTAGCGGGGCAGGGCCAGCCGGGTACGGGAGACGAAGGAGTTGCCGGCGGCGCGCTGGCGTTTCTGGATAGTTTCGATGATGCGGTCGAGGCGGGCGTTGATCCGGCGTGCCGTCTCGGCGTCGGCCCGGGCCAGGTCTTGCTGAAGCCAGGCCGGGACGTAGCGGTAGGTGAGGATATTCAGTTCGGGCACGGTGACCAGCTCGAAGTCGGGATGGTTTTCGATCATGCCGGCGAAGTGCCGGGCCCGCTCGATGCCGCCATCCATGAGGAGTTCGTAGCCCTTGCGGCCGATGATCGACAGCCCGGCATGGACCAGCATCGCCATCCCCGGGCGCGAGCCTTCAAGGGTGTGGCTGCCGAGGTCCTTGGAGCCGCGACGGATGATGTAAGCAGCGTGATGCTCGATGGAGGCGAGGGTTTCGGGATCTTTGAAGACGACCATACCCGCCCCCATCGGCACATAGAGCTGTTTGTGGGCATCGATGGTGACCGAGTCGGCGCGCTCGATGCCGCGCAGCAGCGGTCGATAGGTGCGGGAAAAGAGGGTCGGACCGCCCCAGGCCGAGTCGACATGGAAATGGCAGTTCAACTCCTGGGCAAAATCGGCCATCGCCTCCAGCGGATCGACATTGCCCGTTTCAGTGGTGCCGCCGATACCGACCAGGGCCAATACCCGCATCCCCTCCCCTTGCAGCCGGCGGCTCTCTTCCCGCAGCCGTTGCAGATCGATACGGCTGTTCTCGTCCGTTTCAACGGCGACCAGATTGTCCCGGCCGATCCCGAGCAGATCGACCGCCTTGCCGAGGGAATAATGGGCGCGACGGGAGACCAGCACCGCCAGTCCGGCGCAGTCGAGATGGCGCAGGGCCTTGGCCAGCCCTTCCCGGGCGATGCCGCGGAATTCTCCGGAAGGACCGCAGAGGCGGTTGCGGGCGGCCCAGAGGGCGGTGATGTTGGCCACCGTCCCCCCCGAGCAGAAAGCGCCGAGGGCATGGCGAGGGTCGTGCATCCAGCGGCCGTAGAAATCGTCGTCACGGTCGTAGACCAGACGATGAATCATCGCCAGCACCTGCCGTTCCATGGGGGTGAAGGCCTTGGAGGTCTCGACCTTGACCAGGTTCTGGTTGAGGGCGATCATGATCCGCGAAAGAGGCAGCATGAAGTAGGGGAAGGCCGAGGTCATGTGGCCAATAAAGGCCGGCGAGGCGGTATTCACCGACTGGGCGACGAGCTTGTCGGTGAGGAACTCGGTGTAATCGGAAACGAAGGTCGGCTCCTCGGGCACCCGAGCGTTACTGAAATCCTGTTCGATTTCAATGAGCTTGCGCTCCAGGGCAACCACATGGGTCTGCAAAAAACCGGCGACGTTACCAGCGATGTCGCGATCGATGCTGCCCAGGGTGGAGTCGGGGGCTTCGGGAACGGTGAAAATCCGGTGGAGGTTTTCCAGGTTGGCCTGAGCGGCTTCTTTCGATCTGGGCATGAGCGGCGCATCCGGGCAGGGGTCGAGTCCGCGTCGTCACCGCGGAACAACCGTATAAGTTATGAAGAAATCAGATAAACCGACAATTCTGTATACAGAACCTCGGCCCCCCTGTCAATGGAAACGCCGTCACCAAAGGTCTTTGCCTCCCCCGTGCCGGGGCCAAAGTCGCGAAATTTAACCCGGGCCGCCCCATCATTCCCCACTGAAAATCGGCAACGCGGAACCGTTCAGAGTAAAAACGCCGTTTTTCAGGCCGGCGGCGGTTTTGAGCTTATCCCCTTCGCGCACCACGAAATTCTGCTCCAGCAGGTTGTCGATTTCGCTCTCCAGAGATTCCGCCAGCAACTGCTCGATCTCCTCGGGGCCATACTCCGCCTGCGCGGCGGCCTGAGCCTGCAACTCCGCCCGCATGGTCTTGGCGAGGACCGACCGGACCAGGCTTTCATGCGCCTCAAGTTCGACAGTGGCCTCGACCTGTTGCAGCAAGGCGCCAAAATCCCCCAGAAAAAAACCGGGTTCGCCGGCAAAGCCGAGACGGCCACCGCCGCGGACCTCGCCGTTCGGGGCAACCAGGCGCAGGCGCTCGATCTTCAGCTCGGGGGCGCCGGCCAAAAGCTTCATCGCCAGCTCGCCATAGAGGGGCAGAAGCCGGATCAGCCGCGACTCAGGATCAACCTCCGCCAGCTCCCGGCCGGCCTCCTGAAACTGCCCCATGAAATCGCTCAGCGCGCGGCCGTCCAGGTTCCGCAACTCGATCTCCACGGAGAGCGGCCCGAAGAATTCATCATCCATCCCCAAGCGGGCAAACTCCAGGGATTCACGGTAATGCAGACGCTCCCCCTCGTAGCGGCTGTCCAGCGTCACCTTGCCGGCCTTGATCCCAAAGCTCCGCCGGCTGCCGTCCTCGCCGTCGGGAAATGCCAGCTCCAGTCCGTCGAGACTCATCTTCGAGCGCCCGACGTAGATCCACGGCAGGGCCTCGGTCAGGTCGAACTCGCCATGAATGCCGCCCAGCTCAATCCGGCTTCCCTCGGCGATAAATTCCAGTCCCGGCATTTCGATCGATCCCTGTAGCGCCTGCCCTTCCGGCTCTGCCATCGCATCGATCTTCAGCCCCTGCCACTTCAGCTCGCCCTCGCTGTCATGTCGCTCCAAAGGGGGAATATGCAGGCGGCTCTTCGCGCTACCATCGAAAGCCACCCGCGTTACCGCGACGGCTGCTTCCAACTCCGGGAAGTGTTCAAAAAAACCCTCGACATCGACCCCATCCAGGCGCACCTCGGCCAGGCGGGTTTCGACCTCGGCCAGGGCCGGCAGCGAGAACCCACCGGGGAACGGGCCATGGCGAAAGGTATGGTTGAAAACCAGTTGCATGCTCTCGGGGGAACCCGCCCCCTCCCCACGGGAAAGATTCAGATCGAGCTGGGTCCGGGCTTGCGAAGAGAGAAAACCACGCCGATAGTCGTCGGCGGCGAGGGAGAAGATCCCCCAGGTATCGGCCCCTTTCAGGGAAGACTGGTAGAGGTTTCGCACCTGGCCGCCAAGCACATAGGTGCCGCCGGCCCAGGCGAGTACGCAGAGCAGGATGATCAGCCCTGAAAGGGTGGATTTTTTCATTTCGACTCCGGGGGTTCAGGAACAGGGAAAAAGGGATCTTCGCGGCGGAGGAGGGCAGGATCACAGATCCGGTTGCCAGCGGATCACCTGTCGGTCGTAGTCGATGCGATAGTCGAGATTGCGCAGAAAATCCATACCGAGCAGACCATCGAAGCGGGCTTCGGTCATTTTGTGGTCGATGACCATGGCCCGCGCGTTGTCAACCTTGAAGGGACCGACCTTGATGTACTGGAAGCGCACCACCTCGGTGGGGATGACCCCGCCGCCAGCGACCTGGGAGTAGCCGGACTTTTCGCTCTCGACCTGCAAGCGCTCGACGGCGGCGCGGTGAAAGACCGTGCTCGATGCGCCGGTGTCGAGCAGCAACAGGACATCGGCCTTGTTGCGGGCGAAAGCGACCTGCACCGGCACCAGCACCTGGTTGCCGCGAATCGTCACCGGCGTCTCCAGGGAATGCAGCAAGGCCTGGCGCTGCTCCTCGGCCCGTTGGCCGGCGCGCGCCGCCTGCTCCGCCGTCTGTTGTTGCTGCTCTTGATCCCGCAGGGCACGGCGTTTGTCGGGGCTGAGATGGTCGAGACGGCTCCGGTAGCTGGTGGTCTGCTCCCGATACGCCTCGGGAATCCGCGTTTCGTCATCGACAAAGACGGTGACGCCGTTGCCGTCGACATAACGGTAGATCTTGGCCTGGGCGGCACCGGCAACAATCAGCAGGGCGGGCAGCAGGAGCATGACAGCAAAACGAAGCATAGGGAACCTCGGCACGAATCGGGCGCAGCGACTAGGGCGCCTGGACGAAATTTTCGATCAGACTGAAATATTCCCGGGCGTTGACGGCCAGGATGTTGTTGTGATTGCCCCGGGGAAAGATATGCAACTGCTTTTTCCCTCCCGCCCAGCGGTGGAGACGCTCGCCGTGGCTGACCTCGACCAGATCGTCATTGCGGGTGTGCATGACCAGCAGCGGCCGCTGATAGGCGGCCATCTTGCCGCGATGGTCGAGGCGCTCGGCGACGGCCTGGGCCAAGTCCTCCGCCGTGCACCCCAGCTCCCAGGGGGCGACCCGCAAGAGGAGCCGCTCCAGGGGGTCGGCCACAGCGCTTTCGAGAATCAGCCCGGCCACCTCGGGAAAGAGAGACACCCCGTGGATGGCGAAGAGCGAGCCGACCGAGCGGCCGAAAAGGACCATTTCTTCCACCGGACAGCCGACCGCGCGGATCAGCGGCGCAACGTCGTCGAGCATGCGCCCGAGGCTCGGGCTTCCCGTCGACATGCCGTAGCCACGGAATTCGGCGAGAAAAAGGTTCAGGCCTATAGCGTCGACGGCTTCGACAAAGCCGTCGAGATAGTCGACAACCGTTTCGCCGTTGCCGTGAAAATGGACCAGGGTCTTCGCTCCCGCATGCCGGCGGCGGGAATAACAGGCGAGTTGCGCCTCGGCCACCTCGACCCAGCAGGGGTCGGCGAAGCGTTCGGGACGAGGAAAGAAGTAGCGTTCGGCGATCACAGGGTGATCAAGCAAGTCGGCGGTCATGGGTTCCTCCAGGGCGCGAATCGGGGCGGCGATGGAATCGAAAGGGATTGTACCATTTGCGCAGCCAAGGGGAAATCCTCAATCGCCTCTCGACCGGAATCGACCCGGGCCGCTATGTCCTTGACCGGCCCCGACGAGCGTGCTACACAGGCAAAAATCCCGTCCGTCCACCGGAGGAATCATGAGTGACCTGGCCCGCTTCGGCATTTCCATCGACGACCGACTGCTCAAGCGCTTCGACGAACTGATCGCGGAGAAAGGCTACGGCAACCGCTCGGAGGCAATCCGCGACCTGATCCGCAACGCCCTGGTCGAAGAACAGTGGGCGCGGGGGGAAGAGGAGACGGTGGGGACCGTCACCTTGGTCTACAATCACCACACCCGCGACCTCGCCGACAAGCTCACCGAGCATCAGCACAGCCACCACGACGCCATCGTTTCGGCCCTGCACGTCCACCTCGACGCCCACAACTGCCTGGAGGTGGTGGTGGTTCGGGGCCCTGCACGGGAGGTCAAGCGCCTGGCCGACGAACTGATCGGCACCAAAGGAGTCATCCACGGCAAGCTGGTGACGACCACCACCGGCGCGGGCCTGCCCTGACCTCCCCTTCCCGCCGTGCGCGGCTGACATAAATCCGCCGACGCGCACGCCCGAATCCGCAAGTGAAAGACAGCCCTTCGTCATCCAGCCGCGAACCGGGCGCCCCAGCTTGCCGTGACGATGGCATCCTTCTTGAAAATGCGGGAGGATCTCCTTCCAATTCCAGGACGCGAACGGCAACGACCATGGCGAAAATCGAATCCTCCCTCTTCGATCTGGGCGTCCTCGACCGCCTGGCCGCCGGCCGCTCCGCCGTTCATCGCCTCGATCCCCGGGCCAAGCTGGTGACCACCCTGGCCTTCGTCTGCACCGTCGTCTCTTTCGGCAAATACGAGATCTCGGCCCTGCTCCCCTTTATCGCCTTCCCCCTCGCCCTGGTCCTCGCCGCCGAGTTGCCCGCCGCGCCGCTACTGAAAAAACTGCTACTGGCAGCCCCTTTCGCTTTTTTCATCGGCGTCTTCAATCCCCTCTTCGACCGGCAGATCCTCCTGCAGATCGGAGATTTCGCCGTGAGCGGCGGCTGGATTTCTTTCGCCTCGATTCTGCTCCGCTTCGCCCTGACTGTCTTCGCCGCCCTGGTGCTCATCGCCACCACCAGCTTCACCGGCGTCTGCATGGCCATGGAACGCCTCGGCGCGCCGCGCATCTTCGTCCTGCAGCTGCTTTTTCTGTACCGCTATCTCTTCGTCCTGGTCGACGAGGCCCAGCGCATGGTGCGGGCGCGGGCGTTGCGCTCCTTCCACGGCCGGGGCATGGGACTGAAGGTGGCGGGGCACATGGCCGGACAACTGCTGCTGCGCACCCTCGACCGCGCCCAGCGCATCCATCAGGCCATGCTCTGCCGGGGCTTCGACGGCGAGATCCGCATGCTGCGCCCGTTGCGCATCGGCCGCCGGGAAATCATCTTCACCCTGGGCTGGTCGGCGCTCTTCGTGCTGCTGCGCCTGGTCAACCTGCCCCTGCTCGCCGGGGATTTTCTCACGGAGCTGCTGCGATGAGCCATCACATCGTCGAAGTCAGGGGGCTGGAATACGCCTACCCCGACGGTACCCCCGCCGTGCGCGGCATGAGTTTTTGCATCCATCACGGCGAAGCGGTAGCCGTCGTTGGCGCCAACGGCGCCGGCAAGTCGACCCTGCTGCGCCATCTCAACGGCTATCTGAGTCCGGCCAAGGGGCTGGTGCGCATCGGCGACTTCCCCTTGAGCAAAGCGACCCTGCCGGACGTGCGCCGCACCGTCGGCATGGTTTTTCAGGATCCTGACGATCAGCTCTTCATGCCGACGGTCTTCGACGACGTCGCCTTCGGCCCCCTCAACCTGAGACTTCCCCCCGCCGAGGTGGAAACGCGGGTAATGGCGGCCCTCGCCCAGGTCGAGGCCGAACACCTGCGCGACCGCCCCCCCTACAAGCTCTCCGGCGGCGAAAAGCGCGCCGTCGCCATCGCCTCGGTCCTCTCCATGTCCCCCGACATCCTGGTCATGGACGAACCGACCACCGGCCTCGACCCCCGCGCCCGGCGCCGGCTCATCGAACTGTTGCGCGGCTTCCATCACACCAAGATCATCGCCACCCACGATCTCGACCTCGTCCTCGACCTCTGCGAACGGACCATCGTCCTGCACGAAGGCCAAGTCGTCGCCGACGGCCCCACAGCCGAAATCTTCTCCGACGACCACCTCCTCGCCCACAGCCACCTGGAAAAACCCCTGCGCATGCAAGGCTGCCCCAACTGTGGTCCCAACCGTATTGAACCGCCGATCTGAACCGTTCCCTTGCCCCAAACAGAAAAAACCGACCGCCTCCCTGACGGAAGCGGCCGGTTTTTTCATTCCACTTTTCAAAACAACCTTTTCGAGGGGTTATCCCGTCACCCTCCCGCCAGCCCCGGCGGAATGCGCTCCTCGCAGGGGATACCCACCTGGCAGAGGCCGCAGGGGGTGACTTGGGCGCCGAGTAGGACGCGGGCGTGGACGGCGGTGACTTCGCGGATGTAGGCGTGGCATTTGACCTTGTCGTGCCCCCTTTCATCGATAGCCCCGACCGGACAGCGGCGGGCGCAGACGCCGCAGGTGCCCTTGGCGTAATAGAGGCACCAATCCTGGTGCCCGACATAGGGCCGTGCCGTCACTGGGAGCTGCGCCCGCACCACCACCGAGCCGCAGCGCATAGCCTTACCGAGGGGGGTGATGAGCCCGTCGCTGAGACCGAAGGTGCCGAGCCCGGCGATGTGGGCGACATGGCGTTCCGACCAGTTGGAGGCCAGGCCGAAACGGGGGGATTGCCGGTAGGCGAAATCGGCGAGCAGGGCCGGTGCCGTCGCCTGAATGCCGCGAGCGGCGAGGCTTTCGACCAGATGCGCGCGCAGGCGTTCGTTGAAGATTTCGCCGTACAGCCGCGAACGGCTCCAGCGCTCGGCGGGCAGTTCGACCGCGGCCCGTTGATCGGCCCGGGTCGCCGCCGTCTGCGGCAGAATCCAGCCGACCACGCTCAGCTCCCCGGCGGCGATGGGCTCTTCGGGAAAAGCGAGAGCGAAGGCTTCCGCCGGGGTCCAGAGAAACGCCCCGATATCCGCCTTGATGCGCGCATAGAGCAAGTCATCCCCCCGGGAAAAGCCGACCAGCGGCATCCCCCAGACCGCCTCCCCGCCGTCGCCGGAGAGGGAGTTGGCCGGCGATTCGGCACAAAAGCGCTCGAGCGTCTCGACAATCAACTTCGGTAAACCCATCGCACCCTCCTCACTCCTCACTCCTCACTCCTCACTCCTCACTCCTCACTCCTCACTCCTCACTCCCTACTCCCCGCAAGGGGTCGAAGAGATACTCCAGCCCGTTGACCTTGATTTCGTGCACCTCCTGCAACTGGCGGCCGAGCTTGCCGGGAGGAAAGCCCTGACCGGACAGCCAGACGACGTAGCGCTCGGGCAGATCGATCAGTCGCCAGCCTTGGTATTTGCCATAAGGCATGCGCGCCCGTGCCAGGTCGAGCAGGTGCGCCGGATTGGTCTGGGGGATTTCCATGTCAGCCCAGCCCTTCCACCAGGGCAAGAAAACGGGGCAAGGTCGCGGCCCGTTTCAGGTCGCGCACCGCCGTGGCGAACTCGGGATCGTCCATGGTGCAGAGCACCGCCTTGAGCTTGGCCAGCACCTGGGCGTCGCCGCAGAAAAGTTCCCGGTAGCGCCCGTGCAGTCCGGTGAGATAGCGGCGCAGCATCGCTCCTCGCTCGGCCCGGCGCGGCGTTGCCGACGCCCGCCCCCGCAGTCGCTCGAAAAGGAGCGGGTCGGCGATCGCCCCACGCCCGAGCATCAGTCCGGCGGCGCCGGTCGTCTCCAGCACCCGCCGGCCCCCTTCGGCGGTGCGAATGTCACCGTTGGCGATGACCGGCAGGGCGGTGGCGCGCACGACTTCGGCGGTGAGGGCGTGATCGGCCTCTCCGGTGTATTCCTGCTTGACGGTGCGGGGATGAAGAACAAGAAAATCGACCCCGGATGTCTCGAACAGGGGGAGCAACGAGAAGATCTGCCGGGGATCGTCGTAACCGGCGCGCAGCTTGATGGAAAAGCCGCCGGTGATGGCCGCGCGCAGGGCCGGCAGCAGATCGGAGAGCAGTTCGGGACGGCGCAGCATGTTGCCGCCGGTCAGGCCCGAGGTGGTGCGGCCGTAGGGACAACCCATGTTGAGATTGATGTGGACCGCCCCCGCCGCCTGGGCTTCCTTGGCCGCCGCCGTCAGCGCCTCGACGCCGTGGCCGATGAGCTGGGTCACCAGGGGAATGCCCCCTTCCGCGGCGGCGATCTCCCGGCGGTCAGCGGCGGAAACGCGACGCTTGACGGAAGCGCCATGGACCCGCACGAACTCGGTGAAGAGGACATCGGGGCGCACCCAAGCGGCGAACTCGGCGCGCAGGGCGCGGTTGGTCAAACCCTGCATCGGCGCCAGCATCAGCGGTCGACTGCCGGCCTCCCAGGGCAAAAGGACGGGCCTAGACATCGGGCTCCTCTTGTTTGCGCGCCTCTTTCGAAGCATAGAGCCGCTGATCAGCGGCCTTGAGCAAACTGGCGGCATCGCCGATGACGCCATCCTCGGTGGAGGCGATGCCGTAACTGGCGGTTACTCTGATCGGCTCTCCGTCGACCAGCAAGGGGCGCCGCGACAACTCTCCGAGGATACGCACCATCAGCCGTTCGGCCCGCTCCTTGCCGGTTTCGGGGAGGATCAGCACGAACTCGTCGCCGGCAAAGCGGGTAACCACGTCCGAGGCCCGACAGAGGCGACTCATATTACCGGCGAGATGCTGGAGGAGCAGATCGCCGCAATCGTGCCCGTGGGTGTCGTTGACCCGCTTGAAGTCGTCGAGATCGATGAAGACCAGCGAAAGGGGACGCTCATAACGCTGCGCCCGATCGAACTCCCGCTGCAGGATACTCTCCATGGCGCGCCGGTTGAGGAGATCGGTGAGGGGATCGTGATGGGCGACCTTCTGCAGCTTTTCGTGGGCGGTGACGTTGGAGAGGCAAAGGGAAACCTTGAGCGCCAGTCGTTCCACCAAGACCGTATTCAACCCGGGTGCATAGCGGGAAACGGAGCGGTCGGCGAGATTGAGGCTGCCGACTACCTCGCCGTCGAGGGTAACCGGCACCAGGGCCAGGGAGCCGAGGGCGGGATAAGAGTGCGGGGGCATCAGCCGCAGGTAGCGATGCAAGCCTTCATTCATCAGCAGCGGGCACTGAGTATCGGGTAGAAGCTCGCCAAAGGTTTCACGGTCGACCACCTGGATACGCTCACGCAGTACCTTGCTGGTTGCCGAATGGCGGATCAGGCGGCAGAGATCCACATCGTCGATCAGAGTGAACCAGACCAGGGGAATGGCGAAGATCTCGCCAATGTCGAGAAGCAGATGTTCGAAAAAATCCCGGAAGTTGAGAACCGAAAGGATGTTGCTTTCCACCTCGTGGAACTTGCGGGCCAGCTCTTCGTTCTCGCGAAAACGCTCTATCAGAGTCAATTGATCCATGGCCCCTCTCCCGGGGAAATCCTGTTCATAGAAAAAGTCGGAACCGACAGTTTACGTCCGCCACCGTCACAAAGGCGCCGAGCGAACAAGAGGAAAAACCGTTTTTATCCCGCGAGATAAACCAGCCAGACCGCCAGCCCAAGGGCCAGAAAGGCGGTGAGATAGGTCAGCCGCAGGGCGCCGTAGTAGTCTTTGACAGTCACCGGCCGGGCATCGTCCCCCAGGGTCGGCTTCTCGACCCGCCGACCGAAATAGACAGCCGGGCCGCCGAGGCGCACACCGAGAGCGCCGGCCATGGCTGCCTCGGGAAAACCGGCATTGGGGCTGGCGTGCTTGCGGGCGTCACGGAGCATGACGCGCCAGGCCCGGCAGCCTCCGAGTCCGCAGAAAGGTGCCGCCAGGGCCATGAGCATGCCGGTCAGACGGGCCGGAAGCAGGTTGAAAAGATCGTCGAGACGGGCCGAGGCCCAGCCGAGTTCGCGATAGCGGTCGTCGCGGTAGCCGACCATGGCATCGAGGGTCCCCGCCGCCTTATGGAGCAGGGCCAGGACCGGACCGCCGACGGCCAGATAGAAGAGCGGAGCGACCACGGCGCTCGAGGTGTTTTCCGCGACCGTTTCGATGCAGGCGCGCAGAATCCCTTCCTCGTCGAGGGTCGCGGTTTCCCGTCCAACGATGAGCGACAGGGCGCGCCGCGCCTCGGCCAGCCGCTTCTGCTCGACAAAACGAACCACCTCACGGCTCAGCCGATGCAGGGCGCGCAGGGCCAGGGTCGTGTAGGCCAGCCAGACGCCGACGGCCAGACCGAGCAGGGGATGGATCTCCGCCGCCAAACGCAACAGGCCCCAGGCGAGCCCTGCCGTCACCAGCAGGGTCAAAGCAGCCAGCAGCGTTCCGGCCAGACGACGATTACTGAAAAGGCCGGCGAGGAGGATTTCCAGGCGATTGATGATGGCGCCAATGAGCACCACCGGATGGGGCATACCATGAGGATCGCCGAGCAGCAGGTCAAGGGCGAAAGCCGCCGGAATCAGCCAGTCCATCGTTCCTCCAGGCCGGTCGGGATTAATCGTGGCAAAGACCGGAATCGGCGCCGCGAAAGATCATCCCCCGCCGGAATCGTTTTTTGACGCGATCGCCAAAATCACCTGACCATGCTTCTTCTTGGCCACCAGCAAACGACCGCCCCGGGACGAAAAAAGGGCTGCCGCTTCACAATCCCCCATCCCCCCCGACCGCGCATCTAAGGAAAAGCACCCGCCACCGGAAGTGGCGGTCTCGCAACTTTCGATCGGCAGTTCGAAGCGCCGGGCAAACTCGCAGAGCCCGGGTTCCTCGGCCCCCTCGGCGTTGGTCGCCAGACAGGCCACGCTCGGCAGCGCCAGAAAGGCCCGCTCCAACTCCCACCTCACCGCCCGCTCGATCTCCTCGGCCGAGACATTCCGGCTGCAGCCGATACCCAGCACCAGATCCCGAGGGCGCAGCAAGAGCAGGTTCGGTATCCGGTCGAGATTGGGCACCAGCCGATGGGTGACGAAGACCATCCCCGCCGCGCCACTGTTGAGGGCGGCGCTGAAGGTTTCCGCAAGCTCCACACCAGGGACTTCGATGAAATCGTGGGCGATGCGCCCCCGCCGGTCAACCAGGGCGATCCGTTCCCCATGCAGCAACAGATCATTGAGATTTTTCAGGTTGGCCGCCGGTTCCAGTACCAGACCCGCCTGACGGGCCGCCTCATCCCAGGTCGACGGGCCGTCGCCATCGCCGGAAGTGGTGACGACCGCCCGCCCGCCGGTGATCCCCGCCATTTTCCGCGCCAGCGCGTTCCCCTCGCCGCGATGGCCGGCCAGAAGGCTGACGGCGAAATTCCCCGCTTCGTCCATCACCACCACCGCCGGGTCGAGGGCCTTGCCGCGCAGGTGGGGGGCGAGCAGGCGGACCACAACCCCCATCGGCAAAAGACAGACCAGTTCCCGATGGCGCGCAAAAAGCTCCGGCAAAACCTCGCCCAACGGCGTCTCGAAATAGTGCCCGCCGTCCGTTTCCCGCAACCTCTCCGGCAGATAAAAGGCGCAATCGCCGACCCGGGCGGCGATTCGCCGGACCAACCGCGCCCCCGCATCGGTGATGGCGACAATGGCGAGATTCAAAGCAGACTCCCAAATAGGTGAGAAAATTTTCGGGTGCCGGGCTTCGGCGTTTTCACGGACCCTGCAAACAAACCGGATCCGGTCCTATTGTGCCTCCTCCCGTGCCCAGTCCATCAACTTCTGGCGCAGCAACTCTTTAGAAGGAAGATAAAGCTGATACTCGCGAGCATGGATATTGGCGTCGGCCGGAAGGGTCAATTCGACGATCGCGTCTTTCTTTCGCTTGCAGAGAAGGACGCCGATGGTGGGATTTTCCTCGGGAGTCTTCACCTGCCGGTCGAAATAATTCACATACATCTGCATCTGCCCCAGGTCCTGGTGGTTGAGCTTGTCAAGCTTGAGATCGATCAGCACGTAGCAGCGCAGCAACCGGTTGTAGAAGACGAGATCGACGAAAAAATGATCTTCATCGAAAGTAAAACGCTTCTGCCGGGCCTCGAAAAGAAACCCCTTGCCGAGTTCAAGCAAAAACTGTTCGAGTCGGTCGATGATGGCACTCTCCAGGTCGGACTCGGAATACTCCGACTTCTCGTCGAGGCCGAGGAATTCGAGGACATAAGGTTCCTTGAGCAGATCCTCGGGCTTGACGATGACCTGCCCTTCGTTGGCAAGGCGGCGAAGGCCTTCCTTGTCTCGACTGAGGGCGAGTCGCTCATAAAGGCCGGACGAGATCTGGCGTTTCAACTCACGTAAAGACCAGTCCGACTGAAAAGCTTCGATTTCGTAAAAACTGCGCTCATCAGGATTCTTGACCGTGAGGAGCAATACATAATGCGTCCAACTTAAAGTAAACGGCGATTTCCATAAAAGCTTTTCGGAAATCACCGCCTGCTCAGGGATATGCCCAACTCCCATCAACTGGTCAGTCGCTGTCTGACCAGTTTTTTGAAATGTAAATGGGTCAGGCAGTGCCTGACCAATTCGGTTCTGGTATTCGATGAAAAACTGCCGCATCAATTTCAGGTTGGTCAAAGAAAACCCGGTCCCGAACTCTTCAGTCAATCTTGCCGACAATTCTTTCAGCAGCGATTTCCCATATTCGGCCCGCTCCGCCCCCTGCTGCTCATGCTCAACGATCCGCCGCCCGATCTCGAAATTGGTCAAGACCTGCAGGGTGTTGACCCTGGTCGCGACGGCGTGCCGGGCGGAGTGGATAAGTCCGCGCAGTTCGGCGACAAGGGGCGTGATTTCCGGATTCTCCCCGGAAGGCGAAAGCCCCGTTGGGTCATTGGCGGCCTTTTCTTTCACGTCTTTATCCTTGGCCAGCGCCCTTAACCCTTTTCGCCGACGATGATGTAGACCGGGTTATAGGCCTCGAACATCTTGTACTCGGTCAGCGGCCGGGTGCGGGCGATGTTGATGGTTGTGACCTCGACCTGATAGCCGGCGTTCTCGAAGAACTCGGTGGCGGCGGTGAGGGTTTCCAGGGTGATGGCGTTGATGACGATGCGCCCTTCGGCGGGGAGCCGGGTGTCGACGGCTTCGAGGATGCGGAAGAGATTCCCCCCCGAGCCGCCGATGAAGACCCGGTCGGGATCGGGCAGATCCTCGAAACAGTCGGGGGCCTCGCCGGGAACGAGGGTGACGTGGCGGGTGTGGAACTTGTTGAGGTTCTGCTTGAGAAAGGCGAGGCACTGCTCGTTGCGCTCCATGGCAAAGATGCGGCCGTTGGGGAGCAGATGATCGGCCTCGATACTCACCGAACCACTGCCGGCGCCCACGTCCCACAGGCACATATCGTGCCGCAACTTGAGCTTGGCCAGGGTCACGACCCGGATCTCTTCCCGGGTGATGTGTTTCTTGAGACTGGCGAATTCCTCGTCGGGGATACCGAGGGTCGGTACGTATTCCTCCCCTTCCCCTTCGTATTCCTTGATGAGGATCAGGACGTTGAGGGGAGAGGAGGAAAGCCGCAGCAGTTCGGGAAGGGAGAGATTGCGGATGCGTTCGTCGGCGCCACCGAGATTTTCACAGAGCCAGGCAGTGTAGCCGTCGCGGCCGCGTTCGATCAGTTCGGCGGCGATCGCCGCCGGGGTATTGACCTCATCGGTGAGAACCGCGGCCTTGTCGTTGGCGACGATGCGATCCACCGCCCCCTTGAGCCCCCGGCCTTGAGCCGAAACGAAGACCGCATCGTCCCAGGGCTCCTTGATCTTGGCGAAGGCGTACTGGACCGAGCTGACGTTGGGAACAAATTCCAGTTCGTCGCGGTTGAGATTGCGCAGCAGGATGCGACCGATGCCGAAGAAAAGAGGGTCACCGGAAGAGAGGACTACCGCCGGTCCCTTGCGGGCAAGGAGACGCTCCACCAGGCGCGAGAGATTGCTGTCGATTTCCAGCTTTTCCCCGACGAAATCGGGGAAGAGGCGCAGATGCCGCTCACCGCCACAGAGGAGGGAGACCTGGGAGATCAGTTCCAGGGCCCGGCGGCTGAAACCCTCGTGCCCTTCGACACCAGCGCCGATGACGTAAATCTTGTTCATGATATCCCGCTCCTCTCAAAAATCAGGGGGCTCTGCCGACACGTGCGAATCCCTTTCGCCACATCTTTTCGGCGAAGGAGAAGACCATTCTTTTTCAAAGACGTTCCCAGAAAGCTGGGCACACTCTAGCGTTTTCGCCGAGGCTTCGTCAAGACCGGTGGCAGGCCCATTCAGAGGCTCCAGCCGACCATCTGCAACGCCGCGTCGATGCGCTCGCGCACGATCTCGGCCAGCTTGGGATGGACGCCCAGCGGCTTCCCAAGAATCATCTCCAGCCCGGGATGGCGCATGCGCGCCTGCTCGATCTGCTCGGGGAGGTCCTGGAGCACATGGGCACCGGCGTAGAGAAAATAAGGCGAGAGCAGGATGCGCGCCGCCCCTTGCGCGACGCAGCGGTCGATCCCCGCCTCGATACCGGGGGTATGGGGTGGAAGAAAAGCGACTTCGACAAGCGCGGCGCCCGTTTCAGCTTTGACCAGGGAGGCAATGGCAGAAAGGGTGTCGTTGGCTCCGGCGGCCCGGGAACCGTGGCCCAAAAGGAGGATGGCGGTCTTCATGACGAGCTCTTTTTCAGGACGATTTAAAGAGAGTTGCGAAGGCCTTGCCGCGGGAAAGCAGGCCCCGGGAATTTCGCCAAGATCCGCAAGCGGCTCAAAACTAGCCGTTGAGCAGCTTCACCACGGCGGTGCCGTCGGGAGAGTAGTCGATGATATTGTGACAGCCGTAATTCTGTTCGATGCGGAAAAGCCGGTCGAGGGGGGCGCCGATGGCGTCGAGAAGGAGAACCCGGTTGACGCCGCCGTGCCCCACCACCAGCACCTCTTCCCCGGGATGCCGGTCGAGGATGCGGCGCAGGGCCGGGCGCAGTCGCGCCGCGAGATCGAGGAGGGTTTCCCCGCCCGGAACCCGGTAGTGGACGATGTCGGCAAGGCGCGCCTGCCATTCCTGTGGATAGCGAGCCTGCAACTCCTTCCAGGTCAGCCCTTCCCATTCGCCGATATGCAGCTCACGCAGCTCGGCGGTCGCCATCGGAGTCAGGCCGTGGGACGCGGCAAGGAGTTGCGCCCCTTGCAGGCAGCGGCTCAGATCGCTGCTGTAGACGGCGCGCAGCGGGCAACTCTCCAGACGGGGGAGCAGCGCCCGGTACTGGGCCAGCCCTTCGGCGGTGAGCGGCACATCCCCCTGGCCGTTGTAGCGTTTATCTTCAAACCCCACGACCTGGCCGTGGCGGATGAGGTGGATGCGGGTGGGTGCGCTGGTCATGTCGCCCGTCATGCGTGCCGGAGCAGATGAATCAGCAGCAGGGCAAAGATCTCCATGACTTCGTTCCCCGCCCCGAGAACATCGCCGGTAACACCCCCCAGCCGATGCTGGAAATAACGCAGCAGCAGCACTCCAACCAGGCCGAAGATGAGCAGTACCACCAACCCCTGCAGTGCGAAGAGAACCAGGGTCGCCACAGCGAAGGTCGCCGAAGCGATAAAAAACTCGCGCTTGCCGACGTAGTCGACAAACTCCCCGCCGGCTCTGGTACCGGAGCGGATGCAGTTGTTGAACGCGGCGAGCAGCACCTGTGTCCAGCGCCCGGCCATCGGCATAAAGATCAGAACCTGGGTCTTGAGCTGCACCGGCACGTTATGCAGGATCACATACTTGAGCAGCAGCACCATGACCAGGCTGATCACCCCGATCGCGCCGACCCGGCTTTCCTTCATGATGCGCAAGACCCCCTCGCGATCCTTGCCCCGGGCCAGACCGTCGCTGAGGTCGGCGATACCGTCGAGATGGATCGCCCCGGTGATGGCGATCATCGTCAGCACCAGCAGACTGTCGACCACCGCCCGGGGGATGAGGGACGTCAGGGCCTGATCCATGGCCACCAGTCCCAACCCCATGAGCAGGCCGATGGCGGGCCAAAAGGCCATGCTGCGCCCGAGGCGTTCCGGATCCCCGGAGAGATCGTCGGCCACCGGAAAAACAGTCAGAAAGCCGCCGGCGATGCGAAATTCTTCCCAGAGTCGTTTCATCCGTCACTCCCTTCGGCCGCTCCGCGGCGTCAAAGGCATGGTTTCTCCGTGGGGCCACCTGCCGCCGGGCTCAGTTCTCCGCAGAACCGTCTTCGACCGTTTTCCGGCCAGGGAGTTCCAGGGCGTCTTCGATCCGCTCCCAGATATCCTCCCGGCCCTCTTTGCTCAGGGCGGAAAAGAAGCTGAAAGCCTCCAGCGGCAGCCCGGTGGCTTCGAGGATCGGCTTGACCTGGGCGGCGCGCCGGTTGCGGCTGATCTTGTCGACCTTGGTGATGACCGGGATGGTCGGCACCTCGAATTCTTCGAGCCAGTCGAGCAGATCGAGATCCTCTTCCCGGGGAACGCGGCGAATGTCGAAGAGTACGACCACGCCCTTGAGCTGCTCGCGCCGCTCCAGATAGGTGCGAACCATCGGTCCCCAGTCTTTCTTCACCGCCAGGGGGACCTTGGCAAAACCGTAGCCTGGAAGATCGACCAGGGAGAACTCGCCGTTGATGTCGAAAAAATTGAGCAACTGGGTCCGCCCCGGGGTCGATGAGGTCCGCACCAGGCCGCGCCGATTGACAAGGGTATTGATCAGGGTACTCTTGCCGACGTTGCTGCGTCCGGCGAAAGCCACCTCGGGTAATGACGCCTCGGGGTAATTGCCGGGGTGGGTGGCGCTCTTGATAAAGGCGGTGGAACGGATAATCACGAAAAACCTCTTTGGCAAAGGCTGAAAGGCGAGTAAAAACGATGGCGCGCGGGAACTTTAGCACAGGCGACGGGAAAAAAGATACCCCGACCGCCCAAAGCCCACCGCCGGAATGATTAAATCGTCGACAAAGGGCTTGAATCGCACCCCTTACCCGTAAAAACCATTGATTTTTTCTTTCAAAGCTGTTACCAAGTAGGCTGGTTTTGCGCCCCACACCCACAGGGGCGAGCCAGCGAGCGGATGTCGATTTCATCTTCTTCTCTATATAAATCCACTTCCAAGGAGACCTCTGCAATGAACGTCCGCATGCGGATCAGCCTTATCGCCATCCCGATCCTGTTTTTCGTACTTCAGGCAGGCCTTGTTTTCGGTGGGGAATCCCGGCCCGGCAAGTTTGTCACCATCGACGGCCAGGAAATCATCTTCTTCCAGCTTGAAGGACGCCCGGTCATCAAAGGCTGGCTGAGCGGCACCGCCATCGATATCCCCCTGGAGACGGTTTCGCAAATCGTTTTCTTCGACAGTCCCGACATCAACTACAGTATGTTCGGCAATGACATCAGCTCGGGCAATATCGAGGTCACCCGCAAGGCGGACGGCAAGAAGTTCATGATCCAGGACGCTTTCCTCCCCTCGGACTGCGATTGCACCTACGTCACCTACACCTACCGCAATCCCTTTACCGAAGAGATCAACCAAGGCAACACCGCTTTGGACGGCCTGCGCAAGATCATCTTCGAAGACGGCATGAAGTAGGCACAGGCTCATTCTCGCAACGATCCCGACGGGGCCCGGTAACGGGTCCCGTTTTTTATTCCCCGCCGCGCCTCATCCTCCCCCTGGACATTCCCGGGAATTCTGCTATAAAATCAAAAAAAGACCAAACAGGTCATTTATCTCAAACCCAAGGAGACCGCCATGCTCAGCCCAAAACTTCAGGACACCCTCAACGAGCAGATGAAGAACGAGTTTTTCTCCGCCTACCTGTACATGGCCATCGCCGGCTACTTCCAGTCCGAGGATCTCCCCGGCATCGCTTCCTGGATGCGGGTACAGGCGCTGGAAGAGATGACCCACGGCGAAAAGTTCTACAATTTTATCGCCGATGCTGCCGGGCGCACCGATTTCCGGGGTTTCGAAGCGCCGAAGAATACCTACGAATCCCCCCTCGACGCCTTCCGCTACAGCCTCAAGCATGAGAACTTCGTCACCGACCGCATCAACAAACTCATGGATCTGGCCAAGGAGGAGAGCAACCACGCGGCGCAGATCTTCCTGCAATGGTTCGTCACCGAGCAGGTCGAGGAAGAAGCGAGCTTCTCCCTCATCGTGCGTAAGCTCGAGCGGATCGGCAACGACGGCAACGGCCTCTTGCGTCTCGACGAGGAACTCGCGCAGCGGGTCTTCGTGCCGCCAGCCACGGCGGCCTGATAGGCTATCCCCACGGAAAGAAAAAGGGCGAACCCGCAGGTTCGCCCTTTTTCTTTGACATCTTTGTCACCCGTTCACTCCTGGCGGGAGGGCTCGATCGCCGTGCATATTCCCCGCCGCAACAGGATAGCGGCTTCCTCGGGCGGCAGCGGCTTGCTGAAGAGAAATCCTTGAATTTCGTCGCAATGGCGCTCCTGCAGAAAGGCGAGCTGGCCGGCCGTTTCCACCCCTTCGGCAATGACCTTGAGGTTGAGGCTGTTGCCCATGGAGATGATCGCCGAGGCGATGGCGGCGTCGGTGGAATTGCTCTCTACGTCGCGCACGAAGGACTTGTCGATCTTCAGGGTGTTCACCGAAAAACGCTTGAGGTGTGCCAGGGAAGAATAGCCGGTGCCGAAATCGTCGATGGAGATGTGGATGCCCAGATCGCGCAACTGATTGAGGATCGACACGGCAAAATCGGGATTCTGCATGATGACCGTCTCGGTCACCTCGAACTCCAGCAGCTCCCCGGGCAAACCAACCTGGTCGAGAATCCGTTGGACCGAAGCGACGAAATCGCGGTATTGCAGCTGATAGCCGGAGAGATTCACCGCCACCCGCACCGCCGTAATCCCCTCCTGTTGCCAAAGCCGCAACTGTTCGCAGGCCCGGCGCATGACCCATTCGCCCAGGGGGATGATGATCCCGGTCTCCTCGGCGATGGGGATAAAGTCCCCCGGCGCGACCAGACCCAGCTCGGGATGCTCCCAGCGCACCAGCGCTTCCATGGCGACGACCCTACCGCTGAGGGCTTCGACCTTGGGCTGGTAATGCAGGCGGAACTCCTCCCGATCGAGGGCGCGGCGCAGGCCGTTGGTCAGGATCAGGCGCCGGTCGGCATTGACATCCATGGCCCCGTCGTAAATCTTGTAATTGTTGCGCCCCTGGGCTTTGGCGCAGTACATGGCGATATCCGCCTTCTTGATCAGTCCGGCGGGATCGTCGCTGTGTTGGGGGAAGAGGCTGATGCCGATACTGGTGGTGATGAAGAGCTCGTGCCCTTCCACCTGCAGCGGTTGCGCCAGCCGTTTGAGAATCTTGTCGGCCACCTGCTCGGCCTCTTCCAGGGTGTTGAGATTGCCGAGGATAACGGTGAACTCGTCCCCACCCAGGCGCGCGACCGTATCGACTTCGCGGACGCAGAGCCGCAAACGGTCGGCGATCTCCTGCAGCAGGATGTCCCCCACCGAATGCCCGAGGGTATCGTTGATGATCTTGAAGCGGTCGAGATCGAGAAAGAGCACCCCAACCAGCTTCTTCGCCCGCCGGGCCAGGGCGTTGGCCTGCTGCAGCCGGTCGATGAAAAAGAGCCGGTTGGGCAAGCTGGTGAGCATGTCATGGTGAGCCATGTGATAAAGCTGTTCCTGGGCCTTCTTGCGCGACGTCACATCCCGGCAGATGGCCCAGATCGCCCCTTGGGAATCCTCTTGCCGACTGAAGGTGACATTCCCTTCCACCTCGATGACCCGCCCCCCCTTGGCCGAGAAACGTCCTTCGAGATAGCGACTTTCCTGAGAATCGAAGACCCGTTGCAGTTCGGTCAGACACTTGGGACGGTCATCCTCAAGCAGAATCTCCTGCACGCGCAGCTCCGGTTCGGCTTCCGGGCGGTAGCCCAGGGTCTCCCGCCAGGCCCGGTTGGCATAGAGAAACCGGCCTGATGCATCGGCGCTGAAAATAAGATCGTTGGCCGAATCGAGGAAATCGCGCAGGCGTTCCCCGCTTTCGCGTACCGCCTGGTTCTCGCGGCGCAGCACTGCCATGAGATAGGCGCCGATCACCGCCGCCGCCGCATTGAGCAGACTGACCCAGCACCACATGAGGACGAGATAGAGTCCGTCGTTATGCAGGGAATGGTCGACGAAGGGCATGTCGATGTGGGGGATGAGCTGCAGATAGGTAGCGAGGAGCAGACAACCATAAAGAGTGCCGCCAAGCGCCCCGAGACGCCAGACGGTCTGACGTTTTTCGACCAACACCGCCGCTTCAAGCGTGACCAGCAGATAGACCGGCCAGAACCAGCTGGCGCCGCCACCGCTGAAATAGACCAGCACCGTGACGAAACAGAGATCGAGGACGATCTGTAGCGGTGCCACCGAGACGACAAAACGGGTGTGGCGGAAGATCCGGGGAAAGACCGCGTTGTAAAAAACGATGGCGGCCGACGAAAGAACCAGGATCGCGATCTGCGTGCCGTTGAGAAAAAAACCGTACTCGCTGAAGGAATAGAGGACGCCAGCGCACAGGCCGTAAACCCCCACCAGCGCCAGAAAGAGCCAGCGGGCCTTGGCCGCCAGCCGCAAACGCCCCAAGGGATCGGCG
The DNA here is from genome assembly GCF_900111775.1 of Desulfuromonas acetexigens. Taxonomy (NCBI): domain Bacteria; kingdom Pseudomonadati; phylum Thermodesulfobacteriota; class Desulfuromonadia; order Desulfuromonadales; family Trichloromonadaceae; genus Trichloromonas; species Trichloromonas acetexigens. The sequence goes on along the minus strand of NZ_FOJJ01000012.1, from coordinate 124,655 downwards.
AAAAGCTGGGAGTAACGGCCCAACCCCCGGGGCAATCCCCAGTCGCTGACCTTGGTTTCGGTGTCTGTATTTGTCTTCTCTTCGGCCTGCTGCATCCCGACATCCCCAAAAAATGAATTTCCTCCAACTATGCTCGCCATCACGCGGCCCGTCAAGGACGGAACCCGCCCCAAGCCGATGGCCCTGTCAGTGGAAGCATTTATCAGGCCAAATTTTTAGCTCATTAAAAGCTCGGAGCGTGCGCGGCCGAAAACCCAAAAAAGGCCCGAGCTCAAGCCCGGGCCTTAGGTGGAACGATCCGGCGTCCCCAGCGACTACGGACGACCGGGCAAATGACTTAAATCAGCGGGTCAAATGCCGGTATTTGATACGATGCGGCTGGTCAGCGGCGGCGCCGAGGCGCTTTTTGCGGTCCGCCTCGTATTCGGAATAGTTGCCTTCGAACCAGATCGCCTTGCTCTCCCCCTCGAAGGCGAGGATGTGGGTCGCCAGGCGGTCGAGAAACCAGCGGTCATGGCTGATGACGACGGCGCAGCCGCCGAAATTTTCCAGCGCCTCTTCCAGCGCCCGCATGGTGTTGACGTCGAGGTCGTTGGTCGGCTCGTCGAGGAGCAGCACGTTGGCCCCTTCTTTCAGCATCTTGGCCAGATGCACGCGGTTGCGTTGACCGCCGGAGAGGGTGCCGACCTTCTTCTGCTGCTCGGTACCGGAAAAGTTGAAACGGGACACATAGGCACGGGAATTGACCAGCTGCTTGCCAAGCTGGAGCTGTTCCTGCCCGCCAGTGATTTCTTCCCAGATCGATTTTTCCGAGTCGAGGGTGCGGTTCTGATCGACATAGGCCAGCTGCACCGTGTCGCCGATGCGGATGGTCCCGGCGTCGGGCTGCTCCTGACCGCAGATCATCCGAAAGAGGGTCGACTTGCCGGCGCCGTTGGGACCGATGACACCGACGATGCCGCCCGGCGGCAGCCGGAAGTTCAGCCCTTCGACCAGCAGGCGGTCGCCGTAGGCCTTGCTCACATCCGTTGCCTCGATGACCACATCGCCCAGACGCGGTCCCGGCGGGATGTAAAGTTCGAGATCCTTTTCGCGCTTCTCCGCCTCCTGGCCGAGGAGCTTTTCATAAGCGGTGATACGCGCCTGGCTCTTGGCGTGGCGCCCCTTGGGCGACATGCGGATCCACTCCAGCTCCCGCTCCAGGGTCTTCTGCCGGTTCGACTCGGACCTTTCCTCGCGACGCAGACGCTCTTCCTTCTGCTCCAGCCAGGACGAATAGTTCCCCTTCCAGGGAATCCCCTCACCGCGATCGAGTTCGAGAATCCAGCCCGCCACGTTGTCGAGAAAGTAACGGTCATGGGTGACGGCGATGATGGTGCCGGGATAGCGCTGGAGGTGATGTTCCAGCCAGGCGACGCTTTCGGCGTCGAGATGGTTGGTCGGCTCGTCAAGGAGCAGGATGTCCGGCTTCTGCAAGAGCAGGCGACAGAGGGCGACGCGGCGCTTCTCGCCGCCGGAGAGAATTTTGACCGGGGTGTCGGCCGGGGGACAGCGCAGGGCGTCCATAGCCATCTCCAGTCGGCTGTCGAGATCCCAGGCATCGAGATTGTCGAGGCGCTCCTGCACCACCCCCTGACGCTCGATGAGCTTGTTCATGGCGTCATCGTCCATCGGCTCGGCGAATTTGAGATTGATCTCCTCAAACTCTTTGAGCAGATCGACGGTCTCCTGCACCCCTTCCTCGACCACCTCCCGCACCGTCCGTTCCTCGTTCACCAGCGGTTCCTGCTCCAGATAACCGACGGTGTAGCCGGGGGAAAGGATCGTCTCGCCATTGAATTCCTTATCGACCCCGGCGAGGATGCGCAGCAGCGAACTCTTGCCCGAACCGTTCAGACCGAGGACGCCGATTTTGGCCCCGTAAAAATAAGAGAGAGAAATATCCTTGAGAACCGGTTTCTTGTCATAGAACTTGCTGACCCGGATCATCGAATAGATGACTTTGTTGACTTCGTTGCTCATGAAACGAAAACCTCCCTTTGTATGGATTAAGATAGCGCGGTCGTTCTTTCAAAGGGTTGAATCTTAGTCTTTTTCCCCATCGAGTTCCACCCCTAAATCGGCACTTGGCGAGCTTTGCATGGGGGCAGATGCAGGCCGGTAACGAGTTTTTGGCCGCCATCAATCCTGGGGGAAAATGCCCGATATGGTCAATTCACCGACCGGATTCCGTCAATTCACCGAGTCGGCACATGACTTTCGAACATCGAGACTCTATCCACCCCCAGCCTTCGGCTGCCCGAACGCAGACAACATATGAAAAACTGGATGTTTTAAAAAAATTTTTCTTTTTCCGACAAAAAAGCTTGGCATCTGGCACAAACCATGAAATAGGAATATTCGAAATTTACGTTTAAACGTCAGAGGACGTCAAAACGGGAATGTGCCAGAGACTGATCGACGCCACCGCACCGGCGGAGCAGGCGCCCTAACCCAAGCAACGGAGGAAAATCAACATGAAACGTCTTGCCAAAGTCATCGCCATTTTGTCCATCGCGGCTTTCTGCGCTTCCGCGGCCGTCGCCGCCGAAGGCGGCAACGCCAAGAAAGGCAAGTACCTCTTCAAGAAAAACTGCAAATCCTGCCATGTGGAAGGGGCGGAAGGCGGCGTCGTCACCCCCATGAAGAAGACCCAGGCCCAATGGGAGCGTTTCTTCGGCGACAAGAGCTCGGCCTGCGCGACCAAGGCCGGCATCAGCGAGAAGGACATGAATGACGTTCAACAGTACCTGATCGATCATGCTGCCGACTCGGATCAGCCGGAAACCTGCGGCTAAGCCTTATGCCATCACAGCCAAAGAGCGAGTCATGAAAAAAACCAACGGCTCCGGGGTTGAAAAACTCCGGAGCCGTTGTGCGTCGGAAGAGGGATTGGCACATTGGGTGCCGTAGTTTGCGGGTGGAAACCATGAGAAAAGCTCTAAATTCCCACCTGAACAGTCATCATTTTTATCAGGAGGCACAAACACCATGCGTAAAATGTTGATCGCCTTGCTGGTGGCGACCTTGGCCGTACCTGCCACAGCCCTGGCCGCCCCCACCGTCGAAGAGCTGCAACAGCAGATTCAGGCTCTTCAGGAACAGCTCAACGCTATCGCCTCGCAGGTGAAGGAAAGCGAAGCCGCCCCGGCCCCGGCCGCCGAGATCGAGGAAGACGTAGAAGACCTCATGGCCCGCGTCGACAAAGTCGAGCGCAAAACCGCCCTCGACCGCATCAACTGGTACGGAGATCTGCGCAACAAGTTCGACTCCCTGCACTACCAGGACGTCACCTGGAATCCCGGTATTCAGGTTGACTTTAACGATTTTGGCACCAAGGCAATCAATTTCGATCCAGCAACCGGAATGCCAACGGGGCTAAACGTGACTTCCGGGTTTAATACCCAATTGGTTGACGCTGGTGGCACCGGTTTAAGTTTTGCCACCCCGTCCGGGACGGATGCTGAAAAACTATCCTATTTACTTGGCGCTATGAGCGGGGCCCCAGGGACTCAGGTTACTACTCTCACTCCTCTCACCAAAATGCTGCTTGACCCTCAATACACCAACCTCCTTAGCGCTTTTGTGTCGGGGAATATGCCTGCTGGCGTCGGTCCCTTTCGCATGCTCCCTGCTGGGGTTATCGTAAAACCCAAAGACATCAACAACGACATCGCCTACACCACTCGCCTGCGTCTCGGCATGAAGGCCGACGTCTGGGATAACGTCAGCTTCTCCGGCCGTCTGCTCATGTACAAGAACTGGGGCGATTCCACCGGCACCAAGGTCTTCGATTCGTGGAACTCCTTCACCATGGACGGCACCAGCAGCGGCAATACCAGCGGCGACCTGGTGCGTGTCGAGCGCGCCTACTTCGACTGGCGGGACATTGGCGACACCCCCTTCTATCTCTCCATCGGCCGGCGTCCCTCGACCTACGGCCCCCCCAGCCAGTATCGTGAAAACGAGCAGCGCGGCGGCACCCCCTCGGGGCACCTGGTCCATTTCAACTTCGACGGCATCACCGCCGGGTACCACCTGAGCAAACACACCGGCATCGAGGGCCAGACCATCCGTTTCTGCTACGGCCAGGGTTTCGAATCTGAAATCGGCAACGGCGAGCTCTTCAATGAGATTGAAACCAAAGACGTCCACCTCGGCGGCTTCAATATCGACCTCCTCAACGACGGCACCAACTTCCTGCAGATGACCCTCTTCCGCGCCATGGACGTGACCGACGGCTTCAAAGGGACGATCGCTTTCCCCTCCCAGTTCGGCCCGATCTTCGCTCCGACCATGAACGCGGACATGCAGAAGTTCCCGAACTTCAACTTCGTGACCCGCGTCCAGCCCTCGACCACCATCGGCGACATCAACCTCGCCGGCCTCGGCTTTGCCCGCGAGGAGATGAACGGCATCAACTGGTTCGGCTCCTTCGGCTGGACCCAGGCCCGCCCCAACGGCAAAACCGGCATGTTCGGCGGGATGCTCTCCGACGCCGTCTGGGTAGCGGAACTCAACAACACTCGTGACGAAATCATCATGAGAGCCGATCGCGCCGACTCGGATGAAAACCGTGACGGCTACTCGGCCTACGTCGGCGTTCAGATTCCCGCCCCCATGGGCAAATTCGGCCTGGAGTACAACTACGGCTCCAAATACTGGACCCCCTTCACCCAGGCCCAGGACGACCTGATCGGCAGCAAACTCGCCACTCGCGGTCATGTCGGCGAGGCCTACTACATCATCGACGTCAACCCGAAGATGTTCATCAAACTGGCCGGCCTCTACTATGACTACGAGTACACCGGCAGCGGCTCGCCCGTCGGCAAACCGCAAAAGATCGATGACGTTCTCGATGGCAAAGCCTTCTCCATGCTCCCGGCCGTCGACACGGCCTGGAACGTCAATGCGGCTCTGACCGTCAAGTTCTAAAAAGCCAGACCGGACATTCCGGCGTCACACCCCAAGGGGGGAACCGATTGGGTTCCCCCCTTTTTTTATGAATCATCCTTCTCGTTTGCGGGAATCCCGACGATTCAGCGGAATGACGGAATCCCGGTTATGCATATATCGCGATTTCACGGATATCTCCCGGCGATTCGGCGGAATCCCGTACTGGCGGGTGCCGGGGGGAGAAAGATTAAAAATCCGCAAAAATCAAGCGTGGCAACGGCTTATCCAAGTAATTCGATATACGTTCCATTCCTCAAGTCGATTGGCCCGCTTCATGCAAAAATCGCTATTTGTATATTTTATCGCTCAACAATCATCATCCCCGCCTCTTCACAACGAGACATACGGTTTCATGCAGCCCGGGATTGCTCCGTGCGATCCGGCAAAATCGACCCCACGCAAAGGAGAACAACGTGGCACGCCTACTTGAAAAGAAAGTCAGCCGGCGACACTTCATGGGTCTCTCTTCCTGCGCCCTGGCCACCATCGCCATCGGCTCGCAGGTGAAAGTCCTCAAGGCGCTGGCCAAGGATGGCCGCATCGACGCCCCGACCGGCCTCGGCAGCAAGGACGTCTACAGCAGCTGTGGCATGTGCGTCAACAAGTGCGGCTTCATCGCTCGGGTGAAGGACGGCGTCATCCAGAAGCTCGACCCCAACCCCGAGTTTTTCATCCGCAGCCGCGCCATGCTCTGTGCCCGGGGGAATGCCGGGGTCAAGGTCGTCTACGATCCCGACCGCCTGAAATATCCCCTGATCCGCGTCGAAGGGAGCAAGCGCGGCGAAGGCAAGTTCCGTCGCGCCACCTGGGAGGAAGCCCTCGACCTGGTGGCGAAGAACATGAACGAGATCAAGGATAAATATTCCCGCGCCAGCGTCATGTTCGCCTCGACGGAAGGGACCTTCTCGGAGCATTTCTTCACCCAGCTCGCCGAGTGCTACGGCTCCCCCAACACCCTGCGCCATCCGACCCTCTGCCTTTCTTCCAACATCCAGGGCTTCGGCGCCACCTTCGGCACCAACCCGACCCCGGACGTACTCAACGCCGACTTCATCATCATGAGCGGCGCCAACCGCAGCGAAGCGCTGATGACCCCCGACTCCATCGACCTGCTGCGGGGGGACGGCGGCAAGCGCAAACTGGTCTATCTCGATCCCCGCTTCACCAAGACCTCGGCCAAGGCCGACGAGTGGTTTCCGATCAAGCCGGGAACGGACATGGCCTTCATCCTCGCCATGATCCATGTGATCGTCACGGAAAACCTTCAAGACCAGGCCTTTATCGACGAATTCACCGTCGGCTTCGAGCAGCTCGTCCCGCACATCGCCCCCTACACCCCGGAGTGGGCGGCCGCCGAGTGCGAAATCCCCGCCGCCGACATCCGCCGCATCGCCCGGGAATTCGCTGCCGCTGCACCTAAGGCGGTTTATTACCAGGGCCGGCGCTCTTCCTTTATGGCGAACGACACGCAGATGCGTCGGGCCATGGCGATTCTCAACACGATCATCGGCAACTGGGACACCAAGGGCGGCCTCATTCCCAACGCCAGTATCGCCCTGACCAAGCACGACTACCTCGCCCCCTGGTATGACGAAGACATCCCCGGCCGCCTCGACGATGGGGCGGTCACCTATCTCTCGGAAAAAGACGGCGCCTGGCCCGCCTTCCGCGACCGCGCCCTGGCCGCCGATCCCTATCCGATCAAAGGGATGATGGTCTACAAGCAGAATCCCCTGGCCTCGGTCCCTAACCGCGCCAAGACTCTGAAGCTGATGGAACAGATGGATTTCATCTGCACCATCGACATCACCATGAGCGACACCGCCTGGCATTCGGATGTAGTGCTGCCCGAGGCGACCTACCTGGAGCGCCAGGATCCGCTGGAAGGCCTGGGCGGGATCGTGCCGGTGGTGGCCTTCCGCCAGCCCTGCATTCCGCCGATGTTCGAGAGCAAGGAGAGCCTCTGGATCATCCAGGAGATCGCCAAACGCCTGAGCGAGGAGATCGCCGCCGAGTTCGATTTCACCATGGAAGAACACCTCCACCACCAGGTGAAGCACAATCCGCAAATCCTCGAAGACCTGAAAACCAAGGGAATTTACTACGAAAGCACCGAGCCGAACTACGGCCGCACCCGAGGCACGGCGCTCAAAACCAAGAGTGGCAAGATCGAAATCTTCTCGCAGAAGTACGCCGACAACGGTCACGATCCGCTGCCCGTTTACACCCGGCCGACCGCCGTGCCCTCCAACCGCTACCGGCTGCTGGTCGGGCGCCACGCCTACTTCACCCACGGCACCACCGCCAACAACCCCTATCTGCACGACATCATGCCCGAGAACACCCTCTGGCTGAACCCGGTCGAGGCGCAGAAGTTGGGGCTGAAAAACGGGCAGATGGTCAAGGTGCGCAGCGCCGTCGGGGAAGAGCGGCTGAAGTTGGAAGTGACGCAGAAGATCCGTCCCGACAGCGTCTACATGGCCCACGGCTTCGGCGTCCTTTCCAAGGCCCAGACCAACATCTACGGCAAGGGGGGGAGTGACGCGGCTCTGATCGAGGAGAAATACTGTCCGATTTCGGGGAACGTGGCGATGCATGAAACCTTTGTGGAAATCCTTCCGGCCTGATGCGGCCGACGGACAAGGAGCCTGAATTATGAGCAATAAACGCTACGCCATGGTCCTCGATACCCGCAAGTGTATCGACTGCAAGGCCTGCACCGTCGCCTGCAAGGCGGAAAACCATGTCCCCCTCGGCCGGGAAAACTACCGCAACTGGGTGATGGAAGAAGCCTTGCGCGGCCGCTATCCGAACCTCGGCCAGGAGTTCACTCCTGGGCAGTGCATGCACTGCGCGAACACCCCCTGCAAGCGGGTCTGCCCGACCAAGGCGACGGGAGTCAACGCCGACGGTATCGTCACTGTCGAAAACAAGAAGTGCATCGGCTGTAAATACTGCATGACCGCCTGCCCTTACAACGCCCGCTACTACAACGAGGAAATCGGCGCGGTCGATAAATGCACCTTCTGCGAACACCGCATTCTTACCGGCCGGGAGCCGGCCTGCGTCGAAACCTGCCCGACCCGGGTGCGGGTCTTCGGCGACCTCAACGACCCGAACAGCGAAGTCTCTCTCCTGCTGGCGAAACATCCCCATCGGGTGATGAAACCGGAGATGGGCACCAAGCCGTACCTTTTCTATCTGATCTAAGGAGAGCATCATGTCTTTTGCAACGGTAATACCCAAGCGCCCCGGCGAGATGATGTGGTTCGGCCTGCTCTGCCTGGGGATGATGGCAGGTGCGGTCGGAGTGGTCCAGGTGCTGGTCCACGGCCACGATCACGTCTACAACGTAAGCCGGGAAATTCCCTGGGGCATCCTCATCTCCACCTACGTCTTCTTCGTCGTCTCCAGCACCGGACTTTGCCTGGTGTCGAGCCTCGGCGACGTCTGGGGCTTCGAGAAGTTCGCCATCATCGGCCGCCGCGGCCACCTGCTCGCCCTGTTGACCCTGTGTACCGGTTTCGGCACCATGGCGATGGAACTGAACCACCCGATCCGCATGGGCCTCTACGCCGTTATCAGCCCCAACTTCACCTCGGCCATCTGGTGGATGGGTGCCCTCTACGGCTTCTACATGGTCTGCCTGATCTTCGAGTTCACCTCGCTGATGCGCGGCTGGACCCGCCTCGCCTTCTGGTCGGGCCTGGCCGGCTTCTTCGCCGCCATCACCGCCCACTCCAACCTGGGCGCGGTCTTCGGTCTGCTCGAAGCCCGTCATTTCTGGTACGGCTCGTACATGCCGATCTACTTCATCGTCTCGGCCCTGGCCTCGGGTGCGGCGTTGACCGTGCTCATCGTCTACTTCAACCACAAGGCGCGGGGGATCGAAATGCCCCCCGTCTATCAGGAATTCATGTACACCATGGGCAAGCTTCAAGCCCTCTTCCTCGGCATACTCCTCTTTTTCGTCGTCTGGAAGATCATTCCCGGCCTCTACGGTCAGCCGCCGGAGAAGTACGAAACAACCATGGCCTGGATCACCGGGCCGCTGGCCTTCAACTTCTGGTTCTTCGAATTGGGACTGGGCATTCTCATCCCGCTGATCATCGTCGCCAATCGTCGCACCCGCACCGTCTTCGGGGTGATGATCGCGGGGCTGCTCTCGACCATCGGTATCTTCTTCATGCGCTACGACCTGGTCATCGCCGGGCAGATGGTCTCCATGCGCCCCGAGGCGGTGGAAGGAGCAAGTCACGGACTGCTCCACTACTTCCCCTCCCTCACCGAAATCGGCATCGTCATCGGCTCCATCTGCCTCTGCCTCTTCCTCTATTCCCTGGCGGAGCGCGTCTTCGACCTGGAAGGCGGCCATCGTCACTGATTTCACACAGGTTTTACCGGGGACCCTGCTCCCCTCCTCCGTGGGCCGGCGCAAGCCGGCCCTTTTTTTCGCCGAATCCTGAGGCTTCAGCAAAAAGTTGCGGCCCCTCGCGCTCTCCCCTATACTTGGCGCCATCATGACGACCGCCGGGCTGCAACAATCGATGAAAACTGTTCCCTTCCCCGATGTCACCGGCGTAATCCTCGCCGGCGGCCGCAGTCGGCGCATGGGCAGGGACAAGGCGACCTTGGAGATCGGCGGAAAAGCGTTGATCGCGGGGATCTCCGAGCTCTTCGGGCGGCTCTTTCCCCAAACGCTGATCGCCGGGGATCGCCCGGACCTGGCTCGTCCGAACCTCCCGGCCTACGCCGACGCCTATCCCGGCAGCGCCCTGGGCGGGCTACATACCGGGCTGAGGCACGCCGAGACGCCCTACATCTTCGTCGCCGCCTGCGATATGCCCTTTGTCGACGAGGAGCTGATTCGCGCCCTGCTCGAACACCGCTTCGGTTACGACGTCATCCTCCCCGGCACACCGGAAGGGCTGGAACCGCTGATCGCCTGCTACGGGCAAAACTGCCTGCCGGTCATCCGCCGTCAATTGCAGGCCGGAAACTTCCGTATTCTCGATATCTACCCCGAACTGCGGATGCGGATCGTCGGTCCGGAAGAACTGCCCGACAACTGGCGCACGGCCCTGACCAACATCAACACCCCGGCGGATCTGGCCAACGCCGTCCGCGACAACTGACTCAGCACTCAGCACTCAGCACTCAGCACTCAGCACTCAGCACGAAAGATTTTAAAACGATGCTCGACTACGCCCACGCCCTGCGCATCCTCTTGGACACTATCCGCCCCCTGGCGCCCGTGGAAGCCCCCTTGGCCGACGCCCTCGGCCTGGTTCTGGCCGCGCCGGTACAGGCCCGCTGGGATCTGCCGCCGGCGGACAACTCGGCGATGGACGGCTATGCCTTTGCCCATGCCGGGCAAAGGGCGGGGGATTCCTTGCGCGTCAGCGGTTTTCTGCCGGCCGGTGCCGTGCAGAAGACGGCCCTGACGCCTGGAGAGGCGGTGCGGATCATGACCGGCGCCCCCCTGCCGCCGGGAGCCGATACGGTGGTACCCAGCGAAGAGGTGGAAAGCGCGGGGGATGAAATTCAACTGCGAAAAGCGCCAAAACTGGGAGACCATGTACGTCTGCGGGGGGAGGAGTTTGTCGCGGGGGAGACGCTGCTTGCGCCCGGGACGGCGATTCATTCGGGGGAAATCGGTCTGCTTGCCGCCGCCGGCGTTACGCGGATTTCGGTGTATCCCACCCCCAGGGTGGCGCTCCTTTCCACCGGCGACGAACTGGTGGAACTGGGCGAGACGCCGGGGCCGGGGCAAATCATCAACTCCAACTTCCATCTGCTCGCCGCCCGTCTGCGCGAGGAAGGGTGCGCCGTCATCCCCCTGGGCATCGCCCGGGACCGGGCCGGGGAGCTGGATGAAAAGATCGCCCGGGGTCTGGCCGAGGCCGATCTGCTCATCACCACCGGCGGGGTCTCGGTGGGGGATCGCGACCTGGTGCAGGAGACGTTGCGCCGCCACGATTTCCGGCTCGGCTTCTGGAAGGTCGCCATCAAACCGGGCAAACCGGTCCTCTTCGGCACCGCCCGGAGCGTGCCGGTGCTGGGACTGCCGGGCAATCCGGCGGCCTCAGCGGCAACCTTCGAACTTTTTGCCCGGGTCGCCCTGCGCCGTCTCGGCGGCCACGGCGATCCCCTGCCGCCGCGCCTGCGCGCCATCCTGACCGCCCCGGTCAAGGGTGGCGGCAAGCGTCAGGCCTTCCTCTGGGGAAGCCTGACGGAAGCGGCGGGGCGTTACGCCTTCAGCCCCTCGTCGCGCCAGGAATCGGGACAGACGCGCAGCCTGCAGGGGAGCCGCGCCCTGCTGCCGGTTCCTATCGGCGCGCCCGACCTCGCCCCCGGGGAAGAGGTGGAAGTGCTCCTGCTGCGCCTGCCGCCGGGGCGCGCTACCCCTTGATTTTCCTTCGACAATGACGGCATCCCGATGTATCCTTTCCCCATCCACGAAACAAAGGAGACCAGGCCATGTTTGGATTAGGCACGCAAGAACTGATCATCATCCTCATCCTCGTACTGATTATTTTCGGCGCCGGAAAACTCCCCCAGGTCGGCGGAGCGCTGGGCAAAGGCCTGCGCAATTTCAAGCAGGGGATCAAGGATGACGAAGATGAAAAGAAAAAGGAACTCGAAGAAAAGAAGGACGAATAGATTTATTTCGTCCCGAAGTGCCCAGCAAAAAGCCCGCCTCCGATTGTCGGAAGCGGGCTTTTTGCTGTTGTGAGGGATCCCCCGGGAATTTAGCCCTGGGCACCGGCCCCCTGCATCGGGGTGATGGTGATTTCGACCCGGCGGTTCAGCTGCTGGCCAGCCTGGGTGTTGTTGTCGGCAATCGGCTTGCTCTCACCGAAACCGATGGTGTTCATGCGCATGCCGTCCACCCCCTGGCCAACCAGGGTGTTCTTCACCGAGAGGGCGCGCTGTTCGGAAAGACGCTGGTTCATATCCTCGGCGCCAGTGCTGTCGGTGTGACCGGCGATGAGGATGGTGGTTTGCGGATACTGGTTGAGCACCTGGGCGACGCGATTGAGTTCGGTCATGCCACCCGGCTTGATCGCCGAGGAACCTACGTCGAAGAGCACGTCCGACTTGAAGGTGACGGCCAGGGTTTCGGCCTGGCGCTGAATGCTGGCGCTTTCAGTGTAGGCCAGCTGTTGCCGCATGGCCGCTTCCTGGTTGTCCATGTAGCGACCAAAGGAGCCGCCGGCCAAACCGCCGACCAGGGCGCCGATGCCGGCACCGATGAGCGTTCCCTCGGTATCCCCGCCGATCGCCTGACCGAGACCGGCCCCCGCCGCAGCGCCGACGCCGGTGCCGATAAGGGCGCCCTTGCTGGTCTTGGTCTGGGGTGCGGCGCAGCCCGCCGCTACCAGAGTTGAAGCTAAAAGCAAAACTATCAATTTTTTCATCGTAATCTCCTGTCCTTGGGTTCGGATTAATCCGCCGCCGGAATGGCGGCAGAAAGAATAATACCCGCCGATGGTACGAATTGCAACCTTACCCCTCTCCAAACCCGGAAGGCCGATTTGGCCTGATTGGGACGCCGGGCCTTATAAGTTGAAAAATCGGCGGTTTCCGTGGTATCGTCCGGCCCTGTTTCCGCCATCTTAAAAAATCGAGGTCATCCCATGAAAATCACCCGCCTTGAGGTCGAACAGGTCGCCCGCCTCTCCCGCCTGGCTCTGGAAGAGGCCGAACTGGCAGCCCTCACCGGCCAACTGGACGCCATTCTCGGCTATGTCGACCAGCTCAACGAACTGAACACCGACGGCATCCTCCCCACGGCCCACGCCGTCCCCATGGAAAACGCTTTCCGTCCCGACCAGATCGCGCCGGCCCTCGGCGCCGAGCGGGCGTTGAGCAACGCGCCGGATGCCGGCAACGGCTGTTTCCGGGTGCCCAAGGTCATCGAATAAGTTGTTCGTAAGGAGTGAGGCGTTAGGAGTGAGGGGAAAAACCTCCCGCCGGCGCCCGCCATCATTTTTGGAGTAAACCCGCATGGAACTGACGGATCTCACCATCCACGGCCTGCACCAACGACTGCTCAGGCGCGAGATCACCTCACTGGAGTTGACCGAGGCCTTTCTCGCCCGCATCGAAGCCAGCAACCCGCAACTCAACGCCTTCATCACCGTCACCGGCGACAGCGCCCGGCAGGCGGCCGCAGCGGCCGACAAACTGCTGTCCAGCGAGTGCGGCGAGCGCAAATTCGGCCCTCTGAACGGCATTCCCCTGGCGCTCAAAGACATCTTCGTCACCGAAGGGGTGCGCACCACCTGCGCCTCGAAAATCCTCGACAACTTCATCCCCCCTTATGACGGCACCGCCGTGCGCAAGCTCAAGGAGCAGGGGGCGGTGATTCTCGGCAAGCTGAACATGGATGAGTTCGCCATGGGCAGCTCCAATGAAACCAGCGCCTTCGGGCCGGTGCGCAACCCCTGGAATCTCGATTGCGTCGCCGGCGGCTCCTCCGGCGGCAGCGCGGCTTCGGTAGCGGCCCTGCAGACGGTGGCGGCCCTCGGCACCGATACCGGCGGCTCGATCCGTCAGCCCGCCTCCCACTGCGGCGTGGTCGGCCTCAAACCGACCTACGGCCGGGTCTCCCGCTACGGCGTCATCGCCTACGCCTCTTCCCTCGATCAGGTCGGCCCGGTCACCCGCGACGTGGAGGACTGCGCCATCCTGCTCGGCGCCGTCGCCGGTCACGACCGCGCCGACTCGACCTCGGTCAACCGGGCGGTGCCCGACTACCGGAAAAATCTCCGGCAAGGCATCAAAGGGATGAAGATCGGCCTGCCCAAGGAATATTTCATCGACGGCCTCGACCCCGAGGTGCGCCAGGCGACGGACGAAGCGATCCGTGTCTGCCGCGAGATGGGCGCCGAATTCGTCGAGGTCTCCCTCCCCCACACCGCCTACGCTGTGGCCTGCTACTATCTCGTCGCCACCGCCGAGGCGTCGAGCAACCTCTCCCGCTACGACGGCGTACGCTTCGGCCTGCGCGTCGACGAAGGGCAGGGGCTCATCGACATGTACATGAAGAGCCGCGCCGCCGGTTTCGGCGACGAAGTCAAGCGGCGCATCATGCTCGGCACCTACGCCCTCTCCTCGGGCTACTACGACGCCTACTACCTCAAGGCGCAAAAGGTGCGCACCCTGATCCGCCAGGATTTCCTCGACGCTTTCAATCAGGTCGACGTGCTCCTCACCCCGGTGGCGCCGACCCCGGCCTTCAAGATCGGCGAGAAGACCGCCGATCCCTTGCAGATGTACCTGTCGGACATCTTCACCATTCCGGTCAACCTCGCCGGCACCTGCGCCCTCAGCCTCCCCTGCGGCCTTTCCTCGGCCGGGCTGCCCATCGGCCTGCAGCTGATCGGACGGCCCTTCGGCGAGGAAACGATCCTGCAGGCGGCCTATGCTTTTGAGCAGGCGACGGACTGGCACAAGCAGGCGCCGAATATCTGATAGGGCGTAGGGGCGCACCGATGTGCGCCCATGTTCCATCCCGGTTGCCCGTGCCAAGGGCGCACGCGGTGCGCCCCTACCAAAATATCGAATAAGGATTCACCATGAAATCCAAATATGAAGTCGTCATCGGACTGGAAGTCCACGTCCAGTTGACCACCAAGACCAAGATCTTCTGTGGCTGTCCGACCGAATTTGGACAGGCGCCCAACTCCCAGACCTGCCCGGTCTGCCTGGGTCTGCCCGGCGCCCTGCCGGTGCTCAACAAGCAGGTGGTGGAATACGCCATCCGTACCGGCCTGGCGACCCATTGCACCATCGCCCCCCGCTCGGTCATGGCGCGCAAAAACTACTTCTATCCCGACCTGCCCAAGGGCTATCAGATCAGCCAGTTCGAGCTGCCGATCTGCGAGCACGGGCATCTGGAGATCGAAACCGAGGAAGGCGGCCCGAAAACCATCGGCATCACCCGCATCCACATGGAAGAGGACGCCGGCAAGCTCATCCACGGCGACACCCCGGAGACCGTCGGCGCCTCCTTCGTCGACCTCAACCGCGCCTGCACGCCGCTGCTGGAGATCGTCTCCGAGCCGGACATGCGCTCTTCCGACGAAGCCATCGCCTATCTGAAGAAGCTGCATCAAATCGTAGTTTACCTTGGCGTCTGCGACGGCAATCTCGAACAGGGCTCCTTCCGCTGCGACGCCAACGTCTCCATCCGTCCCTGGGGGCAAAAGGAACTCGGCACCCGCGCCGAGCTGAAAAACATCAACTCCTTCCGCTTCATCAAGCAGGCCATCGAGTACGAAATCGAGCGGCAGATCGAGGTGATCGAGGACGGCGGCAAGGTGGTGCAGGAAACCCGCCTGTTCGACGCCAACGCCGGTACGACCCGCTCCATGCGCGGCAAGGAAGAGGCCCACGACTACCGCTACTTCCCCGATCCCGACCTGGTCCCCATCGTCGTCTCCCCCGAGTGGATCGAGAGCGCCCGTCAGGAACTGCCGGAACTGCCGGAAGCCAAGCAGGAGCGTTTTGTCCGCGAATACGGCCTGTCGCTCTACGACGCCGAAGTGCTCACCGCCGAGCGCGCCATGGGCGATTACTTCGACGCCTGCGTGCGGCTCCACGATGACGGCAAGGCCTGCGCCAACTGGGTGATGGGCGAGGTCCAGCGTCGCCTCAACGACGAAGGGATTTCCATCGCCAAGGCCCCGGTCTCACCGGAACTTCTGGTCGGGATGCTCAAACGCATCGACGACAACACCATCTCCGGCAAGATCGCCAAGACCGTCTTCGACGCCATGTGGACAAGCGGCAAGAGCGCCGACACCATCATCGACGAGCAGGGACTCAAGCAGGTCACCGACACCGGGGCGATCGAAGCGATCATCGACCAGATCATCACCGCCAACCCCGGTCAGGTCGAGGAATACCGAGGCGGCAAAGAAAAGGTCTTCGGCTTCTTCGTCGGCCAGGTCATGAAAGCCAGCCAGGGCAAAGCCAACCCGGCTGCGGTGAACGAGCTGCTGAAGAAGAAACTGCAAGGTTAAACCAGTGATTGGTGATTAGTGATTGGCAAGGACGAAAACCGATCACCGCTTTTATCGGAGATCATCCATGGATAAAGCTCGGCTACAGGAACGCATCGGCGACTATCTCAAGGCGCTGACGCAACTGGAAAAAGCGGCGGCGCTGCCCAAGGATGAATTCGTCCGCGACTCGGTCATTCAACGCTTCGAGTTCACCCACGAACTGAGCTGGAAGATGTTGAAGCTGAAGCTCGAAGCGGAAGGACTGCCGGTGCGGACCCCGCGCGAAACGGTACAGGAGGCGTTGCAGGCCGGACTGATCGAGGACGGCAATCTCTGGACCGATATGCAGAAGAAACGCAACCTCACCAGCCATACCTACCACGAAAAGCTGGCCGACGACGTGTACGACTTCGTTGTCGGGCGAGGGTTGCCCCTTTTTCGACAACTCGCCGAGAAATGCCGGACATGGCTGACGAACGGCTGATTTTCGGCCTGGCCGAACGGCACTATGCCGACATGGCGGAGATCTTCCGACGCTATCCCCAGATCGAACAGGTGCTCATCTTCGGCTCCCGCGCCAAGGGCACCGACAAACCCTGGTCCGACTTCGACCTGGCAGTCGTCGCCCCGAACCTGAGCGACCGTGACTTCTCCCGACTCTGGAACGAGATCGACGACCTGCCCCTGGTCTTCAAGCTCGACCTGCTACACTGGGACAAACTGGGGGAGATCCCGCTGAAGGAAAAGATCGTTCAGGAAGGACGGCGGTTTTATCCGTTGCCGGAAAAACAATAAACCAGTGAGTGGTCATTGGTTTTCGCCTTTGCCAATCACTGACAACCAATCACCGATTTCGGAGAAATCATCCATGGCCATAAAACCTATCGAATACCGTGACGGCGTCTGCCGGATGATTGACCAGCGTCTGCTGCCGACCGAAGAGGTTTGGCGGGATTATTTCGATTACCAGGGGGTCGCCGAGGCGATCCGCACCATGGTCGTGCGCGGTGCGCCGGCCATCGGCGTGGCGGCGGCCTTCGGTGCCTGGTTCGGCGCGCGCGACATCGACGAGGAAGATTTCGACCGTTTTTTCGCCCGCTTCGAAAAGGTCTGCGCGACGCTGGCGGCAACCCGGCCGACAGCGGTCAATCTCAGTTGGGCGCTGGAGCGGATGAAAAACTTCGCCAAGGCGAACAGCTCCTATCCGGTGGCGGACATAAAAATCGTCCTCGAATATGAGGCGATGGCCATCGCCGATGAGGATATCCGCGTGAACATGGCCATGGGCCGCCACGGCCAGGAACTGATCCCCGATGGGGCGCGGGTGCTCACCCACTGCAATGCCGGGGCGCTGGCCACCGGTGGCTTCGGCACCGCCCTTGGCGTGCTCCGCGCTGCCCAGTTGGCGGGCAAGAACATTTCGGTGCTGGCCGACGAGACGCGCCCCTTCTTGCAGGGCGCCCGGCTGACCGCCTGGGAGTTGCAGAAGGACAACATCCCCGTCACCCTGATCTGCGACAATATGGCCGGCTACCTGATGAGCAAGGGGGAGATCGACTGCGTCATCGTCGGCGCCGACCGCATTGCCGCCAACGGCGACACCGCCAACAAGATCGGCACCTACACCGTGGCGGTGCTGGCGAAGGAGCACGGCCTCCCCTTCTATGTCGCCGCGCCGACCTCAACCATCGACATGAGCCTGGCCGACGGCAGCCTGATCCCCATCGAAGAGCGGGATGCCCGCGAGGTGACCCACTGCGGCGATAAGCAGATCGCCCCGAGCGGCGTGGCGGTACGCAATCCTTCCTTCGATGTGACACCGGCCCGGCTCATTTCCGCCATCATCACCGAATGGGGGATCGCGCGCGGCGACTATGGCGAGGGGCTCAAGACCCTCATGTCCCGGGTGCGCTGATGACCCCGGCGGCCCTCGCCGAACGTCTGCGCCGGACCTTGGCCGAGGGACCGGACGCCCGCCGGGAACTGGCGCGGGAGCTCGGTTTCGCCGAGCCGGAGAAGACCGCCACCAACCTGGAACTGCTGTACGAGTTGCTCGGGGATGCAGAGCTGCTCGCGACCCTGACGGCAGCGGCCCATGCCGCTGCCGATCCCGACCTCGTCCTGAACAGCCTCGAACGTCTCGGCAACGGCCTCCCGCGCGAGAGTCTGACGGCGGTGCTGACCGCGCCGGAAGACCGGCGCCTGCTCCTCACCGTGCTCGGCGCCTCCCCCTTCTTGACCGGCATTCTTTGCCGGCGAAAGGACTTTTTCGAGGATCTTTTCGCCGGCGGGGAAATCCGTCGGCGCAAGGACGAGACGGCGATGCTCGCCGAACTGCGTGAGCGGATTCCCGAAACGGCCCCCTTCGCCGAACTGCAGAACGGGCTGCGCCGCTACAAATCCCGGGAGATGCTGCGCATCGGCGCCCGCGACCTGGGAGGGCTGGCCGACCTGGTGGAAGTCACCGCCGAACTCTCGGCCCTGGCCGCCACCACCCTGCAACGAGCCTATGAAGTCTGCACGGTCCTGCTGCGGGCCGAATACGGCGCGCCGATTCTGGACGGAGAAAACGGTGCACCCGGGGGGGAAGCAGAGTTCACCATCCTCGGCATGGGCAAGCTTGGCGGCCGCGAACTCAACTTCTCCTCGGACATCGACCTGATCTACTTCTATTCCTCGGAACGGGGCCTGAGCAGCGGCGTCCCTGATCCCACCGGCGCCGTCAAAAACCGCATCCACCTCCATCCCTACTTCTGCAAACTGGCGGAACTCATCACCAAGGCGATCAGCCAGCCGACGGAAGACGGCTTTGTCTTCCGCGTCGACCTGCGCCTGCGTCCGGAAGGAAACAGCGGCGAAATGGCCAACTCCCTGCGCAGCGCTGAGGTCTACTACGAAAGCTGGGGGCAGAGCTGGGAGCGGGCGGCGCTGATCAAGGCGCGGCCGGTGGCCGGCACCATCCCCCTCGGCAAACGGCTGTTGAAAAGCCTGGAACCCTTCGTCTTTCGCCGCTACCTCGACTACGGCATGGTCGAGGACATCAAGGGGATGAAACAGAAGATCGACCAGAGCCTGGCCCGCAAGCAGGAGGCGGAAACCAATCTCAAACTCGGCCGGGGGGGCATCCGCGAGATCGAGTTCTTCATCCAGGCCCTGCAACTGATCCATTCGGGGCGCAAGCCCTCCCTGCGGGAAAAAAATTCCCTGCGCGCCCTCGACCGACTGCAGAAAGAAGGACTGATCAGCGCCGAGGTGCGTGACACCCTGCGCGAGGCCTACATCTTTCTGCGCACCGCCGAACACCGCATCCAGGTGGTGCAGGAGCGTCAGACCCACAACCTCCCCGCCACCGAGGCCGAACGCCAGGCCCTGGCCCGCCGCTGCGGCTTCCCCAACCATGCCGCTTTCGCCCTCGCTCTGGAAAAACACCGAAGCGGCGTCGAAGCGATCTACCGCGACCTCTTCTACACCAGCGAGGCGGAAAGCCGCGAAGAGGTCCGCCCGGAAGTCAGCTTCCTCTTCGATCCCGGTGCCGATGTCGATCTGATCAAGGACCTGTTAGAGGAGAAGGGTTTCAAAAACCCTGATGCCGCCTTTGAGACCTTGCTCACCCTCCGCGACGGGCCACCCCACGCCCATATCACCCGCCGCACCCGGCGCCAGCTGGAACGTATCGCCCCGCTGCTGATGCAGGCGGTGCTCGACTCCCCCGAGCCGGAAATGGCCCTGCTCAACCTCGAACGCTTCATGACCACGGCGGTGCGCCGGGCGCGAGGGACCTTTTACGCCCTGCTGTCGGAGAATCGCGAGATCATCACTGTGCTCATCTCCCTGTTCAGCACCAGCCAGTTCCTCTCGCGGATCTTCATCCAGCACCCGGAAATCCTCGATTCCCTCGTTTCCGGCGCCCATGCCCTGACCTACAAGGACAGCGAAACCATCGAAGGGGATCTCGCTGCGCTCCTCGCCGAGGCGGACAATTACGAAGATAAGCTGGAAATTCTGCGACGTTTCCGCAACGAGGAATTCCTGCGCCTGGCCATGAGCGACACCCACGGCAAAACGCCGCAGGGGGAGCTGACTTCCCAGCTCTCCTCTCTCGCCGATGCCTGCCTGAAGCAGGCGGTGGCCATCGCCCGAGAGGAGCTGATCCCCCGTTTCGGCCTCCCCTTTTGCAAAGAGAGCGGCGAGGAGGCCGGTTTCGCCATTGTCGGCATGGGCAAGCTGGGGGGGATGGAACTGAACTACCACTCGGATCTGGACATCATCTTCATCTACGAGGGGGAGGGGGAAACCCGGCCGGTAGAGGGGACCGAGCCCGACCGCTTCAGGGGGCAGAGCAATCCCGAATACTTCGCCCGGCTGGCGCAACGGATCATCTCGGTGCTGACCCTGATGACCCGCGAAGGCTCCGTCTACCAGATCGACACCCGGCTGCGCCCCTCGGGGAACCAGGGGCCGCTGGTGACGAGCCTGGCCGCCTACCGGCGCTACCACGAATCCTCGGCGGCCCCCTGGGAACGCCAGGCACTGACCAAGGCGCGGGTCGTCCTCGGTCCGGAAATCCTGGCCCGGCAAATCGAGGCGATCAACCGCGAGATCGTCTACCTGCGCCCGGTGCCGGCGGAACTGCAAACCGAGATCCGCCGACTGCGGGCGCGCATGGAGAGTGAAATCGCCAAGGAGAGGGCCGGTCATTTCAACATCAAGACTGGTCGCGGGGGGATGGTGGACGTGGAATTCATCGTCCAATATCTGCAGATCCTCCACGGCGCCGCCCACCCAACCGTGCAGGTCAGCAACACCTTGGGAGCCCTGGCCGCCCTGGAAGGAGAAGGCCTTCTCGCCCCGGAAGACCGCGCCGACCTGGAAAACGGCTACAAATTTCTGCGCCGCCTGGAAAACCGCCTGCGCCTGGTCCATGACCAGTCAATCAACGACCTTTCCGGCGACCGCGCTTACCTGCTCAAACTCGCCCGCCGCCTCGGCTACCCCGAGCGTCCCCGGCGCCCGGACGAGGTCTTTCTGGAAGAATACCGCCAGGTGACAGAAAAGATTCGGGCCATCTTCGACCGCCTACTCGGTAACGACGAGGCGGCGGAAAGCTCGACAATGTAGGATGCGGTGACGCAGGAACCGCATCAGCCCCCGCACCGACACCGCGATGCGGTTCCTGCGTCACCGCATCCTACGGATGGGGATGACGGCAGAGCCTGCAGGAATCAGCCGAGGCTGATTTCGATCTGGCGGGGTTGGACGTCCGGCTTTTTCGGCAGGACGATCTTCAGCACCCCCCGGTCGCAGCGGGCGACGGTCCGGTCGGGGTCGACACTCGCCGGCAGGGCGAAGACCCGCTTGAAGGGGCCGTGCTCCCGTTCGATCCGCTGGTAACGTGACTGACGTTCCTCCTGCTCCAGGCGCCGCACCCCCTGCACAATCAAGGTTCCCTCCTCGATGCGCACATCGATATCTTCCTGATCGACCTCAGGAAGATCCACTTTGATGACGACCTCCCGCTCATCCTCATAGACATCTGCCGCCGGCTGCCACCGTCCCTGTTCGAAGGGCTCACCGGCGCTCCGTTCCCGGCTCATCTCCAACAGGCGTTCCATGCGTTCCTGCATGGAACGCAGTTCGGGCCAGGGGCTCCATCGGGTCATGACCATCTTTACCTCCCGTCGCTTGTTTACTGCCTTAGCGGGTGAGGACCGTTCGTCCCCCCCCTGAAATCAGTCATGAAAAAGGACTTCATGATACGGCTGGAGTTCGAGAAAAAACAATGCTATAAACGAGCGGTCCGAGAGAATTGAAGGGGGAAATCGGCATGGAAGGACTGATCCGCAAAATGCTGCAGGAGTCGGGGGACGACGACCTGCGCCTGGCCGCCGCCATCGAGAGTCTGGCCCTTCGTTATGGCGACGAGGTCTACCAGGAAGCGCTGCGGCAACTGACCTCCAAAATCTTCCCTCCCGCAGCCGCCCGCAAACACTGGCATCTCGCACTTTTGCACCGCGACCGGATCTTCCCCGAGAACAACCGTTCCGGGCGCCTGCGCGCCGCCCTGCTCGACTACCTCCACGCCGTCACCCACGAAATCCGCGACCCGCGCATTGTCGAGGCCCAGCACCTGGAAACCATGCGTCAGGCCTCCATCACCGACGGCCTCACCGGACTCTACCACCAGACCTATTTCAAAGCCCATCTCGAACGCCTGCTCGAACACCGGGCCGGAACCGGGGATCGCCGTTTCGCCGTGGCCCTCCTCGATCTCGACCACTTCAAGCAGTACAACGACCGCTGCGGCCATCTCGCCGGCGATCAGGCCCTGCGCCGCACCGCGGAAATCCTTCAGTTCAATCTGCGCCAGGGGGATATCGCCTGCCGCTACGGCGGCGAGGAATTCGCCCTGCTCCTTCATCGCGCCGGACAGGACGAAGCCTTTGCCGTCGCCGAACGGATTCGCGCCGCCGTCGAAGAGACCGCCTACCCGGGGCAGGAACTCATGGACCGGGGCAACCTGACGATCAGCGCCGGCATCGCCGTCTGCCCCGAAAACGGCGCCTCGGCCGTCGATCTGCTGGCGTTAGCCGACGAGGAGCTCTACCGGGCCAAGGAACAGCGCAACAGCATCAGCCCGCCCCTCAACGGCCAACGCCGGGAAATCCGTCACAAACGCCTGTCGCTGGTGGAGTTTACCCTGGCGCCGGGTGAACCCTTCCAGCCGGGCCTGAGTTTCGACATCAGCCGCACCGGGCTCTCCTTCGGTTGCAGCCTCGACCAGCTGACCGCCGGCGAACTTCTCGGTATCCGTTTCAAGCAGCCTTTCTGGCCCGTCACCTGCGACCTCGACGGCTGGGTCCGGCATGTGGAAAAGCTGGAGGAGAACGGTCTGGTGCGCATCGGTCTGGAGTTTGTGGAGCTCCCCGAAAGTCTGCGCCTGCTGCTGCCGGAACGCCCCAGGATGGCTACCCTCTCCTCCCCGAACAGGGATTACCCCCCCCCGGCGATTTGAATTCAGCCGACATCCGTGGTAGCCTTTCCCCCTGCAAGTCCCATCCCGACTCATCCCCCAAGGAGGCGTACCATGTCCGCTACCGTCTATCTGGCCGATCTCCGCGCCGGGCATAAGGAAAATCTCTTCGGCAAGCTGCTGCGACTGCTCGATGCCGCCGGTGTCGACCGCATCATCGGCCGCGACGAGCTCACCGCCATCAAGATCCACTTTGGCGAAAAGGGAGGGCATGCCTACATCCGCCCGGTCTTTATCCGCCGCATCGTCGACCGGGTCAAGCAGCTCGGCGGCAAGCCCTTTCTCACCGATTCCTGCACCCTCTACCCCGGCGAACGCAAAGAAGCCGTCTCGGCCCTGACCTGCGGCATCGAAAACGGCTTCGCCTATGCCGTCGCCGGCGCCCCGCTGATCATGTGCGACGGCCTGCGCGGCCACTCGGCGCGGCGCGTCCCGGTAAACGGGGAGATGTTCGAAACCGTCGATATCGGTCTGGAAATTCTCGAAGCCGACGCCCTGATCACCGTTTCCCACTTCAAATGCCACGAGTTGACCGGCTTCGGCGGCGCCCTGAAGAACCTCGGCATGGGCTGTTCGAGCCGCGCCGGCAAGATGGAACAGCACTCCACCGTCGCCCCGGAAGTCGACACGAAACGCTGCACCGGCTGCGGCGTCTGCCTGCGCGCCTGTGCCCACGGAGCGATCCGCGTCGTCGCCGGCAAGGCCATTATCGACAGCGAAAAATGCACGGGCTGCGGGCGCTGCATCGCCGTCTGCGAGGTCAGGGCGATCCAGATCCAGTGGAACGAGGAAGCGCCGCTGGTGATGAAGAAGATGGCCGAATACGCCAAGGGCGCCCTGCACGGCAAGAACGGCAAGACCCTCTTCGTCAACTTCGTCACCCAGGTCTCCCCGGCCTGCGACTGCTACGGCCACTCGGACGCCCCCATCGTCCCCGACCTCGGCATCCTCGTTTCCACCGACCCGGTGGCCCTCGACCGGGCCTGCGCCGACCTGGTCAACAACGCCCAAGGGCTGCCCGACTGCGCCCTGGCAAGCGGCCACGCACCAGGCGGCGACAAGTTTCGCGGCGTCCACCCCGACATCGACTGGCGCGTCACCCTCGACCACGGCGAAAAGATCGGCCTCGGCACCCAGGATTATCAGCTGGTGCGACTGGAACCGAAGAACCAGAGCTGGTAGAGGAAAAAAAACGGCCAGGGTGCACATCGGTGCGCCCTGGCCCCCTGCTGTAAATTATTCTTGTGTAGCCCTTTAGTCCGAGCCGTCCTCTACCCGCGCCAACTCCACCACCCGCGCCCATCCTTCCCCGGCCCGCCAGCGCACATCCAGATCGAACAACCGCAGACCGTAAATCCGATCGACTTCCTGACCTTTGCGATAGGCCGGACGGGGGTCGTATTGCAGGATCTGTTCGATCAGCGCGTGCAGTCCCGGTCGTTCTCCCGCCAGTTCCCGGCAGCGGACGAGGGCCTCGGGGGTGAAGTCGACGCGCAGGCTCGGTGCCGGGGGTACGTCGGCGAAGCCGCCGTGGGCATCGGGCAGGGCATCGGCATAGGGGAGATAGGGCTTGATGTCGAGGACCGGGGTGCCGTCGAGGAGATCGGCCCCTTGCAGTTCCAGCCGCCACTGGCCCTGATCCTCCACGATCCCCAGCAGCTTCACCACCGACAGGCCGAGGGGGTTGGGGCGATGGGTGCCGCGAGTGGCGAAGACTCCCAGGCGGCGGTTGCCGCCGAGGCGTGGCGGGCGCACCGTCGTTTGGTTCGGCGTATCGGGGCTGGCGTGAAAGACGAAGAGCAGCCAGAGATGGGAGAACTCATCCAGGCCGCGCAGGGCTTCGGCGCGGTTGAAGGGGGGGAGCAGTTCGAGATGGGCGCGGGCTTCGGGGACCAGCCCCGGCTGGCGGGGAATGCCGAACTTTTCCTTGAAGCAGGAACGGATAATGCCGACGGGCCGGAAGGTGAATTCCAAAATCCCCCCTTTCTCCCCCCTTTGCCAAAGGGGGGAAAAGATCAGGGCCAGGCAACAGCGCCTGGCCCCTTTTTTGAGGTCGGGGCGAGGCACCGCCTCGCCCGATTTTCATGATACCGGATTATTTCTCGCTGAGGATGCGGACCATGCGCCGCAGCGGCTCGGCGGCGCCCCACAGCAGCTGGTCGCCGCAGGTGAAGGCCGACAGGTACTGGGGACCCATCTTCATCTTGCGTACCCGGCCAACGGGGGTCTTGAGGGTGCCGGAGACCGCCGCCGGGGTCAGTTTGGCGAGACTCTCGGCCTTGGTGTTGGGAACCAGCTCGGCCCACTCGTTGTCGTTGGCGATCATCGCCTCGAGGTCGGCGATGGGCACGTCCTTGGTCAGCTTGATGGTCAGCGCCTGGCTGTGGCAGCGCATGGCGCTGACACGGACGCAAATGCCGTCGATGGGAATCGGCTTCTCGGTGCCGAGAATCTTGTTGGTCTCGACCAGGCCCTTCCACTCCTCGCGGCTCTGGCCGTCCTCGACCTCGCGGTCGATCCAGGGGAGGAGGTTACCGGCCAGCGGGAAGCCGAATTCCTTGGTCGGCAGCGAGCCGTCACGGAGGGCGGCGGTGACCTTCTGGTCGATCTCCAGAATCGCCGAAGCGGGATCGGCCAGCTCCTTGTCGACGGTACCGTAGAGCGCGCCCATCTGCGACAGCAGCTCGCGCATGTTGGGGGCGCCGGCGCCGGAAGCGGCCTGGTAGGTCATGGAGGTCATCCATTCGACCAGATTGTTGCGGAACAACCCGCCCAGGGCCATGAGCATCAGGCTGACGGTGCAGTTGCCGCCGATGAAATCCTTCTGGCCGTTTTTCAGCGCCTTGTCGATGACGTTGCGGTTGACCGGGTCGAGAATGATGACCGCGTCCTTTTCCATGCGCAGGGTGGAAGCGGCGTCGATCCAGTAGCCTTTCCAGCCGGCCTTGCGCAGCTCGGGATGGACGGCCTTGGTGTAGTCCCCCCCTTGGCAGGTGAGGATGACGTCGAGTTTCTTCAACTCGTTGATGTCATCGGCGCTCTTCAGGGTACCGGCACCCATGGGCGCGGCCCCGCCCGCCTGGGAAGTGGAAAAGAAAACCGGCTCGATTCCGGCGAAATCGTTTTCCTCCTGCATGCGCTGCATGAGGACCGAACCGACCATGCCCCGCCAACCAACAATACCGACGTTCATTATGTGGACTCCTTTTACACTAGGGGTTGTGGATGAAAGTTACCGGAGTATAACCGAAACGGGGAAAAAATTTAAGGGGCGCGATAGCGTATACGGCAGAAAAATAAAAATATTTTCTATTTTTCGAGCGTTGCGGATGAAAAAACCGTAAAACCTTGGATGTCCACGGGAAACACGGAATCCTTTAAACCCCTTGCGCCGGGCTTGCCCCTGTGCTAACAGAGCGGGACTTTTTTCCGACGGAGTTTCCCTATGATCCATTTGACCAACATCACCCGCCAGCACGCCGCCCGCGTCCTCTTTAAAGAAGCCAGCTTTCAGATCCTCCTCGGCAGCCGCAGCGGCCTGGTCGGCCCCAACGGTGCCGGCAAATCGACCATTTTCCGCCTGATTACCGGCGAGGAAGACGCCGACGGCGGCGACATCAGTTGTTCGAAGAAGACCGTGATCGGCTACTTCTCCCAGGAAGTCGGCGACATGGCCGGACGCAGCGCGCTGGAGGAGGTCATGGCCGCCTCCGCCCGCACCATGCACCTCGGCGAGCAGATCCAGCAGATGGAAGCGGCCATGGCCGAGCCGATGGAAGACGACGCCCTCGCCGCGTTGCTGGAACGCTACGGCGAGGCCCAGGAAGAGTTCGAGCATCGCGGCGGCTACGATCTCGAAGCCCGCGCCCAGGCGGTGCTCACCGGTCTCGGCATCGGTCCCGACGACTATGACCGGCCGGTGGAAAGCTTCAGCGGCGGCTGGAAGATGCGCATCGCCCTGGCCAAAATTTTGACGATCAACCCCGACGTGCTCCTCCTCGACGAGCCGACCAACCACCTGGATGTCGAATCGATCGTCTGGCTGGAAAACTGGCTGGCCGAGGAGTTCAAGGGGGCGGTGCTGATGACCAGCCATGACCGCGACTTCATGAACCGGCTGGTGACGCGAATCATCGAAGTCGGCGGCGGCACCATCACCACCTACGGCGGCAACTACGACTTCTATCTGCGCGAGCGGGAAATCCGCCGCGAGCAGCTTTTGGCCAGCCACCGTCGCCAGCAGGAGATGCTGGCCAAGGAAGAAGAATTCATCGCCCGCTTCGCCGCCCGCGCCAGCCACGCCGCCCAGGTGCAATCGCGGGTCAAGAAATTGGAGAAGATCGAGCGCATCGAAATCCCCCCGGAGCAGAGAACCATCAAGTTCGAATTCGCCGAGCCTCCCCGCAGTGGCGACGACGTCGTGCGCATCGACGGCTTAAGCAAAACCTGGCCCCTGCCGAATGGCGGAGAGAAATCGGTATTTGGCGGAGTCTCGGGGCTGATCCGTCGCGGCGAGAAGATTGCCGTGGTCGGGGTCAACGGCGCCGGCAAATCGACCTTTCTTAAAGTTCTCGCCGGGCAGACCGAGCCGACCACCGGCTCTGTCGCCATCGGCGCCAACGTCTTTCCCGGCTACTTCAGCCAGCATTCCATGGACCTGCTCGACCCCAAACGCACCGTCTTCGAAACGGTGCAGGACGCCCTGCCCCAGGTGAACATCGGCGTGCTGCGCAACCTCTGCGCCGCCTTCCTCTTTCAGGGGGACGACGTCGACAAGCGGGTCGACAAGCTCTCCGGCGGCGAGAAGAGCCGGCTGGTGCTGGCGACCTTGCTCGGCCGACCCCTCAACTTCCTGATCCTCGACGAACCGACCAACCACCTCGACATCCAGTCCCGGGAAGTTCTTCTCGAAGCCCTGCAAGGCTTCAACGGCACCGTCGTCCTGGTCAGCCACGACCGCCACTTCCTGCGCAGCCTGGTCAACCGGGTCTTCGAAATCGACCACGGCGAAATGCGGGTTTACGAGGGGGATTACGAATACTACCTGGACAAGACCGGACGCGAGCATCGGGCGGGGTAAAGGCGGCGTAAAAATTGCATCTTAAGTAAACTCTTAGGCAACAATTTCGTCCGTGGCACTCCACCTTTTGCGAAAGAGCTTTGCCGGTGAAGCGAAGATTTTCACCCTTAAATAACGGTCAAGGGTATTCCCTCATCGAACTGCTGGTTGGCTTGGTGATTTTCACCATCGCGACCATGGCGATTCTGACCATGGTCATAACCGCGATTCGCGGCAACTCCAAATCGCAGACCATGACGGAAGCCCGCCTTCTCGCCCAGGAAAAACTGGAAATCCTGCTGAATACCCCGGTCGACACCCTGATCAATCTCGACGCCTGCCCCGGGGATGCCGACCCGAGAAGCGACCTTGCCTGCACCTATGAATGTGAACCCGTTGATTGCGACTATTATCGCGCCCTTGGACCTGGTGACCCGGAAAAACCGGACCATGTCTGGATTACGATTACCTCGGACGCACACAATTTTTCACTCAAGACGCTGGTTCGGGAATAAGCACATGGGCCAAAAAGGAATCACCCTGATCGAATTGATTGTCGTCATGGCCATTGCCGGGATCATCGGCTGGCTTGTCGTCTCCACCTTCATCAACCTGAACGACACACTTTCCGATCAGGACAAGACCGTTGACCTGCAATCCGCCGGTCGCGAAACCATTGACAAGATGGTGCGAGTGCTCCGCGAGGCGGGACTGAATCCGCGGGAGGATGAGGACATCAACGGGATCGAAGAAGCGACGGCCACCAAATTGCGGGTGGTGCTGGACAGTAATCTGAGCGGGGGAATCGAAGAGGGTGAAGAAGAACGGGTTACCTTCGAATTCGTTAACGGCTCGTTGCGGCGGTGTTATGACGAAGACGAGGAGGAAACCCCTTCGTGCGCCAACTGGGTCATTATGAGCGATAGCATTTCGGACCTTGATACCGGCGGATTTTACCTCCCTGATGGAACAAACAAACCGTTCCGGTATTTTGACGCCGACAATGCCGACTTGGGCGAACCGGATGCCGACCCGGATCTACTTGAAGAAATCAAGGCGATTGAAGTTCGTCTGGAAATGAGCGATGACAAAGTCAAACAGCGCGGCGACATCAACCGCGTATTTACCACGACCGTACGGGGACGAAATCTATGAGTGAGCTGAAAAAACACTTCATGATTGCCGGCGAACGGGGTGCCGCCCTCCCCTATATCATCGCCATCGTTTTTTTTCTCAGCCTGGTGTGGGGCTTCGCCCTGACGCGCACCACCGGTGAATTCAAATGGCTGGCTCGAAAAAAAACAGGCTTCGAGCAGTTCTATTCCACCGATGCCGCCTTCTCCGTAGCCTATGCGGATCAAAGCTACTGGCTCAATGATGTCATTGACTTCTATCGGGAAGGCAATCTTTACAACATCGACCCAACGAAAGCCCTGCAACGTGAGATTGAAGACAAGGACAGCGAATCGCTTGCCACCCTTACCATTCGTCAGATTCAGAACTTTGACCCGGATGCATCGGCGCAATATAATCTGCCCCACCAGCAACACTCGGACTTCATTGAAGGCAACAGCATTGTTGCCGGAAATGCGGTTTACAAACGACGATTTGGCGTCAACGCGGTTTCCCCGGACGGCAGCAGGGAAATTCAGGCGGGCGTCTGGGTCAGGAGCAAATAATTGTCACTTTCAAAGACAAGGAATGTCTCCATGAAAAAAAGGCTTTGTTTTCTGATCCTGCTTTTCTCTCTAAGCGGTGCGACGGCTGTGCACGCCGAGGACCTCGACGTTTACGGCGCCGGTTCCATCGAGGTCAAACCGAATGTCCTGATCATTTTCGACAATTCCGGGTCGATGGCGGAGCGGGACGTGGCCCCGTCCCCTTACGACCGGACCAAGACCTACACCGGCAGCTATACGCCAAGCAAAATCTACGAGGAGGATGATGGCGACTACGACGAGTTCGTCACCGACTTGAGCCATGTCACCTGCGCCGACGTCAATGCCGACCTGTCTCAGAATGGCCTGGCCTTGGATGCCCGGGTCCGCCTGAACCGAAATAACGCCGTCTGCAGCAATCGCGGCCAGGATCGGCGCGATCTTTACCAGGGCAACTACCTCAACTGGCTTACCGCCAACCCTTTGCGCACCCGTCTGGACGTGGCCAAGGAAGCGGTGGTCAACCTGCTCGGCGCCACCCAGGATGTCGACTTCGGCCTGATGACCTTCAACTTCGAGGAGGGGGGCAAGCTCGACCGGGAACTGGGCACGAACCCGACCGATCTCATCACCGCCGTCAACGGCATCCGCGCCACCACCTGGACCCCCCTGGCGGAAACCCTGGCCGAGGCCGGTCTCTACTTCGCCGGGAAAACCAGCTGGTTCAACAAAGTCAATGATCGGTTCATCACCTACACCACCCCCATTCAATACCGCTGCCAGAAGAATTACGTCATCCTCATGACCGACGGCGAGCCGACCCACGACGACAGCCTGAAGAACAAAAAGTATATCGACAGCAGCCAGCCGCTGCTCAAGGACGAGGGGGTCGCGGACTCGCTCCTCGACGACGTCGCCGATTACCTGCGCAACACCGACCTGCTCCCGGCCATGGGACAGGGGGACGAGCTTTTCGAAAACCAGTCGGTCACCACCTATACCATCGGCTTCAAAACCGCCCAGCCCCTTCTGGAAAGTACCGCCCGGCGCGGCGGGGGAGAATATTTCACGGCCCAGAACTCCGCCGAACTGGAAAACGCCTTCGACAGCATCATCGACAGTATTCAGGAGCGCAACGCCTCCTTTGTCGCGCCGGTGGTGCCGGCGAGCAGCAGCAACCGCGCCTATGCCGGCGACCGGATCTATCTCGGCCTCTTCAAACCCAAGCAGAGCGGTCGCTGGCAAGGCAACCTCAAGGCCTACAAGCTCTCGACTACCGGCGTCATCCTCGACGCCAACGATCAGCCCGCGACCGACGCCAACGGCATGATCAAGGCGACGGCCCAATCCTTGTGGTCGGCGGCTCCCGACGGATACAATGTTGACCAAGGCGGGGCTGGGGCTAAATTGGTTACGAACGACAGCCGTAATATTTATACCTTCATCACCGGCAATTCCACCAGCCTGACCCACGCCGCCAACCGCTTCAGCGTGGACAATGCCCTTATTACCGAGAGTCTGCTCGATGTGAGCGCGGCCCTGCGTGAGGGCATCATCACCTCGGTCCGCGCCGAAGACCGGGATTGGCCGCTGGGCGACATCGTTCATTCGGGTCCGGCGGTGCAAAAAATCCCCTTCGATTCCAACGCGGACGGAGTTGACGACGGCAGCAAATCGTACATTTATGTCGGCGCCAATGACGGCATGCTGCACGCCTTCGACGGCGACACCGGCAACGAACTCTGGGCGTTTATTCCTCCCGATCAACTTCCCCGCTTGCAGAAGTTGCTCGACGACGGTCACGACTATTTCGTCGACGGCTCGGTTTCGTTCATCGAGCGGGAAAACAGTACCCTGCTCATGTTCGGCGAACGCCGGGGCGGCCCATACTATTATGTCCTCGACATCACCGACCCCCTGCAACCCGTCTACAAATACGCCGTCAATGAAGCACACCTGGAACAGTTGGACTGGGATGAAGACGGCGAAATGGAATTCGTAGAGACCGGAGCCACCCTGGGGCAGTCGTGGACGCTTCCCCGGGAGATCAAACTGAAGGTCGGTGATGAGGCCCAGGATCTGCTGCTGCTGACCGGCGGCTACGACGCCGTGAATCAGGACAATACGGAATCGCCCGCCGCGACGGATACGGCCGGTCGCGCCATTTACGCCATCGCCCCCGACACCGGGGTGGTGACCGGCCTGAACGTCAATGGGGCCCTCTGGCCGGTCATGACCCACAGCATCCTCGATGCCGGCCCCATCGACCGGGACATCGACGGTATTGTCGACATGATCTATGCCGGCGACCTGGGGGGCAATATTCTGGCACTGCGCGACAAAGACCAAACAGGAGTCTGGGAAAAACATCGGCTCTTCGATCTGCCCGCGACCCTGACGGTCGACGGCCAAACGATCAAACTCGGCCAAAAGTTCATGTACGCTCCGGAAGTGGGAGCCGCGGCCTTCGGCGAAATGCTCTACATCGGCACCGGCGACCGGGAAGACCCCACCGGCACCGGCTTTACCGATGCGATTTACGCCATACCCAGCACCTGGATCAATATCGGCCTCGGCGCCGATGTCGAATACAAGACGCTGGCCCCGGCCGATCTGGTCGACGTTACGACCAACAAGGTTCAACTCGGCAGCGAAGAAGAAAAGGCCGTCGTCCAGGCCGCCCTGACGGAAAAAAAAGGCTGGTACATGCGCCTGAACAGCCCGGGGGAGAAAATCGTCTCGTCGCCGCTTCTTTATAACAAGGTGCTTTATTTCACGACCTACACCCCCGGCACCGACACCGAAAGCTTCACCGACCCCTGCAGCAGCAACCTGGATCGCGGTGTGGCCCGGCTCTACGCCATCGACTACATGAACGGCGGGGGAAAGTTCCTGATTGAAGGTGAACCGGCCCGCTCAATGGATATCGGAACCTCCATCCCCTCGGCACCGGCAGTCGTCACCACCGATGATGCCGTTAAAATCGTGGTTGGCGTCGAGGGCGGCGTCGTCACAAAAGATCCGCCCGGTGGCGACGACGATGATGTTCTATTCAAACAATTCTTCTGGCGACAGATTCGCTGACGTCAACACGCCCAACGAAAAAGGCGGCCTTTCCGGCCGCCTTTTTTCATTGGCCAAATTCCCTTTCGGGATGCTAAGTTAGCCCTCCCTTTGCAGCCCGAAAACGGAATCGGCCGATCATGAAACGCCCCCTTCCCTTCCACTACGCCTGGATCATCGCCCTCTGTGGCGCGCTGACGCTCTTTTGCTGTTTCGGGCTGGCGCGCTTTTCCTTCGGCATGCTGCTGCCGGCCATGCGCGCCGATCTCGGCTTCGGCTATGACCGCATGGGCTTCGTCAGCACCGGCAACTTCGTCGGCTACCTGATTTCGGTGGGGCTGGCGCCGCTGGTGCTGCGCCGGGTCAAGCCGCGCCTGCTCGTTTCCCTGGCCCTGGCCTTGATCGCCCTGGCCCTGCTCGGCATCAGCCAGAGCAGCAGTTTCGCCGTCATCGTCGGGCTTTACGCTCTGGTCGGTGTCGGCGGCGGCTTCGCCAATATCCCGATCATGGTCCTCGTTTCCCACTGGTTCCGGCGCGAACGGCGCGGGCGGGCGGCGGGGCTGATGGTCGCCGGCAACGGCGTCGGCATCATCCTCTCCGGCTTCCTCATCCCCTGGCTCAATGATGTGCTGGGCGCCAACGGCTGGCGCGCCGGCTGGCTGATCCTCGGCGGCATCATCCTGCTGCTGGCCCTGGTGGTCGGGCTGCTCCTGCGCAACGACCCGGCCGATCTCGGCCTGGAGCCGGTCGGCCGCATTCAGGCGCCGCGCGAGGCTGAGCTGATACCCCACGAAGCGCCGGGGGCGGGGCGGGTGCTGGCGCAGCTCGGGCTGCTTTACGCGATCTTCGGCGCCACCTATCTGATCTACGGCACCTTCATCGTCACGACGTTGGTGGAGGAATATGCTTTCGGCGAGGGGACGGCGGGGCTCTTCTGGTCGTGGGTGGGATTTTTCGCGATCTTTTCCGGGGTGAGCTTCGGCGCCCTCTCCGACCACATCGGCCGAAAATGGGGGCTAATGGCGGTCTTCATCCTGCAAACGGCGGCCTACGGCCTGGCCGGATCGGGCTTCGGCCCCTGGGCGATGTTCGTCTCGGTGGTGCTGTACGGGCTGGGGATGTTCGCCATTCCGACCATCATGGCGGCGGCGGTGGGGGACTATCTCGGTCTGTCGCGAGCGGCGGCGGCCTTTTCCCTGCTCACCTTCTGCTTCGCCATCGGCCAGACCCTGGGGCCCTCCGGCGCCGGGATGCTCGGCCAGGCCCTCGGCGGCTTCGCCCCGGCCTACCTCCTCTCCGCCGCCTCCACCGCCCTGGCGGCCCTGCTGACCGGCCTGCTGCCGAAACCGGCGGAACCGCATTGAACGACCCCCATCGCGATTCCGCCCAAAAAAAGATGCGGTTCCTTTCGTCACCGCATCCTACAACTGGAAATCAACACAGTAGGATGCCGGTGAGCAAAGCGAACCGCATCGATGGTTCCGTCGGGCAAAAAACGATGCGGTTCCTTCCGTCACCGCATCCTACGGCTGGAAATCAACACAGTAGGATGCCGGTGAGCAAAGCGAACCGCATCGATGCTTTTATCGATGAAAATCCCCCGCCGCCTCGGGTTGATAGAGGATCTTGCCGACCTTGAAGCGGCGGGCGCCGCCGGGGACTTGCCAGGTGATGGTGTCGCCGGTGCGGTAGCCGATCAGCGCGGTGCCGACCGGAGCGAGGATGGAGACCCGGCGTTCGGCGGGATTGGCCTCGGCGGGAAAGCAGAGGGTGTACTCCGTATCCTCGCCGCTGTCGAGATCCTTGAGCAGCACCCGCGAGTTCATGGTGATGACGTTGGCGGGAATATCCTTGGGCTCGACCACTTCGGCCCGGCTCAGTTCGTCCTCCAGCGCCTCTAAGTGCTTGGCGGTGCGGGCGCCGCGCCCGGTCTGTTCCAGCAGTCGCTCCAGACGTTCGAGATCGAATTCGGTAATGTAGATCGGTTTTTCCTTTTTGGCTCGGGCCATGATATCTATCTCCTTTCGCGGCCTGGGGGCTCTCCCCTTCACCGGATAAAACCCGGCATCATACAGACTTTGCCCCATTAGGCAAGGGCGATCCCCATTCCTCTTCAAAATTCCCTTTGACGATGCTAGACTTCCGGCGTCTGACCTTCACCCGTTTTTCCATGCCGAGCGCCGCGCCATGTCCCACTTTCTCGACCCGATTCTCGATCACTTTGCCGACGACCTCGCCGTCGATCTCGGCAGCGCCTTCACCCGCATCTGGCGCAAGGGCCGGGGGCTGGTCTTGGCCGAACCCTCGCTGATCGCCCTGACGGCGTCGGGAGAAATCCTGGCCGTGGGGGAAAAAGCCAAGGCCCTCTGGGGCTGGGAACCCCGGGGCGTGCGCGTGACCGCCCCGCTGCGCGGCGGCGCGGTGACCGACCCGCCGGCAGCGGCCGCGATGCTCGAAGCCTTCTTCGCCAAGCTGCCGCGTTTTCTGCCGGGTCGCCACCGGCGGGCGGTGCTGGGCCTGCCCACCCAAGCCACGGCGGCGGAGCGGCGACAGGCCAAGGATCTCTTCCATAGGGTGGGGATTCAAGAGGTCTACTTCATCGACACGCCCCTGGCCGCCGCCATCGGCGCCGATTTGCCCATCGACGAACCGGCGGGACAGTTGCTGGTGAATATCGGCGCCGACCTGACGGAAGTCGTACTGGTCGCCGCCGGCGCCATCCAGCATCAGCACAGCCTGCACATCGGCGGCGCGGCCCTGGATCAAGCCATCAGCGACCACCTGGAGCGCACGCGCGAGCTGCGCATTGCCCCGCCGACGGCCGAAGCGATGAAGATAGCCCTGGGCCGTTGCGGGGGCACAGCCCCTTGCCGCAGCCTGCGCATTCGCGGCCGAAACCCTCGAAAGGGCACGGCGCAAGAGGCTGTCGTCGACGCCGAGGAAATCGCCGCCGCCCTGCAAGCCCCCCTCGACGAATTGCTCGCCGCCATCGCCGCCGCCATCGGGAAAATCCCTGCGGACGCCACCATCGACCATCTCGACCGCGCTGTCCTTCTGGCCGGAGGCGGCTCCCTCCTGCCGGGATTCGCCGAACGCCTCGCCCAACACATCGACCTGCCCGTCGCCCGCGTCCCCCAACCCCTCGCCGGCAGCGTCCTCGGCGCGGCCCGGGTCCTCGACTATCTCAGCGTCCTCCGCCGCCTGGAAAAACACGACTGAGCAACTCCCTTCAGCCTTCAGTCTTCAGCCTTCAGCCTTCTTCCTCCCCTCTTGCCCGATGCTTCTCCACCCGTTCGCTGAGCTGGGCGATGACCTCGGTGGCAGCGTTGATGATGTGGTTGTTGCTGAAGCCCGCCTTGCGCAGTTCCCGGTAGAAGGCCCGCCCAAAACTTTTCGCCAGAAAAGCCGGATTCTTCAGCGCCGCCTCGACGGCATCCTCGACTACGGCGTTGGCCTCATTGAGCACGGCGAGTTGAGCGAAGCGGCTGCGCAGCAGATTCTGCAACTGGCGCACCTGGATCGACTTGCCCGCGACCAGGGCGACGGTGGTGAGCTGATAGAGGTCTTTTTCGCCATAGGTGCGGTCATCGACCGGGGAGTTGACGTTGATCACCCCCACCACCTTGCCGCCGATGAAGATCGGCGCCGAGACGAAGCCCTTGTGCCGGCGCTCCGGCCAGCGCGCCTTGGGGGCGAAGGGGGATTGCTCGATGTCGGGGATAAGCAGGGCCTGGCCGGTGGCCGCCACCTGCCCCGCGATCCCCTCCTTGTGCCGGGCTTTTTCCGTGTAGGCCGCCGCCGGCAGATAGCCGTGGCTGGCATAAATGCGCATCACCGGCTCATCCCCGGCTTCTTCGTGAAAGAGCATCAGCGAGCAGTTCTCCGAATCGACGAGGTTCGCCGCCAACGCCGCCATCTCGTTGAGACTGTCGTCGAAATTGCCCTGTTCTTCGAGAAAACCGGCCAAGCCGACCAGTTTCATGATGGATGCGTTGAAAGATTCCATGGGTGACTCCAAAAAAGGTGGGCCGACGTTCAAGAGACAGACTTAATGTATATCAGGGATTCCCCCCTTCCGGGAAGGCTCCGGCCCACAAGCCCACAAAAAAGTTCCGGGCATTGACCCCCAGTTGGCGCGTGTAGTAGCCCCCCTCCTGTACCACCAGGGTCGGCAGGCCGAGCGCGCCGATGCGCCGCCCCAGGGTTTCGAAATCCTTCCCCTTGAACGGCCAGGTGCCGGTGGGGTCCCCCTTGGCCGTGTCCAGCCCCAGGCAGAGCACCAGATAGCTCGGCTGAAACGCGCGGATCTTGCGCAGCGCCTTGTCCAGGGTTTTCAGGTAGAGGTCGAAATCGATCGTCTCCGGCAGCGGATAATTGCGGTTAAAGCCGATACCCTCCCCTTCCCCTTTTTCGTCCTCGAAGCCGCTGAAATACGGGTAGGCAAAACTTGGATGCCCGTGCAGAGAAACCGTCAGCACATCCTTGCGCCCGTAGAAGATCACCTGCTGGCCGTTGCCGTGGTGATAGTCGATGTCGAGCATGGCGATCGGCCCGAAGCGGCTCAGATAATGAGCCGCCACCGCTGCGTTGTTGTAGTAGCAGAAGCCGCCGAAAGCACGCACTTCGGCATGATGGCCGGGCGGGCGCACCAGGGCATAGGCCAGGCGGTGTCCGGCGAGGATCCGGTCGGCGGCGGTCAGGGCGCAGTCGACGGCCCGGGTCGCGGCCAGTTGGGCGTTGCGGTTGATGGGGGTGAAGGTATCGATGCAGTAATAACCGGCGCGCACCGCCAATTCCTTCGGCGGCCGCGCCTGGTTGCGGATGGGAAAGACATAGGGGTAGATGGAGCGGTTGACGGCGAGATTGGCGCAGACCTTCTTGAAATAATCGAGATAGGCCCCGTCGTGGACGGCGCGGATGTGCCGCTCGGGATAGTCCGCCGGCGTCGTCCGCTCGAACATCCCCAGGGGCGTCAGTTCCTTGAGAATGGCGTCGATGCGTACCGGCGCCTCGACGTAACCCCGTTCCCGTACATGATGGATGGAGTGCTGGTCGTTGACCACCAGCGGGATGCGCCGCAGCCTGCCGCTCACCGTGGCCTTGGCCGCCGCCGGCGCCTTGCGCCGGTAACGGAGCGGGCGCAGGACGACTGGATCGTCCCGGAAGGAGTCGACCACCATATCGATGTAGGCCGGGGTACAGAGGTGGCCGTAGCGCCGTTCGAGTATGGCGCGGACGATGCGCCGGGCCTCGACCGCCGGCAGCGGCCGCTCCTGCCCGAGGTTATCGAAGACCAGGTAGGGGGGATTGTCGTCGTCGGGCTTTACCGGCGTCTCGTAGGCGGTCCCGGCGATGGGTCGGGCGCCGTACTTCTCGTAAAATTTGAGCCGGGCCCGGTTCTGGGCGAGGATTTCCGGATCACGGCAGAGGGCCGGATCGTCGGGCAGGCATTCGAAAAAGATCCCCCGGCAGCCGAGCACCAG
This sequence comes from Desulfuromonas acetexigens, assembly GCF_900111775.1. Lineage (NCBI taxonomy): Bacteria > Pseudomonadati > Thermodesulfobacteriota > Desulfuromonadia > Desulfuromonadales > Trichloromonadaceae > Trichloromonas > Trichloromonas acetexigens. The sequence continues at coordinate 86,352 of NZ_FOJJ01000012.1, read as the reverse complement.
CGCCTCCTCGCGCAGCCGTTCGTAGAGGGCGCCGCCGATACCGCCGCCGGTGGCCGCCTTGGCCGCCGAAATGTAGTCGAGGTAGGCGAAGTGCAGTTCCGGATCGTGGGAGAGGAGAGCGAAGCCGGTCACCGTGCCGCGACTGCCTTCGGCGACGTAGAGGATGGAGCGGAAGCGATGCTTGAGGGGATTGCGCAGCAGCTCAGGGATTTTGTCGATATCCTCCGGCTTGAGGGCGGGAAACTGCTCGCGGAGAATGGTCTGGACCTGGCGCAGCGCCTCGCGGTTGCGCGGCGCGACCTCGTCGAAAAAACGGCGGATGATGAACATGGGGCCTCGGCAGGAAAGGGGGATGTCCCTTCATTCTAACCGAGGCCGGGGAAATATGTTGAATCGGTGAGGGGTAAGGGGTGAGGAGATTCAGAAAATAGCGGCACCCCGTATTGAACGGGGTGCCGCTTTTTCAAGGCATGGCGGAAGAGAATTCGGGCCATAAAAGCCAACTGACCAGAATGATCAGAAAGCTGCCGCCCAGAGCGGCGCAGCCGACGAGCAACAGAACCAGGCTGGTCCGCGAGTTCTTGCCGATGCTCAGCCAGGAGAGGTAAAGGCAAAGCAACCCGACGGGAATCGCAATAATGAGACTCATGAGGCGCCTCCCGAACAGCGAGGCGCCGTTCCATCCGAATTTTTCCGATTAGAAATAGTAACCGACATTGATATTGAACTTGGTATTCCAGCCTTCATCACGATGGCGTCCGGCACCGAAGCCGTCTTCGCCAATGCTGCCGATCCAGGTGGCGTTCTTGCCCATGATGAAGTCGATGTAGGTGTAAACGGGACCGGCGGTAACCAGGCAGCCGAGGGTATTGATCTCCGAATCCTCGAAGTCCTCTTCGGCCTTCACCAGGCGGCTGTAGTCGTTATAGAAGGTCAGCTTGCTGACCGGCCCCCAGCTCACCGGCACGTCGTAGCTCAACCCGGCGACGTAGACCGTCCCCTTGGCGGCGACGTCATGCCCCCAGCCAAAGGCGCCCATGCGCACCGTCTTGTCGCTGACCCCGGCGGGATTTTTCGGATTGTGCTCGTACTCGATCGCCTCCAGCATCAGGTTGAAGGGCCCATAGGTGCCGTTGACATGGGCGGCGGCGGCCCAATGGTCGCCGTTGCGCCCGGTGTCGCCGTTGTAGAGTTGCCCCCACTGGCCGGAGACGCCGAATTCCGTATTGCCCAGATCGCCGTGATCGAGGCGATAAGCGAGGCGGGCGTTGATCTGGTTGCTCTCTTCGTTCTGCTGGTCGCCTTCCTTGACGATGTCATAGGAATAACGCTCCAGGTCGGAGGCATTGCCGAAATCGGCATTTTTGAAGAAGGCCAGTTGCAGATCCCAGGGGCCGTTCTGATGGAGCAGCTTCAGACCCAGATCGTAATCGTCCTCCAGGCCGAGATAGTAGGGAAGACCGAACCAGAAGTTGTGGGAAGCGTAGGGAAGCAGGCCGAAGGGAACCTGGGTCAGGCCAAGCTGCACGCCGGTTTCGTCGCTGAGGTTGTAGCCGAGCCAGCCGTGATGGATAAAATGCTGATCCTCCATGAAACGATACTGGGCGGAGAGCTGCACGTCATTGTACGAACCGTTGACGTCGAGCCGGAAGAGATCGAATTTGAAATCGCCTCCCTTCTCTTTGCCGTCCTCGTGCCAGCGATCATCGTCATTGTAGGTGTAGTTCATCCGCAAGGCGCCGCCGACTTTGAGATGATCCGTCGTTTCGGCTTCTTCCTCAGTCGCGGCGACGGCGACGGTTTCGCCTTCCGAGGGGGCTTCAACTTTCTGCTCCACCGCAACCGGCGCGGCGGCAGCCTGAGGCGCCGGCGTCGCCGCCCCCCCCTGGCCGCGCAACAGCAGAGCTTCCAGTTCGGCGACCCGATCCTTCAGGGCGTTGAACTCTTCGATGGGCACCGTCTCCCCGGCCAGGGCCGGGGAAGGCAGAGCGATCAAGGCCCAGCCGGCGAGAGCGCACAAGAACAATGGCAGGCGTAAATAGGTCAACACGGGAGTCCTCCTCTTCATTTATGCGGCCTTACTTGCCGAGCCAGCTGTTGACCAGATCACGATGCCTTTCCACCCAGGCCTTGGCGTTGACGTAAGGGTCGGCGCCATCTTCCTGGTTGGCGGCAATCAGCTCTTCGCATTGGGCCGCGGTCCAGTTGAAGTTGTCGAGCAGGGCGTAAACCTCGGGCTGCTCTTCCTTGAGCCCCTTGCGCACGATGGTGTTGATCGTCTCTGCGCCACCGTAAATCCCCTTGGGATCTTCCAGGTACTTGAGTTCCCAGCGGGCAAATTTCCAGTGGGGGGTCCAGCCGGTAACCACCGCCCAGTTGTTGTTCTTGATCTCGTCGGACAGGGCCGCGGTCATGGTCGCGCCGCTGCCTTCCACCAGGCGCAGATTTTTGATCCCGTACTCCTCGATGGCTTTTTCCGTCAGGCTCATGATCCCGGCGCCGGGATCGATGCCGATGATGCGGCCGGAAAACTTGTCGGCGTGGGCGTCGAGCTCGGCGATGGAGTCGATCTCCACATACTTGGGAACGACCAAACCGATACGGGTGCCGACGAGATTCGGGCCGAGGTCTTCCACATTTTCCCGCACTTCTTCAAGATAATGGCCGTGGGTGGTCGGCAGCCAGGCCGAGGTCATGGCGTCGGCATCGCGGCTGCCGAGCGACTGCCACATGGCGGCGGCGCCCACCGGCAGGGTTTTCACCTTGTAGCCGAGTTCTTCCAGAACAACGCGCATGACGTTGGTACTGGCGACTTCGGCGACCCATTCGACATAGACGAGGGTCACCTCTTTCTTGGCCTCCGGCGCGGCCGCTTTCGTGCCATCCGCGTTTTGCTCCTGAGTACAGGACCAAAGCAATGAAGTGAAACAGAGCAGGCTAATCAGCAGAATACGTTTCATCGGGAACTTCCTCCGGAAAAGGGGTAGATGGCAGTTGTGCAGCGGCTTGGTATAAATGCCGCGCTCTTCAACAGCCTACTAACGACCGTGGGGCGGCGCGGTGAACTCATACCCGCAGGCCGGACATTTGACCCGGGGGGCATTTTCCGCTGCGCCCTGGGTACTGGCGCAGGCGCTCAACAGAAACAGACTGAGGAGGATAACAGCGCGCAGGGATAGACGTTTCATGGGCAAAGATCCTTTCTTCTCGGGGCTCAAAAGGGCTCAGCTGCGGCTGTCACGGCCGATGCGCTGAGTGATGCGGTCGAGGATGATGGCGACGATCACCACGCCGAGGCCGGCCTCGAAACCCATCCCCGGCTTAAGCCGCTGAATCGCCTTCCAGACTTCGCCGCCGAGGCCGCCGGCACCGATCATAGCGGCGATAACGACCATCGACAGCGAGAGCATGATGGTCTGGTTGACACCGGCCATGATCGTCCCCTTGGCCAGGGGCAACTGGACTTTGAAGAGCTTTTGCGAACGATTGGAACCGAAAGCGTCGGCCGCCTCGATGAGATCGGCCGGCACCTGCTCGATACCGAGGCAGGTCATGCGAATCGCCGGCGGCATGGCGAAAATCACCGTGGCGAAGATGGCCGAAACCGGCCCGAGGCCGAAAAAGGGGATGGCCGGAATCAGATAGACGAAGGCCGGCATCGTCTGCATGAAGTCGAGGACCGGCATGGTCACCCGATGCACCGGGTTGAACAGGGCCGCCATAATTCCGATGGGGATGCCGATGACGACCGCCACCAGGGTGGCGATGAGAACCAGGGCGATGGTCGAAACGGTCGGCTCCCAGAGCCCGAGGTTCCAGATAAAAAGCAGTCCCAGCAGGGTAAAGAGGGCGATACGGCGGGTGCTCAACCAGAACGCCAGGGCCGCGAAGAGCAAAATCAGCAACGGGGGGGGAAGAAAAAGCATGCCGTCGACCAGGGCGTCGATACCGACCTCGGTGATCTTCGACAACCCTTTGGTGATAAAGGCGAAATGATCGGTAAAAAAATCGATGGTGCTTTCCACCATCGCCCCGAGGGGAAATTTGGGCAGCGGCATCTCCATCAGTTGCTCCTCCCTTCGGCCATGGCGGCCAGCAGCGCGCCGCGCACGATAATCCCCTTGAGCTTTTGCTCTTCATTGACGACGATCACGGGGAAGGACTCGATCGAAAAGAGCTCTTGCAGGGCCGTCCCCGGCTCGACCCGGGGAATGTCGCGGACGATGATCGCTTCGAGGCTCGTTTCGCCGGCCTTGGCCAGGCGCGAGGCATCCTCGGCGTGAACGATGCCGAGCAGGCGTCGCTCCTTATCGACCACCAGGATACTGGAGGTGCCGATTTCCTTCATCTTGTGCAGGGCGGTCTTGGGGCCGTCCTTGGGAAAGGTGACGGCGGTCGCCTTGTGCATGACCGTTTCGGCGGTGAGGACCTTGGAGACATCCACATCCTCGATGAACTTTTCCACGTAGTCATCCGCCGGGTTGGTGAGGATCTCTTCCGGCGTTCCCTGTTGGACGATGACGCCGTCCTTCATGATGATGATCGTGTCGCCGAGCTTGAGAGCTTCATCGAGATCGTGGGTGATAAAGACGATGGTCTTGTTCACCCGGCTCTGCAGAGCCAGCAATTCGTCCTGCATCTCCCGGCGGATGAGCGGATCGAGGGCACTGAAGGCTTCGTCCATGAGCAGGATGTCGGGATCGAGGGCCAGCGCCCGGGCCAGGCCGACGCGCTGCTGCATGCCGCCGCTGAGCTGATCGGGGTAGGCGTCGGCCCAATCCTTGAGCCCGACCAGATCGAGGGATTCAAGCGCCTTGCGCGCCCTTTCCTCGGGTGCAACGCCCTGGATCTCCAGACCGTACTCGGCATTTTGCTGCACCGTGCGGTGGGGAAAGAGGGCGAACTTCTGGAAAACCATACCGAATTTGTGCTGTCGCACCTGGCGCAGGCCGGCTTCGTCGAGGGTGGTGACGTCGACGCCGTCGATGAGAATTTTCCCGGCGGTCGGCTCGATGAGCCGGTTCAAGCAGCGAATGAGGGTCGACTTGCCGCTGCCGGAGAGGCCCATGACAACCAGGAACTGGCCGGGCTCGATAGAAAATGAGGCATTGTTGATACCGACGGCCAGGCCGTGTTCACGCAGCAGATGTTCCTTGCCGAGGCCCTGGCGGAGCAGGGCGATGCCGGACTTCGCCCCCGGGCCGAAGATTTTGTAGAGGTTTTCAACGGTAATTTTCGGATGCATGGAATCCTTTTCGAACAGATTTAGAAGAGCTGAATTTCTTTGCATTGCAGGGGAAAAAACGAGGCAACAGGGAAACGTTCAAGAGATAACGGCCGGCTCAAGGCTCGCCGGAAGGCGGGTTCAGCGGGCCGGTCTCCAGAACCGGCGCGGCGGAAATGCTGCGGGCTTCCATCAGATCAACGACTTTTTCGAGGGAGAGGGAAATGGAGACCCGCTCCAGTTCCGGCAGGGCCGCCAGGGAATCCCTGAGCGTATCTTGCAGCAGCGAGGGTGCGTCGGCGGCCAGCGCCTCCCCGGCCGGGGTCGCCTCGATCAGCACCTGCCGGCGGTCACGGGCGCTGCGCGAACGGTTGACCAGCCCCTTTTCTTCCAGACGATCGAGGATACCGACCAGGGTACTGGGGCTGAGATAGACGATCTTGGCCAGCTGGGAGGCGGTGAGCTTACCCTGATCGCGGATGGCGAGCAGACAGGAGAGCTGCGGCCCGGTAATGCCGTGGCTGTGCGCCAGCTTGTGCGAGTGGATTTCAATCGCCCGGATGATGCGCCGCAACGACTGGAGGATACGCAGATCGTACTGGCCGGCGGGAATTGGCGGCGATGCGTGCAGAGAGACCAGCTCACCGCGATGATCCGCCGCCGTCGTTGCCGTCTTGTTCAGATCACGCTCGGTCTTCATGGGCTATCCCGGGAAAAATTTGAATGAATAGTTTCAATCCGAACGATTTAAACACAAACGATCACCCATGTCAAAAAACCGACCTGTCTTTTCTTCTCGCCCAAGCTGTGGCATGATGCCCGACACCTGAAGTTAATCAACCCTCGCAACCAGGAGCCTTGAGATGAAATATCAGATGATTCACAGCTGTATCCGCGTTATGGACATGAAAAAATCCGAAGAATTCTATCAGAACGCCTTCGGCTTTGAGATCGCCCGGCGACTCGATTTTCCCGAGCACAAGTTCACCCTCAGCTACCTGAAAGCGCCCGGAGGAGACTTCGAACTGGAACTGACCCACAACCACGACCAGGAGCAGCCCTACCAGCTCGGCAACGGCTATTCCCACCTGGCCCTCGGCGTCGACGACCTCGAAGCCTCGCACCACCGCCATCAGGAGCAAGGCTACAATCCCAAACCTTTAAAAGGTCTGGCCGGCGGGCCGCCCAGGTTCTACTTTCTCGCCGACCCCGACGGCTACCTGATCGAAGTGGTGCGTAACGACTGAGAACGAAGGGCGCGGAAATACGCAGTAGCGGACTGTTCCATTGACTATTGCGTCTGAAGGATAAATCCGGGTACATTTCTCAAAATGTATCGATGGAGGATCTTCACTGCGCCGCTGCCGGCGCAGCGACACCCGGACAGGGAGATCCTCATTGTTTAGCCGATAGCCCCGGCATGGCGTCAACCCCGGGATCGGGCCGCGCCCCGATCTGCTCGCTCCATCTTTTCGTCAGGAGTCTTCCCCGTGACCAAAGAAAAACGCTCGTTTATCGATATCCTCTGGGATTTTTTCGCCTCCCTGAAGCTGACTATCGTACTGCTCATTCTGCTCGCCGCCACCTCGATCATCGGCACGCTGATCCAGCAGAATCGCTCCCCGCAGGAATATCAGCAGTTTTACGGTGAAACCCTGCACCGCCTCTTTGAGATGCTGAACTTCTACGACATGTACCACTCCTGGTGGTTCCTGGCGTTGCTCGGCATCTTCGCCCTGAACCTGACCACCTGCTCGCTCAAACGCCTGCCCCGGGTCTGGAAGCAGGCCTTCGAGCCGGTGACGGTGGCCGACGACGGCCACTACAACAGCCTGAGCAACCGCCACGAACTGCGCGTGTCGCAGACGCCGGAAGCTGCTCGCGATCGCCTGGTTTCCTTCCTCGGCGAAGCGCTGGCCGCCCCCGTCGTGACCGAGGCCGACGGGCGCATCCATCTCTATGCCGAAAAACATCCCTGGTCGCGCTTCAGCGTCTACGTGACCCACCTGTCGATCCTGATCATCTTCATCGGCGCGATCATCGGTAATCTTTGGGGATTCAAAGCCTTCGTCAATATCGAGGAAGGGACCATGACCAGCAAGGTCTGGACTTCGGGCGGGCGGGAGCCGATCGACCTCGGCTTTTCGGTGCGCTGCGACGACTTCGAAGTGACCTACTACGACGGGACCAATCGTCCCAAAGAGTTCATGAGCATCCTCGACATCGTCGACAACGGCGAGGAGGTCATCAGCGACCGTAAAATCATCGTCAACGATCCTCTCTCCTACAAAGGGATTACCCTCTACCAATCGAGCTACGGCCCGGCCGGCAACCCCCAGCTGAAAATCCGGGTAACCGACAAGGCGAGCGGCGCAGCGCAGGAAATCACCGTCGCCGAGGGGCGGCACTACCCCCTCGCGGGCGGACATTCCTTTGCCGTGACCGGCTATACGGACAATTACGGGCAGTTCGGCCCGGCGGTGGAAATGCACATCAACACCCCAGACGGACAGCACGGCGCGCCCTTCGTGGTGGTAAAAAACTTCCCCAACTTCGGTGGGCCGAAAGACAGTCCCTTCAGCTTCGCCTTGCTCGACTACCAGCAGAAGCAATACACCGGCCTGCAGGTGAAGAAAGACCCCGGCGTCTGGGTGGTTTGGCTTGGCTGCGCCCTGCTGGTGCTCGGCTCCATCGCCGCTTTCACCCTCTCGCACCGTCGCCTCTGGGCCCGCATCGAGCCGGAGGGCAAAGGCGCAAAAATTCTGCTCGGTGGCAACGCCCACCGCAACCAGCCGGCCTTCGCGCTCTTTTTCGACGAACTGAAACAGCAGGCGGATGACGCCTTCAAGACCGACACCTCGCGCTAATCCACGGAGAATGCCATTATGACCAGTTCCCTCTTTTTCAATATCACGACCATCGCCTACTTTGCCGCGATGGTGCTCTTCATCGTCTACATCGTCAGTCGCGTCCAGGCCATCGGCCTGACCGCAACCGGAGTGGTCTGGGCCGGTTTCGTCGCCAACACCATCGCCATCGGCCTGCGCTGGCGCGAGGCCTACGCTCTTGGTTTCCAGCAGGCGCCCCTCTCCAACCTCTACGAGTCGGTCGTCTTCTTCGCCTGGAGTATCGCCCTCTGCTATCTGCTGATGGATCTCAAGTACAAGCAGCGCGCCGTCGGGGCTTTCGTCATCCCCTTCGCCTTCATCTTCATGATCTGGGCGCAGCTCGGCCTCAACGCCGAGATCCAGCCGCTGGTGCCGGCCTTGCAGAGCAACTGGCTGACCTACCACGTCATCACCTGCTTCCTCGGCTATGCCGCCTTCGCCGTTGCCTGCGGCGCCTCGATCATGTACCTGCTGATGATCGGCCGCGAGGAGCGCAAGGGGAACAACCAGGGCCTGATGGGGATTTTTCCCAGCGCCAAAGTGCTCGACGACATCAACTACAAGGCGATCATGTTCGGCTTTCCCATGCTCTCTTTGGGGATCATCACCGGCGCCGCCTGGGCCAACTACGCCTGGGGCACCTACTGGAGCTGGGACCCGAAAGAGACCTGGAGCCTGATCATCTGGTTCATCTACGCGGCTTTCCTCCATGCCCGCTTCACCCGGGGCTGGGTCGGGCGCAAGGCGGCCTGGCTGTCGATCATCGGCTTCGCCGCGACGATCTTCTGCTATCTCGGCGTCAACCTGTTGCTCTCGGGCCTGCATTCCTACGGGAGTTGAGAATGTGAGATCAGGGGCGCAGCATGCTGCGCCCCTACCCATTCACGCCTCACGCTCCCTTGGAGTTCCCATGAAACTTCTCGGCACGCTGCTCCTTCTGTGGTTGGCGGTCGCTCCGGCCTTCTCGCTGGAAATCACCGCCATCAGCCCCTCCACCACCGTTCCCGGGGGGCTTGTCCGGGTCAGCGGCGGGCCCTTCGCTGACGACACCCTGGTTGTCCTCGGGGATCAGGCTCTGCGCCCGGAAACCTGGACGGAGCGGGAACTGATTTTCACCGTGCCGGAGCTGCCCGAGGGGGACTATCGCCTGACCCTGGCCGACAGCCACGGGGGCATCCAACCGGCGTTCATCCTGCGCGTCGGCACCCCGCGCCCCGAGATCCGCACCCTGGACCCGGATCGTCTCGATCTCTGCGACGGCGAACGGCGCATCAGCGTCAGCGGTCAGGCCCTGGCCGAGGGCGCCCGCCTGCTGGTCGACGGCGCCCAGCTCCCCGCCGAACGCCTCTCCGCGAGCCGCATCGACTTCACCCTGCCCGAACTGGCGGCGGGAATGCATCAGGTCGAGGTCGTCAACCCCGACGGCCAACGCTCCCTCCCCTACGCCCTGATGATCGACGGCCAGCCGGAGATCTTCTCCGTCAGCCTCGGCGCCGACCAGGTCGTTGCCTACGAGCTGATCATCCGGGGACGCAACTTCCCCGCCCAGGCAAACCTGCTGGTCAACGGCACGCCGGTCAACCGCGCCCTCGCCCTCGCCGGCAAGCAGGGGGGAGGGCGGGATGAGGTGCGCTACGTCGACTGCGGCACCCTGATCTACACCCGCTATCCCTTAAGCCGCGAACCGCTGCCGTTGACCCTGACCGTGGTCGGTCCCGGCGGCGAAGGGAGCGCCCCCTACCAGATTACCAGCCCCTGAAGCGACACCAGGACCGGCGGCCACTCCGACGATGCGGTTCGCTGCGCTCACCGGCATCCTACCTTCATCGACATCCGACCTTCTCTGTATCGTCGGGGCGGTTTTATGGGATAAAAGGATGGGGAGAACGGCTCAGAAGACCGAGGCGATGCGTTCGTAGGACTTGGTCAGGCGGCGGGCGGTGGTGACAAAGATATGCCGCAGCAGGGCGATGCCGAGCTGGGAGTGGTTGCCGAGCATCTCTTCAAAATTTTGACTGTGCAGCAGAAGCAGGTCGGCGGTTTCGATGACTTCGGCGGTAACCGAACGGGGATTGCTGGTCAACAGGCACAGCTCACCGACCACCGAGCCGGGAGCATAGAGCCCGACGATCACCTGACTGCCGCCGAACTCCGTCCGTTTTTTGATGCCGAGCTTGCCGTCGAGGATGAAGGCGGCGAAATTGTCTGCATCCCCTTCCTGCCACAGGTTCGTTCCGGCCTCGGCGCGCAGCCGCCGGCAGTAGGAGAGAAACTGCTCGACCTCGTCGGTTTGCAGGCTCTGAAAAAAGGGGAACCGATTGCGAAGTCCGGCGACGGGCATAGGGCAAGTCCTCCGTAAGGAGCTGATGAACAACGACGACTCGGCCTATCATCCACTGCAAAATCTAAGCCTGCGCTCATCTGCAGGGGCGTTCTTTTCATCCGTCCCTGACCACACCGGAGACTTTCGTGCCGATCATCGAAGACCAACTCTTTCGCCGGATCAAAAAGCAGACCGGCCAGGCCATCGGCGACTTCAACCTGATCGAGGAGGGGGATCGCATCGCCGTGGGGATTTCCGGCGGCAAGGATTCCTACACCCTGCTGCACATCCTCGACAGCCTGCGCCGTCGGGCGCCGATCCGTTACGAACTGGTGGCGGTCAACGTCGATCCGGGTTTTCCCGGCTACCGCAAGGACCACATCGAAGCGCACCTGCGCGAGCACGGCTTCACCTATCACCTGGAAAGTACCGACTGCTCGGCGATCATCGACGCCAAACTGCGCCCCGGCTCTTCCTACTGCGCCTTCTGCGCCCGGCTGCGGCGCGGCGTCCTCTATACGGTGGCCGACCGCCTCGGCTGCAACAAGCTGGCCCTCGGCCATCACCTCGACGACTTCATCGAAACGCTCCTCCTCAACCAGTTCTACATCGGCACCCTGGCGGCGATGAGCCCGCGCCTGCTTGCCGACAACGGCCGGCATACGGTGATCCGCCCCCTGGTTTACGTGGAGGAAGCCCGGATTGTCGAATTCTCCGAACGCAACGCCTTCCCCATTGTCTGCTGTTCCTGCCCGGTGGTCGGCGCCGCCGACCAGAAACGCCAACGCATGAAGCAGCTGATCAGCGAACTGGCGGAAGAAAATCCCCAGTTGCGCCGGAGCCTGATCGGCGCCCTCGGCAACGTCCAACCCCGACATCTGATGGATCCTCGCCTGACGCCCTTCGCCCCCCTCGGCAAGAGGCCCGATATGGTGTAGAATTGTTGGGTTGATGAACAATGACCGAACCGGGGGAGAGATGAAAAACGCCGACCACATCGTATTCGACATCGACCTGGCCCAGGAGATCCAGCAGCTGCTCCTGCCGAAAAACTCCCCAACTTGCGACTGGTGCTGCCTGGGGGTAAAAAACCGCATGGCCATCGGCCTGGGCGGGGATTACTTCGACTTCCTCACCGCTCCCAGCGGCTGCCAGGTGATCTTTCTCGGCGACGTCACCGGCCATGGCCTCACCGCCTCGGTCGTCATGTCGCTGATCTACGGCTACCTGCACCACGCTACGGTGCGCCAGTGCACCCCCCTGGAAACGGTGGCCATGGTCAACAGCTTCCTGCGCTCCTTCGCCACCCGCTCCGACCGCTTCGACTATCTCTTCTCCTCCTCCCTCTTCTTCAGCGTCATCGATCCCGACACCCTGACCATGCGCTACGTCAACGCCGGGCATGTCCCCCCCATGGTGCGGCGCGGCGGCGAGATCTTCCACCTCGTTCCGACCGGCGTCCCCTTAGGCTTTTTCGACGATCCGGAAATGGCCATGTGCACCTTCCAGTTCAACAAGGGGGATCGCCTGCTGCTCACCACCGACGGCATCACCGACGCGAGCAACGACCTCGGCGAATTTTTCGGCAACAGTCGCCTGGAAGAAACCCTGCGCTCCTTCCAGGGAGATCACCTGGAGTTCCTCGACGAGATCTACCGGGCCATCGCCGACTTCGGCGCCGCCGAGATCCTCAAGGACGACTGCACCGCCATCGTCGCCGACTTTCACGGGCCGGTCTTTCGCTGATTCATTGCGCAATTCGACAACCCGACCGCCGCCCGGAAAAGGAGAGAGCCATGCCCCGACCTTCCCTGGACAGCCTCAAGACCCGGCGCACCCTCGCTGTCGCCGGTACCCCTTACGATTATTACAGCCTGGCGGCCGCCGCCGAACAGCTCGGGGATCTCTCCCGGCTCCCCCATACCTTGAAGATCCTGCTCGAAAACCTGCTGCGCCACGAGGACGGCGAGACGGTGACAACGGCGGATATGCGCGCCCTGGCCGGCTGGCTGGAAAGGCGGCATGGGGAGCGGGAGATCGCCTTTCGCCCGGCGCGGGTCCTGATGCAGGACTTTACCGGCGTGCCGGCGGTCGTCGATCTGGCCGCCATGCGTGACGCCCTGGTCCGCGCCGGAGGGGAGGCGCAGACGGTTAATCCCCGCATTCCCGTCGATCTGGTGATCGACCACTCGGTGACGGTCGACTACTACGGCACGGCCGATGCTTTCGCCCGCAACGTCGCGGCGGAGATGGAACGCAACCGCGAACGCTACACCCTCTTGCGCTGGGCGCAGCTCGCCTTCGACCAGTTTCGCGTCGTCCCCCCCGGCACCGGCATCTGCCATCAGGTCAACCTCGAATATCTCGGGCGCACGGTCTGGAGCGAGGAGCAGGATGGCCGCAAGCTCGCCTATCCCGACACCCTGGTCGGTACCGACAGCCACACCACCATGATCAACGGTCTCGCCATCCTCGGCTGGGGCGTGGGGGGGATCGAAGCCGAAGCGGCCATGCTCGGCCAGCCCGTCTCCCTGCTCATCCCCGAGGTCGTCGGGGTGCGCCTCACCGGCGCCCTGCGCGCGGGGGTGACGGCCACCGACCTGGTGCTGACCCTGACCGAGATGCTGCGCGCCTACGGCGTCGTCGACAAATTCGTCGAATTCTTCGGCCCGGGGCTGAACCGCCTGCCCTTGGCCGATCGCGCCACCATCGCCAACATGGCCCCGGAGTACGGCGCTACCTGCGGTTTTTTCCCCATCGACGGGATTACCCTCGACTATCTGCGTCTGACCGGACGGGACGAGGCCACCCTCGCCCTGGTCGAAGCCTACGCCAAGGCCCAGGGCTTGTGGCGCACCGATGACGCACCCGAGCCGCTCTTCAGCGCCGTGCTCGAACTCGACCTGGCCGAAGTCGTCCCGAGTCTGGCCGGGCCCAAACGGCCCCAGGACCGGGTCCCCCTGACCGCCCTCAAAGCCGCCACCGAACAGGCCATCGGCGCGCAAAACCTGGAGCGGTCGGTTCAAATGGCGGGGACGGAGCAGGAGCTGCGCCCGGGGGATCTGGTCATCGCCGCCATCACCTCCTGCACCAACACCTCCAATCCGGCGGTCATGCTCGGCGCCGGGCTGCTGGCGAAAAAGGCGGTGGCCCGGGGGTTGGGGGTCCGCCCCTGGGTGAAGACCTCCCTGGCTCCCGGCTCGCCGGTGGTCAGCGACTACCTGCAACGCACCGGCCTGCAGGACTTTCTCGACCGTCTCGGCTTTCGCCTGGCCGGTTACGGCTGCACCACCTGCATCGGCAACTCGGGCCCCCTCGACGAGCCGGTGGCCCGGGCCATCGCCGAGGGCGATCTGGCCGTCGGCGCCATCCTCTCCGGCAACCGCAACTTCGAGGGACGCATCCATCCCCTGACCCGCCTCAACTGGCTGGCCTCGCCGCCGCTGGTGGTGGCCTACGCCCTGGCCGGGACCACGCGCATCGACCTGGACCGGGAACCCCTGGGCACGGGGAGCGACGGCAAGCCGGTCTTTCTGCGGGAGATCTGGCCGAGCCCGGCGGAAATCGCCGAACTCGCCGGCCGGATCGACGCCGAACTCTTCCGCGCCCGCTACGCCAACGTCTTTCATGGCCAGGAGAGCTGGCGGCAACTGCCCGTTCCCACCGGCCTGACCTACGCCTGGGACAGCGCCTCGACCTACGTGCAGGAACCGCCCTTTTTTCTCTCGCCGACCGAGGTCGAACGCGGCTTTGCCGGATTCCGCGACGCCCGCGTCCTCGCCCTGCTCGGCGATTCCATCACCACCGACCACATCTCCCCCGCCGGCGCCATCCCCGCGGAGAGTCCGGCCGGCCGCTACCTGCTCGATCGGGGCGTCCCCCAGGAGGAATTCAACTCCTACGGCGCGCGGCGCGGCAATCATCAGGTGATGTTGCGCGGCACCCTGGCCAATATCCGCATCAGGAATGAAATGGTTCCGGGGGTGGAGGGGGGCGTTACCCGGCACCTGCCGAGCGGCGCGGAGCTGAGCATCTACGACGGCGCCATGCGCTACCAGGCGGAGGGGACGCCGCTGCTCATCGTCGCCGGCAAGGAGTACGGCACCGGTTCCAGTCGCGATTGGGCGGCCAAGGGGACGCTGCTGCTCGGGGTGCGGGCGGTACTGGCGGAAAGCTTCGAGCGCATCCACCGTTCCAACCTCATCGGCATGGGCGTTCTGCCCCTGCAGTTCCGCCCCGGGGAAAACCGCAAAACCCTGGGTCTCGACGGCAACGAACGTTTCAGCCTCGATGGCGGAGACCAGCCCCTGACGCCGGGACAAACCCTGACTCTGCGGATAAATCGTGGTGACGGCCGGGCGGAAGTGATTTCCGTCCTTTGCCGCCTCGACACCCAGATTGAAGTTGCCTACTACCAGAGCGGGGGGATTCTTAACGATGTGCTGCGCCGACTGGGTGCCCCTTGATGGGCGCGGGGGACGTTGACGTGCGCGGACGGCGTTCATGTCTCTGACGGTTCTGCTGATTCCGGCCAAGATTCTGGTTTCGATCCTGGCGGTAGTCGGGCTTTCGCTGGTGGCCGAGCGGGTCAGCCCGAAAGTCGCGGGGATCCTCTCCGGCTATCCTCTCGGCACCGCCATCGCCCTCTTCTTCATCGGCCTGGAAAATGGTCCCAATTTCGCCGGGCAGGGGGCGGTCTACACCCTCGCGGGACTGAGCGCCTCGCTGGTGCTGGTCCATGCCTACCAGAGCGCTTCGGCCCGCCTGCAGAGGTATGCGGTCGCCGGTTCGGCCCTCGCCGCCGTCCTCGCCTTCCTGCTGGCGGCGGCGCTGCTGCATCGACTGCCCCTGAATCTGCCGACGGGATTGCTGCTGACGGTGGCCGTTGCCGCCTTTTACGCCCGGCGTTTCCGTCGCATTGAAAACACCCGGGTGACGAATCCGGTGCCCTTCACCCGCTGGGTGCTCTTGCTGCGGGCGCTGGCGGCGGCCGCCATCGTGTTGCTGATCACCGGACTGGCGAAGCTCATCGGCGCGAACGCCTCGGGGATTCTTTCCGCCTTTCCCATCACCCTCTTCCCCTTCCTGCTCATCATCCATCAGGCCTACGGCAAGGAAGCGGTGCACACCATCATCAAAAACTATCCCTTCGGCATCGGCGCGCTCATCGCCTATGCCCTGAGCGTCTCCTTGACCTATCCCCGCTACGGGGTTCCCTTCGGCACCTTCCTGGCCTTTCTCGCCGCCACCGGCTATCTGCTGCTGCTTGCGGCGGTGACCCGGCGCGGACGGGGGCAATGAAAACGAGAAGGACGGGGTGAATGAGATAGTGCTTTGTGGGGGGGGGCTGGGGAGATCGGCTGGGGGGGGGCGCTGAACGCGCCCCTCAGTCCGTTTCAGGCGGCGGGGAAGGGTTCGCGGGCTGGGTGGCCTCGTCGGCCTCGACATCCCGATGCAACTGGCGGTAGAGGGCCTCGGCGATGCCGAGCCGTCCCTGTTCGGCCGAGGCCTTGGCGACTTCGAGATCCATCATGTCCTGGAACGAATCCTGGGCCATACCGCGCGGAAAGAGGCCGCCGGCGGGGACGGTGGAACGCATCGTCTTGAACATCGACTGGACGAAAATCGCCTCGAACTCCTGACAGGTCTTGCGCAGCGCCGCGTCATCCTGCTTGGCCGTATCCTTCGCATCGGCCTTGAGATTCTGCGCGACGAGCAAACTCGGATCGATCTGAGTCAATTTCATGACACCCCCCTCTCACCTGTTCTCATCTGAAATCTCGTCCCATCATTCATCATTCATCACTCCGCATTACAAGATCACCAGTTCCGCATGCAAGGCCCCGGCGGCCTTGATCGCCTGGAAGATGGCGATCAGGTCGCGGGGGGTGGCGCCGATAGCGTTCAGGCTGCGGGCCACGTCGCCGATGCTGACCCCTTTTTCGAGCACCACCAATTCGCTGTCCTTTTCCGAGACCTCGATGTTGGTCCGGGGCACCACCGTCGTCTCCCCCTGGGAGAAGGGCGCGGGCTGGGAAACCTGGGCCTCTTCGCTGATCACCAGGCTGAGGTTGCCGTGGGAAACGGCCACTGTCGAGATGCGGACATCCTCGCCCATAACGATCGTCCCGGTCTTTTCATTGACGACCACCCGCGCTGCCAGGTCGGGGGTGACATCAAGCCCTTCTAGCGCCGCGACGAACTCCACGGCGCGGCCGCGATAGTCGTCGGGGATAAGCACGCGCAGGCTGCCGCTGTCCACCGGCCGGACGATGCTGCCGCCGAAGCGCCCGCTGATGGCTTCGCTCATGCGCGTCAGGGTAGTGAAATCGGGGGTTTTGAGGCGGTAGACCAGAACCTCGCCGGTGCCGAACTCGTAGCCGACCTCTTTTTCGACAATGGCGCCGCCGGGAATCCTGCCGACCGTCGGGTGGTTGGTCTGTACCTTGGCCGCCTTGCCGCCGAAGGCCAGGGAGCCGACCACCAGCGCCCCTTGGGCGACGGCGTAGACCTGCCCGTCCGGCCCGTTCAGGGGGGTCATCAAGAGGGTGCCGCCGGCGAGGCTGTCGGCATCTCCGACCGAGGAGACCTGCACGTCGATGGTGCCGCCGGCACGGGCGAAGGGGGGGAGGGAGGCGGTGACGATGACCGCCGCCACGTTGTCGACCTCGACCTCGTTGCGGTCGACGGTAACGCCAAGACGCTCCATCATGTTGACCAGCGACTGCACGGTAAACTGGGTCTTATCGCTGTCCCCCGAGCCGTTGAGGCCGACCACCAGGCCGTAACCGACCAGCTGGTTTTCCCGCACCCCTTCGAGGGTGGCGATATCTTTGATGCGCGCGGCCCAACCGATGTCGGCCAGCATCAGCAGCAGAAACGAACAGAGACAAGCGGTTCGCAGATTTTTTTTCATGAGGTTCCCCATTGTCATCAGAACGGCCAGACCGTATCGAGAATGCGCATCAGCCAGCCCTGTTTCTGCTTGTCGCTGATGACCCCCTTGCCGGTATAGGCGATGCGGGCATCAAGGATATTCTCCGAGTTGACCACGTTCTGGGCCGAAATATCTTTGGGCCGCACGATGCCGGTGAGCTTGACGATCTGTTTTTCGTTGTTGACCGTCACCGTCTTCGCCCCGGAGATACGCAGGTTGCCGTTGGGATAGACCTCTACCACCTGACTGGTCAGGGTGGCGACCAGGTCTTCTTTGCGCGAAGTTCGTCCCGAGCCCTCGAAGTCGTTGTCGAAACCGGCCGAAACCAACGCGGTGGGATCGATCGCCTTGTTGATCGTGGCCATGTTGCGCTCCAGGCCGAAGGCCTTGGAGATATCGGCCGACATGCTGCTCGACCGGCCGGTGCTGGTCTTGGCCTCTTTGCTGGCGCTGGCCCGCTCGAAGATGGCCACGGTCACGATATCCCCCACCGAGCGCGCCTTGGTGTCATAGAACATGCTCCCCTGCTGCTGGGTCCAGAGAGAGCCGGGGCTGGCCGGTTTCGGGGTTTCGATGACCACTGACGAGGCATCGGGCAGCTCCTCGGTTTCGCTGAGGGTTTTGGCCTGATAGGCGCAACCGCCGAGACAGAATGCCGCCAGAAGGATCGGAAGGAATCGTTTCATTATCACTGCTCCACCATGACCACGCCGGGCTCCACGACCCGGCCGGAGATGTCCCGCTGACTGTCGTTGTTGCGCACGCGGATCGTTTCGTCCTGAAGGCCGTTCTCCAGGGCCTGCCCCCGGGCGGTGAGGCTGAGCGTTCCCCGGCTGAGGAGGATGGTCACCGTCTCCCCCCGGGAAATGACCGGCGGCATCTCCACTGTCGCCGGATCGAGGGGTGTCCCCTGACGCACCGGCCGTTTGAGCTTCTGACCGAGCACGGCACCGGGATCGAGACAGGGATTGCGCAGGGAAGTGATATCCATCTCCACCAGATCGAGGTCTGCCTCCCCCAGAATCGTCCCCCGGTCGAGATCGGCGGCGGCCACCACCACCGGCGCCAGGGCTTCGAGTTCGCCGCGCAGGCTGAGATTGCGCACCACCTGCCCATCCACCCGGAAGATCACGGTAAAACGGCGACTGCCGAGAATACGGGAATCGGCGGGAATGACCTCGGTGGCGAGCTTGCCTTTGGGCAGCACGAAACTCGTCGGAAACTGCATATTCTTGAAGGCGATGCGGGCCTTGGGCAGGCGCTCGCGGTTGACCTTGAGGTAGCTCGCAAGGAGCTGCTCCAGCGCGGGCTGATCGATCACCAGGCCGTCGCGGCGCACCGTCACCGTCTGCGCACCGGCCCAGGCCACCTCATTCAGCTCGGGCGCCCGTTGCAGAAGGGCCTGGCGGATCAACGCGGCGGAGAGCACCCGCTCCTGCCCCGGATCGGGGCTCCGCATCAGCTGAAGCGCGGCAAAGGGGGCGGTCTCCTCGTCGAGCTCGGCCAGATCCCCCAAGGTCACCATGGCATCCGCCACCAAGGCGTTGGCACGCAGGGAGATTTCCTCGGCCGAGGCGCCGGTAGCACCCAGGAGGGAAAAAAGGAGCAGGGCAATCGATACAAGCTGGGGCATGGCGATCCTTGGGGCTGAGGTTGATCTTGCCCCTTGAGTACTGCGATTGGCGTGCCAAAACGCAAATCAGGAACCGGATTTCGGTTTCGGGATGACCGGTTCGGCCCCCCTTTCCCTTCCGGCTCCTGAATTTGGCGGTTCGTTATCGCGGGACTTTTCCCTAGCGGATGAGTCCGTTGGCCATCTGCAACATCTCATCGGCGGTCTGAATCGCCTTGGAGTTGATTTCGTAGGCGCGCTGCCCGGCGATCATGTTGACCATCTCTTCCATGATGCTGACGTTGGAACCTTCCAGGTAGCCCTGGGAGATGGCGCCCATGCCGTTCTCGCCGGGGATCCCCGTTTCCGGCGCGCCGGAGGAGACGGTTTCGCCGTAGAGGTTGTGGCCGAGGCTCTTGAGGCCGGCGGGATTGCTGAAGCGAGCCAATTCGATCGTTCCCACTTCGGTCGGGGTATTGCTGCCGTCTTCGAGCACTTCGACGATACCGTCGGAGCCGATGGAGATCTGCGTCGCACCCGCCGGAATGACGACTTCCGGCTCGATGGCCAGACCTTCGGAGGTAACCAGGCGCCCGGTGCTGTCCATCTTCATGGCGCCGCCGCGGCTGTAGGCCACTTCACCGTCCGGCTGGGTCACCTGGAAGAAGCCTTCGCCTTCGATGGCCAGGTCGAGTTCGTTGTTGGTCGTGCGGATGTCGCCCGTGGTGAAGACCTTCTGCACCGCCGCCACCTTCGAGCCGAGACCGACCTGGATGCCGGTGGGGACTTCGCCGCCGCCGGCCGCCGTGGCGCCCGCCAGTTTGCTGGTCTGATAGAGGATATCCTGAAAGTCGGCGCGGCTCTTCTTGAAGCCGGAACTGTTGACGTTGGCCAGGTTGTTGGCGATGACGTCCATGTTCAGCTGTTGCGCTTCCATCCCCGTCGCGGCGGTCCACAGTGACCTGATCATAATCTATCCTCCTTCGCTCGATTAAGCGAGTATGCCGATTTCGTTGGTTTTTTCGGAAATAGTGCTGTAATTGAGCATCGCCTTCTGGCTGTTTTCAAAAACCCGCTGGATTTCTACCATGCGTGCCATTTCCTGAAGGATGCTCACGTTCGATTCCTCGATGTTCCCCTGCAGCACCCGGGAGTTGGGCGACGGCTGCTCCAAGCCCCCTTCCTGCAGGGTGAAGTAGGAGCCGCCGGAACGCTCCAGCAGGGCGCTGTCTTCCACATCGTAAAGGGGGATTTTCTGGGTCGCGCCCGATTCCATCTGGATGGTGCCGTCTTCGCCGATGATCTTTACCGGGCCGTCGATGACGATCGGCGCATTCCCTTCGTTAAGGAGCTTGAAGCCACCGGCGGCGACCATGTTGCCTTCGGTGTTCAGCGAGAAATTGCCCTGACGGGTGTAAAAGATGTTGCCGAGATCGTCGCCGACCTTGAAGTAGCCGGAACCGGCGATGGCCAGATCGAGAGGCTGACCGGTGGTGGTGATGACCCCCTGGGAAAAATCGCTGAAGCCTTCCTGGCCCTTGGCGAAATTGAGCCCCTTGCCCTGGTTGCAGGACTGGGCTTCGCTGAGCGCGGCGGCGAAAGCCACGCGCCCCCGCTTGTAACCGGAAGTGCGCAGGTTGGCCATGTTGTGGGTAATGGTATCGAGGCTCTGCATGGCGGTCCGGGCCGCCGAAAGCGCTGCGTATTTTCCTGTACTCATGGCTACCTCGCTGAAGTTCTCGTCTTGCTCATGTTATCGGCGTTCACGCCCCATTCCTTTAGAAATTTCTTCGCCGATCCCAAAAAAAGGCGACGCATGCGTCGCCTCTGACTGTCATAAATAATCCATTATGCCTTAGGGCTGATCAAAAATGCCCAGGTGCAAGGCGCCCGAAATTCGAGGAGTGAGGCGTACCTGTAAGGTACGTCGCAGCGACGAGGATGAGGGCAACGCCGCAGATGGGCGTTTTTCATCAGCCCTTACCGTTCGCCCGAAACTCGGGCCAGCTTAATCAACTCTTCCGCCTCCCCCGGTGCGATTTCCAGGATCTCGGCGATGTCGGCGGCCACCAGACCCCGGCGGGCCAGAGCCGCGACCAGCCGGTAGCGTTCGGGAATCGGCTTGGGGGCATCCCCCCCCTTGAGGCGCTGCTTGAGATCGGCCTGGGCGAGATCGACGGCAAAGGCCTCCGGCCGCGCGGCCGTCTGCGCCGGAGAACGATCCGGAACCAACCGCAGCCGCTCGACCACCTCGCGCAGCAGTTGGTCCTGCTCCTCCAGCTGCTTGCGCGCCTGCTCCAACCGTCGCTCCAGCAGCCAACAGCGCAGCGCCAGCCCGAGGCCGACGAGGAGCAGAAAGGCGAAGAAGAGATCCCGTCCGGCCATGGCCTACCGCCCCTCGCGCCCCAGGCCGCGCCGGGACAACTTGCCTTTGAGCTTGGCCAGGGCCTGGCTGTGCAGCTGAGAGACCCGTCCCTCGGTGACGCCGAGCACCTCGGCGATTTCTTTCTGGGTCAGCTCCTCGTAGTAGTAAAGGGCGATGACCTGGGTTTCCTTTTCCGACAGGGTTTTCAGGCAGCCGGCGATCTCCCGGGTCAATTCCTTGGCTTCAAGACGGTCGAGAGCACTCGGAGCGTCCTTGTCCACCAGAGTATCCTGCAGGCTGCGCCCCTGGCCGGCATCATCCAGAGTTTCCTGCAGGCTGACCAGACCGAGATGGTTGACCTCGCCGAGCAGTTGATGGTAGTCGGCCAGGCTCAGCCCCAGTTCGCGGGCCACCTCCTCTTCCTCCGGCGAACGCCCGAGGCGATGTTCCAGGGAGGTCAAGGCATCGGCCACGCGCCCCTGCTTATCCCGCAGGCTCCGCGAAAACCAGCCCATCTTCCGCGCTTCGTCGAGAATCGCCCCGCGCATGCGCTGTTCGGCGAAGGTCTTGAAGAGCACCCCCTTGCCGGGATCGAAGCGGCCGGCGGCATCCATCAGCCCAACCATGGCGGCGCTCGCCATATCGTCCCGGGTCATGTAGGACGGCACCTGACAAACCATACGCTCGACGATGAATTCGACCATCGGCAGATGCTCGCGGATCAGCGCTTCCCGATCCACCGGCACCAGCGGGGGTTGGGGATAGATGAAAGTCTCCAGATCCATGATTATTCGCCCTGCCCGAAGGAAAGGAGCCGCTGCCAGAAGAACTGCTGGGTGCCCTTGGCCTGCACGTTCTGGATCATCGCCGTCAGACTTTCGGCCAGATCCTCGAAGGCGCTGCTGATCTTGCTTTTGGGATAGAGTTCGACCATCACCTTCTGCCGGGAGACGGACTCGCGCATGCGCTTGTCGTAGGGAATACAGCCCAGGTAATCGATAGAAATGTCGAGGTAGCGGTTGGCCACCAAGGTCAGCTTTTTGTAGACGTCGAGCGCCTCGTCGGGATCGACCACCGAATTGACGATGAGGTTGAAGCGCTTTTCGTGATACTTGGTCGAGAGCAGCTTCATGATCGCGTAGGCGTCGGTAATCGCCGTCGGGTCGGGGGTGGTTACGACCAGGATCTGCTGGGCGGCGACGTTGAAATAGGTGACGTTCTCGGAAATGCCCGCTTCGGTGTCGATGATGATGATGTCGAAATCGCCGTGAAAGGCCTCCATGGCATCGAGAAAGCGCATCCGCTGCTCGGGGCTGAGATGGGTAGTGGACTGAAGACCGGAACCGGCCGGCAGGATGCAGACCCCCTCGGGGCCTTCGACGACGATCTCGTTGAGGGTCTTTTCGCCGGCAAAGAAATGGTTGAGATTGAACTGGGGGGTCAGGCCGAAAATCACGTCGACGTTGGCCAGGCCGAGGTCGGCGTCGATAATCAGCACCTTCTTGCCGGAGCGGGCCAGGACGATGGCGATATTGGCCGCCACGGCGGTCTTGCCGACCCCGCCCTTGCCGCTGGTGACGGAGATGACCTGCGGGAACTTGCGCCCCTCTCCCGCCGCCAGTGCCGAACGGGCAAAGTTGCCGCTGAGCGAGCGCAGGGTCCCGGCCTGGTCGATAGGTTCCTTGACCATATCCATATCTCTCATTCCTTGAGTTTCCCCATGACCATCCCCGCCAACTGACGGGGATCGGCCGGCAGCAGATCTTCGGGAACGCGCTGGCCGTTAGTCAGATACGAAAGCGGGCAATCGTGCTTGAAATGAACATTCAGAATCGAGCCAAGCCCCTCACACTCATCGAGCTTGGTGAAAATCAGACTGTCGATGGGCAATCGCCCGAATCGCCGAATGGCGCCGAAGAGCTCCTGCTCACGGGTCGTCGCCGAAAGCACCAGATGGTTTTCCACGCCGCTGCCTTCGCCGATGAATTTTTCCAGTTCGTCGATCCCGGCCTTGTCCCGGGGGCTGCGCCCGGCGGTGTCGATAAGGATCAGATCCTTGTCGCGATGACGCTCCAGCACCTGACGCAGCTGCTCGGGGGAGAGGACCACGTCTACCGGCAGCTGCATGATTTCGCCGTAAACCTTGAGCTGCTCGGCAGCGGCGATGCGGTAGATGTCGATCGTCACCAGGGCGATCTTGCGCCCCTGATTGAGCAGGAAATCGGCGGCCAGCTTGGCCACGGTGGTCGTCTTGCCGACCCCGGTCGGGCCGATCAGGGCCAGGGTGCGCGGACCGCGCCCCGGCGCCAGAGGATGGGTGACGCGAATCAGGTCAACCATGGCGGCGGCGAGAAAGGCCTCCAGGGTGATCGTGCGATCCTTGGGCGGATAGTTGCGCAGGGCGCGCTTGACGATCACCTCTGCCACCCCTTCACTCAGACCGCGGGCGAGCAGGGCCTCCATCATGCGCACGATGGCCGGCTGCCCGGGGCGGCGGGCGGCGGCGGGCGCGGGCTCGGCCACGCCCCGACTCTCGACGGCACCCTTGACCAGTTCCTTGAGTTCGTTGATCTCGCTGCGCAGGGAATCGACATTGAGGGAAGAAACCTGCCCCTTCAAGGCGTCGAGCTCCTGCTCCAGGGGATCGATCACCTTGCGCCGCCGCCAGAGATCGGCGTAGTTCACTTCCGGCTCGGCCGCCACCGGCTCGCTTACGGGAGCGGCGCCGAGGGCGCGGCCGTAGAGATTGGCCGCCGCCGAGGCCGGCATCACCGGCCGGGGGGCCGGCTCGGGCGATTCGATAGCGGCGGTCACTTCCAGCACCGGCTTGCCGAGCAGCCCGCCCTTGCCCTTGCGCACTGAGCGCGTCGACAGGATCAGGGCCTCGGGACCGAGGCTTTCCTTGACCAGCTTGAGAGCGGTCGCCATATCCGGAGCTTCAAAGACTTTAACTTGCATGGAGGCGTACCGTTCCGACCGACTTCACCTTGAGGTGGGACGCGATCTCGTTGTGGGAAAGAACCACCAGATTGGGCAGATAGCGTTCGGTCAACCTTTTGACATGGGGCCGCAGGGTCGGGGCGCAGAGGAGCACCGGCTGAGCCACACCGACCAGCGCCTTGATGCGCTCGGAGAGCCCTTCCAGCACCGAGCGGGCGGTCCCCGGGTCGAGCGCCAGATAGCTGCCCTGGGCCGACTGCTGCAAGGCGTTCTGCAGGCGTGATTCCACATCGTGATCGAAAACCAGCACCGGCAGAGTTTCGCCGTCGGGGGCGTGGCGCGTACTGATCGAGCGCCCCATCGCCTGCCGCACATACTCGGTGAGCAGGTCGGGGTCGTGCGTCGAGGCCACCCAGTCGGCCAGAGTTTCAAGAATGGTTCGCATATCGCGGATCGACACCTGTTCGCGCAAGAGGTTTTGCTGCACCCGCATGATCAGTCCGAGGCTCAAGGGGTTGGGCACCAGCTCTTCCACCAGCTTCGGATAGCTCTTACCGAGGTTATCGAGCAAGTTCTGTGCCTCTTGGCGGCCCAACAGCTCATGGGCGTGTTTCTTGATGATTTCTCCGAGGTGCGTGGCCATGACCGTGGTGCAGTCAACCACCGTGTAGCCCAGCATCTGCGCCCGTTCGCGCTTATCTTCGCTGATCCAGGTGGCAGGCAGGCCGAAGGCCGGCTCGGTCGTCGCCACCCCGCGCAGACTGTCGCTCGCGGTGCCGGGATTCATCGCCAGATAATGACCGGGGAGCATCTCGCCGCCGGCGATGCGCACCCCCTTGAGCAGGACGGCGTACTCGTTGGGCTTGAGCTGCAGATTGTCCTTGATGTGTATCGGCGGCACAATAAAGCCCATATCCAGGGCGAACTGACGACGGATCGCTTGAATGCGCGTCAAAAGTTCGCCCTTCTGGGCGGCATCGACAAAGGGGATGAGTCCGTAGCCGACCTCCAGTTCAAGCAGATCGACGGTGAGCATCTCCTCGTAATTCTCCTCGCTGGGCGCTTCCGGCTCCGGCTCCAGCGGTGGCGGCGCCGCCGCCTTGGCCAGTTCCCCCTTCTGCACCAGCCAGGCAATGCCGGCCAGGGCCGCCGAGAGGACCAGAAAAGAGAAGGTCGGCAACCCGGGGATCAGGGCGAAAAAGAGGAGAATGCCGGAGACGACCCACAGGGCGCGGGGATGGAGAGTGAACTGGCTCTTCAGGTCGGAGCCGAAATCGCCGGAGCCGGCGCTGCGGGTGACCAGGATACCGGCGCCGGTGGAGATGATCAGGGCCGGAATCTGGCCGACCAGGCCGTCGCCGACGGTGAGGATGGTGTAGGTCTGGGCGGCATCGGCCATGGCCATCCCCTGCTGGGCGACGCCGATGATGAAACCGGCGCCGATATTGACCAGGGTGATAATGATGCCGGCAATGGCGTCGCCGCGCACGAACTTGCTGGCACCGTCCATGGCGCCGTAAAAGTCGGCCTCCATGGAAATTTCCTTGCGCCGGGTACGGGCTTCTTCATCACTGATCATACCGGAGTTGAGGTCGGCGTCGATGGCCATCTGCTTGCCCGGCATGGCGTCGAGGGTGAAGCGGGCGGCGACTTCGGCGACGCGCCCGGCGCCCTTGGTGATGACCATGAAGTTGATGACGACAAGGATGACGAAGATGACGATCCCGACCACGTAGTTGCCGCCGACCACGAACTGGCCGAAGGACATGATGACCGCCCCGGCCGCCCCCACCCCTTCATGGCCGTTGATCAGGATCAAACGGGTCGAGGCGACGTTGAGCGAGAGCCGAAAGAGAGTCGTCGCCAACAGGAGCGAGGGGAAAACGGTGAAATCGAGGGCCCGCGCCGTATAGAGAGAGATGATCAGAATCATCAGCGATATGGTGATGTTGGTCGCCAGGAAGATGTCGAGCATCACCGGCGGGATGGGGATGATCATCACCATCAGGATGGCGACCAGGGCCAGCGCCACGATCACGTCGCTGCGCACGAGCCTCGCCGCCCATTTGTTCTCGCTGAGCCAACTCATTGTTTCGTTTTCCCTTTAAGGCTGTAGACGTAAGCGAGGATTTCCGCCACCGCCGTATAGAGCTCTTCGGGGACGGCATCCCCCACTTCAAACTTGTACAAGGCCCGCGCCACCGGCACGTTCTCCACCAGCGGCACCTTATGCTCCTTGGCGATCTCGCGAATCTTCATGGCCAGGGTGTCGGCCCCCTTGGCGACGATCTGCGGGGCATCCATCTCGTCGCGGCGATAGGCGATGGCGATCGAGAGATGGGTCGGGTTGGTGATGACCACGTCGGCCTTGGGGATCTCCGCCATCATCCGCTTGCGCGCCATCTGCATCTGGATCTGGCGAATCTTGCCCTTGATCAGCGGATCCCCCTCGGTCTCTTTGTACTCTTCCTTTTGCTCTTGCTTGGTCATCTTCATCTTCTCTTCCATCTCCCAACGGACGAAAAGATAGTCGAGCAGCGCCAGCACGATGAGGATGCCGCAGGTCTTGAGCAGCACGGAAAAGGCCAGTTGCCCGGTAAAAACCAGGGTGCTGATCGGCGGCATGTCGATCAGATAGAGGGCCTGTTCGAACTCGTTGCGTACTGTCTGATAGGCAAAAAAGCCGATGATCAGCACCTTGGCCAGCGACTTGAGAACCTCGATAAAGGAACGCTTGGAGATGAATTTTTTCGCGCCCTTGATCGGGTCGAGCTTGGCCAGATCCGGTTCCATCGGCTTGGTGGTGAAGAGCCAGCCGATCTGCATGAAACTGGAGAAGAAGCCGACCACCAGCACCAGCGCCAGTAGGGGGGCGATCAGCAGTCCGAGGCGGGAAAGGAGAAAGAGAAAGAGGCCCTGGACCGAGACGGGGGTCACTTCGAAGCTTCCGACCATGCCGAAAACGCCGCGGGTCAAAAGTTCGAGCTGACCCCAGAAGTAGGGGGCATAAAAGTACCAGAGGAGGAGAAAAAAGGTCATCAGCGCGGCGGTATGAACTTCGCGGCTCTGGGCGACCTGCCCTTTCTCGCGAAAATCACGACGCCGCTTCGCTGTCGCCTGTTCTGTTTTGGAGTCCTTGTCCTCGTCGGCCATGCCTTACCTTTTCATCCGGCTGCGGCACCGCGCCGCACCCTCCGGACTCCTTATCAGCAAAACCCGGTCCAATTTTTCCAAGAGATGAAAAGGGCGAAGATTTTTTCCCGGGGGAGCGCTCGATTTCAGCGTTGGGCCGGGAAAAAAGGGAGAATCCGCCTTACCTGAAGGTCTGAATGAGATGGAGAATCCGCTCGGGGACGATGCCGAATTCCCGCTCGAGCATGAGCACCAGGAGGCTGAGTGTCAAACCCATGACAAGGAAGCCGACACCGATATTGAGGGGAAAGGAGAGCATGAAGACGTTGAGCTGGGGGAAGACCCGGGCAAGGATGCCCATCACCAGGCTGGCCAGAATCAGCACCGCCAGAATCGGTGCGCTGAGCTGGATGCCGAGGACGAACATGCGGCTGACCAGGGTCATGAGAAAGGGGACCGCGTCGCCACCGATGTCGATCCCGCCCGGAGGCAGCAGCTCGTAGGAGCGCACCACGGCACGGAGGAAAAGATGGTGGGCGTCGAGGGCGAGAAAGATGAGGACAGCGATGACATTCTGGTACTGGGAAATCAGTTCGATCTGGCGCTGGCTCTGGGGATCGAAGACGTTGGCGGCGGCGAAACCCATCTTGTAGCCGATAATGGTACCCCCCACCTCGACGGAGGTCAGCACCAACTGGGCGATGAACCCGACCATCAGGCCAAGCAGGGCTTCGCCAAGAATCAGCAGTCCCAGGGTGACGGGAGAAAAATCCGGGGGCGGGAGATAGGGGCGAACCACCGGAAAGATCAGCAGCGCCAGCATCACCGCCAGGCCGATGCGCACCCGCGCCGGCGCCGTGCCGCTGCCGAAGACCGGCAGGGTGCCGATCATGGCGGCCATGCGCGCGAGACAGACGAGAAAGAGCTGAAAACCGGCGACGGTGAAGGGCAGTCCGTCCATGGGGCGGATCAGATACCGGTGGTGGCGATGCCCACCAGAATGCCGGAGGTAAAGGAGAGCAGTTTCTGAATCATCCAGGGGGCGAAGATGATCAGCGAGACGAGGACCGCCACGATCTTCGGGATGAAGGTCATGGTCTGCTCGTTGATCTGGGTGGCGGCCTGAAAGATGCTGATGAGCAAGCCGACCACCAAAGCGCAGATGAGCATGGGGGCGGCCAGCATCAAGACCAGCTCCACCGACTGGCGGCCAAGAGCGACGACGAATTCGGGAGTCATAAGATTCCTCCGGGGGTTCCTGCGTGGAGCGAATGGAATTCTCGGTTTTCCAGGCGGATCAAAAATGCCCAGGCGCAAGGCGCCCGAAATGCGAGGAGCGAGGCGTACCGGCCATGTACGTCGCAGTGACAAGGATGAGGGCAACGCCGCGAATGGGCGTTTTTCATCCGCCTGCTAATAAAAGCTCTGGACGAGGGAGCCGACCACCAGTGCCCAACCGTCCACCAGCACGAAGAGCAGAATCTTGAAGGGGAGCGAAATGATCGGCGGCGGCAGCATCATCATGCCCATGGCCATCAGCACCGAGGCGACGACCATGTCCACGACCAGAAAGGGGATGTAGATCATGAAGCCCATCTGGAAGGCCCGTTTCAACTCGGAGAGCATGAAAGCCGGAATCAGCGTCAGGGTCGGCACATCATCCCGGGTCGCCGGCGCCTCGACCCGAGCAATTTCCATGAGCAGACCCAGATCTTTCTCGGCGGTCTGCGCCAGCATGAAATCACGCATGGGAACCAGGGCTTTCTCCAGGGCGACCTGCTGACTGAGCTCATTGTTGAGATAGGGTTGCAGGGCGGTTTCATTCACCTTGGTCCAGACCGGCGCCATGATGAAGAGGGTCAGAAAGAGCGCCAGGCCGATAACGATCTGGTTCGGCGGGAGCTGCTGGGTGCCCATGGCCTGACGGACAAAGGAGAGGACGATCACCACCCGGGTGAAGGCGGTGGTCATGAGCAGGATCGCCGGCGCCACGGACAAGATGGTGAGAACCATCAGCACCTGCAGGGCGGTAGAGACCTGTCCCGGCTCCGTCGCCTCGCCGATGCCGAAGGTCAAGGTCGGCAACCCCTGAGCCTGAGCCAACACGGGGACGAGCAGCAGAAGCGGAAGGATGCGCCAGGCCTTCATGCCGATTCCCCCGGTTGTTTGTCCAGAGTTTCGGCAAAAGTCGTTTTCGGCCCCTCGAGGCGCGCCAGCAGTTCGACCCGGTCGCCGCCAAGGCCGAGGAGAAACTCTTCGTCCCGCACCCGGATCAGGCAGACCCCTTTTTTCGGCCCCAGGGAACGCATTTCCAGCACCTTGATCTGCCCGGTGCGGGCGGCCGGCAGCAGGCCGAACCCCTTACGGCTCGCCCCGTAGTAGAGCAGCAGGATCAGGCCGAGGACAAAGAGCAGGGCGACGATCATCTTGATCCAGGGGATGAAGAGATCCCCGCCGCCGCCGACAACGGGCTCGGCCCAGGCCGGAGCAGCCGTCACCAGCAGAAGAAGCATGGCTTGCGTCCTGATCATGATCCTCATCCTGTCGTCGCTTTTCAGCCCAGATTCTCGATGCGTTCGGCGGGACTGACCACATCGGTCAGGCGGATGCCGAACTTTTCGTTGACCAGCACTGCTTCGCCCCGGGCGATGAGGCGCGAGTTGACGTAGACGTCGAGGGGTTCCCCGGCCAGCTTGTCGAGCTCGACCACCGTCCCTTCCTGCATCTCCAGCAGTTCCTTGATGAGAATGCGGCTGCGGCCGACCTCCACGGAAATCTGCAAGGGAATATCGAGCAGAAATTCGAGATTCTTGACTTCACCCTGGCCCTGCGGCTGTTTGCTGTTATCCATTATTTGCTCCGTTGCGGCATCCGGTTGATGATGCGAATCGCCTTATTGCCGTTCTGGGTTCCCCCCGTCGCCCAGAACTTGGGACGTCCTTCGACCAGCACCTTGAGGGGGACGTTGGGCGCGCAGCCCAGGTCGATGATATCCCCCTCCTGAAAGTTGAGGATGTCCCGCA
This sequence comes from Desulfuromonas acetexigens, assembly GCF_900111775.1. Classification (NCBI taxonomy): domain Bacteria; kingdom Pseudomonadati; phylum Thermodesulfobacteriota; class Desulfuromonadia; order Desulfuromonadales; family Trichloromonadaceae; genus Trichloromonas; species Trichloromonas acetexigens. The sequence continues at coordinate 55,908 of NZ_FOJJ01000012.1, read as the reverse complement.
CCATGACCACCACCTCGGCAACCTGGGCCGAGATCTCCACCGGCATCGTCGCCACCCCGTCGGCAAGCAGACTCGGCCATTCGTCGCTGTTGCGCAGCTCCACGGAGAGGGTCGACTCGCGCAGCCTCTCTCGCAACGGCTCCAGGGAGGCGTGGGGAATGACCAGGGTCATCACCCCGGACAGCCCCTCCAGGTTCACCCCGAAAGTCACGACCAGAATCCCTGCCTCGGGCGGGACAATATTGACCAGCCGCGGGTTGGTCTCGACCTTGAGCAGCTGTGGATGTAGCTGCTCCACCGGATCGAAGGCCTTTTTCAGATCGGGACAGAGGGAAGTCATCAACCCCTTGAGCAGGGTCGTTTCGATGCTGGTCAGGGAACGCTGCAAGGGGACTATCTTCTTGATCGCGCCGCCGAGCAGAATTTCCAGCAGGACAAAAGAGAGTTCGCCGCTGTAGATGAGCAACGCCCCCGACTTGAAGGGTTCGAGGTCGAGCAGACCGATGGCGGAATTGTTCTGGATGGTTTCCAGATACTCGGCGAAGCCGAGGGAGTCGCTGCCGGTATATTTGACCGTGACCTGGCGTTGCAGGCGGTTGGTCAGGGTGATGCCGTAGCCACGCCCGATCGCCTCGAAGATGAGATCGAGGTTGGGAATCCGCCAGCGCCCCAGCCCCCCCCGACCACCGACCAGGTTGAGCCCGCGCACCGGCTGATCGCTCGGCGGCGGCGGAACCTCGGCGGCCGTCTCGATGGTGCCGTGCTGAACCGCCGAGAGGAGTTCCGCGATTTCTTCTCTACTGAGGATGCGATCCAAGGCCGCCTCTACTGAACGACGAAATCGGTGAAATAGATGGTTTTGATCTTGCCCTTGGTCAGCAGGGCGTTGAGCTTGCCGATGAGATCGGCGCGCAGTTGCAGTTTGCCCTGCAGATCGCGGATTTCATCGAAGGTCTTGCTCCCCAGGTAAAGGAGAATGGTGTCGCGCACCTGGGCTTTGCGCTCTTCGATTTCCAGCATCCCTTCTGGGGTGAGTAGCTCCAGGGTCATGGAGACCTTGAGATAGCGGGTTCCTTCGGCGTCGAGGATGTTGACGATGAAGTCGTCCATCGGCAGCATCGGCCCGACCGGCGCGACCCCCGTCTCGGCGGATTGGGTCGCGGCCGGGCTCTTTTCGACGGTTTCCGGTTTGGCGGCGCTGCCGGCACCGAGAAAGTAGGCGCCGACGCCGACCCCGGCCAGCAGCAGCACCGCCCCCAGGATCATCAGAATGAGCTTCAGTTTGCCGCCACCTTTTTCTTCGCTTTTATCGTCGGTCTTGTTTTCGGCCATGATTATTTCTCGTTTTCCGGCGGAAGGATTCACGCCTAAGAGGAGGCTTTCTTCGTCCTAAAAGGGGACCTGTTTTCCGGCGTCGATCAGATAGGGCAGCGCCTCGCGGTTGCCGCCGATACTTTCGAGAACGAACTCGACCCGGCGGTTGAGAGCCTGGGCCGCCTCGTTTTTTTCCGTCGCCAGGGGCCGCCGGGAACCGTAGCCGACCGCCGACATGCGATCGAGGGGGACGAGGCTTTCCCGCTCGAAAAACTTCAGGGTCGACACCGCCCGGGCGATGGAGATGTCCCAGTTGGAGAGCGCCAGCCCCGAGGTGGGGGTGTCGTCGGTGTGCCCCTCGATGCGCAAATTCAGCGGCAGATTTTCGATCAGGGCGGCGACATCCTGCAATATCGGATAGGCCTCGGGACTCACCTCGGTCTGACCGGAGGCGAAGAGGACCGCCGCATCGACCCGCAGGATAACCGCACCGCGGTCCTTGACCAGCTGGATGCGGCGATCGATCTTCAGTTGATTGATCTGGCTGAGCATCCGCTGATAGAGACGACTGGTGAAATCGTCCTGGATCGGCGCGAACTCGACTACTTTCGGCTTGGATATCGAGGTCTGGCTCCCGCCCCCCATCACCCCGAAGGCGCTGCGCAGCGATCCGGCCGCTTCCTCGAATTTGATCTTATCCATATTGGCCATGGATAAAAGGAGCACGAAGAAGGTCAGCAGCAGGGTCACCATGTCGCTGAAGGTGACCATCCAGGCCGGAGCGCCGGGATCCTGTTTTTTCGGTCTTTTCGTCATCCGCATGCCGCCTTTTGGGGTGCCGTTATTTCTTGAAATTGCTCTCGCGCAGTTTGGGCGCCACGAAGGTATGCAGCTTCTGCTCCATCAGCCGGGGATTCTCCCCCGCCAGCACGCAGCGCATCCCCTCGGCGATGAGGGTTTTGCTCAAAATTTCCTCGCCGCTGCGGTTTTTCAATTTCCCGGCGATGGGCAGGCAGAGGATGTTGGCGATGACCGAGCCGTAAAAGGTGGTCAACAACGCCACCGCCATGGCCGGGCCGATGGAAGAAGGGTCGCTCATGCTCTGGAGCATCTGCACCAGGCCGATCAGGGTGCCGATCATCCCCATGGCCGGAGCGTAACTGCCCATGGCGATAAAGATATCCGCCCCCGACTCGTGCCGCTCCTGAATGTATTCGATCTCCTTGTCGAGCATCTCCTTCATCGCCTCGGCCTCCTGCCCGTCCACCGCCATCTGCAGCGCCTTCTGGAAGAAAGGATCCTTGACTTCGTCGAGGAAGGATTCGAGGGCCAGGATCCCTTCCTTGCGCGCCTTGCCGGCGAACTGGATCAACTGGCCGATGATCGCCTGCGGCGCCGTTTCCTGATGAAAGACGGTCTTCTTGAAAACCGCCATCGCCCCAAAGACGGACCGGAAGGGGTAGTGAACCAGGGTGGCGCCGATGGTTCCGCCAAGCACGATCATCATCGAGGCCGGATCGATGAAGAGCATCAACGATCCCCCCGACATGATGGCGACGATCATGAGGGCAAAAGCGGCAACAATTCCGACGACGGTCGAGAGATCCACGAGTCACTACCCCAGGGAGAAAGGCCGGGCGGTCAATCCGTCCGGCGTGCCTATCAGGTCATGAGCAAATGCCGTGCCATGACGTACCTTTGCCGAAAAACCGGGAGCAAATCGGGCGGGAGTCGGATTCCACACCCCAACGCCCGGAGAAAAAAATGGCCGGGAGAAAGTCCCGGCCATTTTCAGTCAAAATATTGACTTAAAGATTAACGCTTCAGGTTGATCAATTCGTTGAGCATCTCGTCGGTGGTGGTGATGATCTTCGAGTTGGCCTGGAAGCCGCGCTGGGTGGTGATCATGCTGACGAATTCAGCGGCCAGGTCGACGTTCGACTGCTCCAGCGAGTTGGTGAAGATCTGCCCGATACCGGAACCGACGGTACCGACGATAGGCGAACCGGAAGTCCCCGAGGTCTGGTACATATTGTTGCCGGTCTTGGTCAAACCCGCCGCGTTGCTGAACTTGGCCAGGGAAATCCGGTACAGGCTGCGCGGCACACCGTTGGAGTAGTTGCCGAGAATATTCCCTTCGTTATCGAGGGAGAGCTGTGCGACGGTTCCGGTGCCAAAGCCGTCCTGATCCTGGCTGATGACCACCGAGGCGTTGGACCACTGGGTGGTGTTGAAATCGATATTGAGTTGCACGGTCGGGTCCGAGTTGTTGTTCCAGGCCAGATCGTTGGGCGAAGTGGTCAGCCCGCTGGGGAAATCCGGATCGAGGGTGCCGTCATCGAGGAAACGTAGAACTCCACTGGAGATCAGATAGGGGCCGGTCTGGGCCGGAGTCAGGTTCAGCTCAGCGGCGTTCACGGTGATGTTGTACTCCCATTGCAGGGGGTTGGTCGCCGGGTTGAGCTTGGAAAAGTAGACCGTAGTCTGGTGCGGATTACCCAGGGAATCGTAGATCGTCACCGAGTTGGCGTAGTTGGAGGTCGCCTCCGGCGCCGTGATGTCGAACCCGGCGTCGCGGCCGCTGGTCCCTGTGTTGAAGACCAGGCCATAGGTGCTGTTGGTGCCGGCATCGATGGTCAGTTCGCCGATATCGGTCCCCTTGGCCTGGATCTCCAGACCGCTGAAGACGGTTTTGCGCAAGGCACCGTTGAGGCTCAGGATACTGCTCGACATGTCGGCACTGTTGATCACCTGGATATTGCTGCCATCCATACTGGTCAATGTCAGCGAATGAGTGTTGGCATCGACGGAGGCCCGCACTCCGACCGGGTTCAGCAGGGAGTTGAAATGGTTGACCAGGGCCACGTCGTAGGAAGCCCGATCCACCGTCGCCGGGATGGCCCCCGCGAGGCTCACGCCGTTGATGGTCAGGCCGGCGGGGATGGTCCAGCCGGTGCTCGATTTGTCCGCCACCTCGCTCAGGTTGATGGAGCCGGGAATGACGATCCCTTCGGCATTGATTCCCGCGACACTGTCGATAGCGGTGCTGATCTCCAGGGCCGAACCCTGATTGTAGGTGCCGCCACCGGCGATGTCCAGAGTCATGCCGTTGATCGTCAGGACGCCATCGGGATCACTGAAATCAGTCGCCCCGGCGGCCGTGGTGTCGAGGGTGCGGCCAACACCGACGAATTTGCCGATGATCGGCGCCGGATACTGGGAAGCGGCGTCGAGGTTGGTGGTGAAGGTCACGTTTTCGGTCGCCTTGGGCGGGCTCAGGGTGGTGGTGTCGACCTTGATCTCGGTCAGGTCGCCGGAGACGTTGCCCGCTTCGTTCAGGGCATAGCCGATAGCCCGATAGCCTTCGGGAGAGACCAGATAGCCTTCGGCATCCCAGCGGAAAGCGCCGGCCCGGGTGTAGGAATCGGTATTGGTATTGGGATCACGGACGATGAAAAAACCTTCTCCCTCGATCGCCAGGTCGGTGTTCTTGGCGGTATTTTCGAAGGTCCCCTGGGTGAAGATGTTGTCGACGGTGGACATGCCGGCGCCGCGGCCAACCTGGGAAATGCCACCGGAAGCGGAAATACTGCTGGAGAGGAGGTCGGAAAAGACCGAGCGCCCCGACTTGAAACCGATGGTGTTGCTGTTGGAGATGTTGTTACCGATGACGCTGAGGGCGTTACCGTTGGTGGAAAGACCACTGACGCCGCTGTACAGAGAAGAAAGGATACCCATGACGTGCCTCCTGTTGAGGGATCGCCGCTGTCGGTTGGCGATCCGCGAACCTCCTTCGCGAGGACCGGTTCGGCTATGCGATGATTGCGCTGTCGATGTTGGTGAAGACGTTGTCTTTCAAACTGTTTTGATCAACCACAGTAACGACCGTATGATTTTTGACGCTGACGACCATGGCGGTCTGATCGATCAGGACCAGGGAATCCCGGCCCCCTTTGGCGTCAAGTTGGGCGACTGCCTGTTCGACCCGGGCCAACTGCTCCGGGGCCAGGGCAATGCCGCGGCTCTCCATGCGCTGCCGGGCGTGCTGGGAAAAGCGCAGGGGTTCTTTTCCCAGCTGGCCTTCGAGGATCTCCCCGAAAGAAGGACCGGGACGGGGAGAGCCTTTGTTGATCCTGGCCGGGCCAGGGTTACCGGCGGGCTGGATCGGGGTAGGAAAAATCCGCAGTTGCTCGTCCATGTCATCCTCGCCAGGGCTACATGAGCAGCTGGTTGACGTTGCTGATGGCGGCCTGGGAAACCGCGCCGGCCGTGGTCATCAATTCGTTGCCGGTGGCGCCGATTTCGACGCCGGTGACCGTTCCGCGGATGAGGCCCGAAGCGTTGATCTTGCTCGCCTCCTCATCGGCGGCCGCTGCGTTTTTGGCTGTGACTTCGATGGTATAGTTCCCGGCGGGGAGCAGATTGCCGCTGAATCCCCTGCCGTCCCAAGCGACGAAATGGTCGCCGCCGGCCGCCGGCGGGGCCTTGACGGTGGCAACCAACGTTTTCTGCTCATTGAAGATGTTCAGTTCCACCTCGGTCGCGGCACCCTCCAGGCGGTAGCCGAGCTGGCCGTCGAGAACACCGGGAGTGTAACCAAGACGCTGGCTCAGTTCCGCATCCGGGGAGGGAGCGAGAGTCAAATCCGCCGACTCGGCCACAACCTCTTTGCCGATGAGGCTGAGGGCGGTGAGACGTTGCACATCGGCGCTCGACTCACTCATTTTGGCCAGATGCGCGTTCGTGGCGAACTGCTGCTCCAGGGAGCTGTACTGAGCGAGCTGCGCGGTGAACTCGGTAGGGTCCTGGGGATTGAGGGGATCCTGGTTCTGCAGCTGCGCCACGAGCAGGGTCAGGAATTCGGTTTTGCCGATTTGCTGACTCAGGTCGGCGGACTTGCTGGCGGAACTCGTAAGATCTGCACTCGCGGCCCCTAATCCTAATGCGCTGATGTCTGTCATAACTTTGACACTCCCTTTCAATGCGCGAAACCGGATCGCGGATTCCGGCGGCTCGGCTTCTCTTTGAGAGCCTTATCGGAACCCTTCGGTTAAGTCTTTAGGGGTCTTTTCATCTTCTGTGAATAAATTCGCCCATAAAAAACCCCCGTCCAATTTCTCGAACGGGGGTGCCAATCGCCAGGGGCTGTTTCTCACACCCGCACGCTGATGCCGCCGGGGCGCGGGTTGGCCGAAGACGGTGGCGGCGCAACCACCGGTTCCTCCTCACCGGCCGCGCGACCGGCGGAACGGCCGGCAGATCGGGCCGTGAAGAAGGACTGGCGGGATTCCTGAAAGGAACCGCGCCCCCCCTGTCCCGGGGAGTCATAGGTGACCTGGGCCTCTTCCAGCTTCAAGCCCTGCTGTTCGAAGGATTCGCGCAGGCGCGGCAGGTATTTTTCCAGCACTTCCTGAACCTGCTGATTCTGGGCGTGCATCTGCACCCGGACCCGGTCCCCTTCCACCGTCAGCTCGAGCTTGACCTGACCCAATTCTTCGGGATAGAGGCGCATGGTCATGCGGCTGTGTCGTTCGCCATCGACCAAAGTCAGGCGGCTCGCCACCTGTTGATAGACCTGCTCCTCGGGCACCGGCAAGGCAAAAGGCGTGGCGGCACCCGGCGTGCCTGTTCCGGCAGAGGCGGCCTGCGGGGTTGCTCCCCCCTGCCCAACGGCGGAAAATACCGTAGGATTCGACCCGTTATCGGCGGCGACCCGGAAGATTCCCGGTTCCGCTTGCGCCCCGGGCTCACGGAAGAGCAGCTCGGCCCCCTCCCCTTTGCCGGCATCCATCACCGGCATCGACTCCCCTTGCGCAACCGAAACACGAACCGCCCCTCGCGTTTCGCCTAAAAGTTGGGCGAAGCGCCGATCCGAGGAAGTATCCAGGCGCGATCCACGTAGATCCTCCCGCAATCTTGGCGGTACGACCGTTTCGCGGAGAGCGGCGCCCCCTTCGGCCAGGGTTGCGATACCTGTCGCGGCTTCGGCTAAAACCGAAGTGGGTTGGCTTTGCGCCGGGGAGACCCGTAACGAATCGATCACCGCCGAATCTACCGGTAGCCGAAAGGAGGCAGAAGCCGGAATATCCTGGCGGACAGCTGCGGGGGAAACCCGCGCCGGAGCCGGTTCAGTGGCCGCGGTGAGATCGCTGGCGGCGGGGGCAACGGCCGGAGCATCGGCCCGGGCGACGGGAGTTTCCGGTTTGGAATCCAAGGCTGGGTTAGCGGCAAGGGACGGCCCCCTGCGAACCGCCGCAACCGCCGCAACCGCCTCTTCCGCCCGCATTGCCGGTCCGCTCCCGCTAACGGGCCTGTCGCCGGAAGCTTCAGAGAACAAAGGCTCCGCTATCAAATTCGGGGAATCCGTCATCGCCCCACGAACGCCGGAAACTTCTGCTCGCCCGGTAGCAGCGGGATCGACAGCTTCTTGCGTAGAAGCGGCAGAAAGGGGGGTCGCTGCTTCATACCCTGCCTTGGTCGGGGCAGGCTCATCCGCAACTCTTTGGTCGGATGTAGGCGCAAGCGCTTCCGGCATTTCCACAGCGACGGTCGAAGGCTGATTCAGTCGTGATGTCGGAAGCGAATCCGACGTGAGAACCGAAGCAGCGACGACCTCGCCCTGCGAAACGGTCGAGACACCGGGATTCCCCGGTGACGCAGACGCATCGATTTCCGGAACGATCCCCGAGCCGTCGGCCCTTTCGCCAGGGGAAGTGGGCCGAGATGCCGACCTTTCCGTGCCGGCAGGAGAAACGTCCGGCACAGGCGACACCGGCGCCCCTTGCGTAGCCGCCTCGCGGAACGTCTCGACATCAGTCAAGGAGGTGTGCGAAAGCGCCGGAAAAGGGTCTTCACCCGCCAGTGGGAGAACCTCCGACACGGCCGCGCCAACGCCTTCCAAGACAGGGGCATCCGGTGAAAGCGCCATTTCCGCCTCGATTTTGGCAGGGTCCGTCGCGGAAACGAGGGGGACATCGCTCGACCCGGCTTTGGCACCGCGTCGAGGGGAAGACTGGGCCGACTCTTTGGCGAGAGGCGCACCTCTTTCCTCCAATTCGGCACCGTTGTCCTGCGCACCCTGGCGGGATTCACCGTCACGGCGCTGGGCCGTCGTTTTTACAGGCTCGGGGGATTGCGCGGCCGAATCGGCCGCTGGCGTAGCGAGGGCGTCCTGTCGTTCCCGCAAGGAACGCGCGAAACCGCCGCCTTCCGTCGTAGGAGGGGCGGCCGGGTTTGCCGCGGGCAACAGGCTGTCGAGGGAAACAGGGGGAATTTGCATACTGGCTCACCCTTCGAGGAGAATGGAAGAGCCCGGCTTAATCCTCGACGAGGGTGGAATAGGAAGTACTCAGGCGACGCGCCTCTTCCGGAGGCATGTTTTCCAACAGGGCACCGGCAGCCTTGGCCTTCATTCCGGCCAGAATCCGCACCGCCAGTTCCCGATCAAGCTCGGCGAGAAGAACCGCGCCCTGGGCGGGGTCCATTTTTTCATACATCTTGCCGAGCCCCTGGATCCGTTGGGCCTCCACCTCGTCCTTGGCTTCCAGCAGACGACTCAGGTCGTCCCGCGCCTGCTGGAGCTGGGCTAACTTCTTATCGACCTCGGTCTCCAGGGTCTTTAGCTCTAATTCCCTGATGGCGAGTTTTTCTTCCTTGGCGGCGAATTCCTGCTGTAACGACTCCCGCTCTTCTTGCAGGGAGAGAAGCAGACGGCGCTGTTCCAGGGAATCCAAGCCAGGCAGCATGGCCTCCTCACCGCCGGTTGGCGGCGCCCCACTGACGAGGAGAATGCCCGCCAAGGTAATCGATAAGAGTAGAAATCCGGGACGCATGGTTTTACCCCTGTCTATTTCCTGAATTGGCGCACGGCGACTTCATCAAGCTGCACCGCCTCTTTGTGCAGTTCTTCTGCATAGGCTTCATTCCGATGCTTTTCCTTGAGTTTTTCCAGCAGTTGCCGCTCCTGGCTGGCGACACACAGGGCCTGACGCCGGCGCTCGACCTCGTCGCGGGCGGCCTCCCAGCGCTCCACCAAATCCGCCACCTGGCCCATGGCATGACCGATGTGGTTGCTGTAGAGCGAGAACTCGAAAGCATCCAGTCCCTTGCGCTGCAAGTCCTCGAACTCTTCCCGCAGGCTGTCGAGCTCGCGGCGCTTGGCGGTCAATTCCCCGAGCAGCCGGTTCTCCCGGTCGAGGGCGTCAGCGTGAGCCTGCTGCGCCAGACTCTCCAGGCGTTCCCGGTAGTCGAGCACGGTTTGCAGCTTGAATTTCGCCATGACCCTTATCCTTTACGCCGCGGAGAAAATTCCCTGAAATCGTGCTGTAAGGCTGATCAATAAATCCGGATGAGGGCAACGCCGCGGATGGGCGTTTTTCATCAGCCACTCAGTCGAGGCCCAGTTCCTTGAGCTGCGCGAGCGTCGTCGGCATATCGAACCATTCCCCCATTTCCTGGCGCAGAAAGCGGGTGACCGCGTCGATCTTGGCCACCGCCCGGTCGATGCGGGGATTACTACCGGCGACGTAGGCGCCGATGTTGATGAGATCCTCGGCCTCGCGGTAGGTGGCGAGAATCTCCCGCAAAAGGCCGCTGCGCTTGAAATGCTCGGGATCGACGATGTCGCGCATGACGCGGCTGGCCGAAGCGAGGATGTCGATGGCCGGATAGTGGTTGCGGGCCGCCAGCTGCCGGGAGAGGACAATGTGGCCGTCGAGAATGGAGCGCACCGCGTCGGCGATCGGCTCGTTCATGTCGTCGCCGTCAACGAGGACGGTGTAAAGGCCGGTGATACTGCCGCCGGCCTTGAAACTTCCGGCCCGCTCCAGCAGCTTGGGCAGGGTGGCGAAGACCGAGGGCGTATAGCCCTTGGTGGTGGGCGGTTCGCCGACGGCCAGGCCGACCTCGCGCATGGCCATGGCAAAACGGGTCGCCGAATCCATCATCAGCAGCACGTTCTTGCCCTGGGCGCAGAAATGCTCGGCGATGGTGGTCGCGACGAAGGCGCCGCGCATGCGCAGCAGCGGCGATTGATCGGAGGTGGCGACGACCACCACCGAACGGGCCAGGCCTTCCGGGCCCAGGTCGCGCTCGATGAATTCGCCGACCTCGCGCCCGCGCTCGCCGATCAGGGCGATGACGTTGATGTCGGCCTGGGCGAAGCGGGCCATGGTGCCGAGCAGGACGCTCTTGCCGACCCCGGAACCGGCCATGATCCCCATGCGCTGACCGGTGCCGCAGGTCAGCATGGCGTTGATGGAACGGACCCCGAGATCGAGTGGAGTGGTGATCTTGCGCCGCTCCAGAGGGCCAGCGGGCAGGGCGTAGATGGGCATTTCATGGTCGAGGGGGGGCAGGGGCGGCCCATCGATCGGTTCGCCCATGGCATCGACCACTCGCCCGAGCAGCCCGTCGCCGACCTTCTGGACGGCGCTGCTGCGGCAGACCTGGATGAGACTTCCTGGCCCAAGACCGCGCAACTCGCCCAGGGGCATGAGCAACGCCCGGGAATCGCGGAAGCCGACGACCTCGGCGGGCACCGGCGCGCCGCCGTCCTTGGGTGTGAGCATGCACAGGGTGCCGACGGAAGCGTCGGGGCAGTAGCCCTCCACCACCAGTCCGACGATATTGGTGACCTTGCCCCGCACCCGCATGGGGTTGAAGCCTTGCAGCTCACCGACCAGATTGGTCATCTAGGCCCCTCCGGCAGCGCGTAGAATCTTCTCGCGGATCTCTTCCAGCTGGCTTTCGATGGTGGCGTCCACTTGCCCCAGCTCCGACTCGACCAGGCATCCCCCCCGGGCGATGTGCGCGTCCTCTTCCACGGTCAGGTTCTTCAGGCCGCTGATGCTCGCCATGAGCAGGGGCTTCTTCTCCATGACCACCGCCATGTCGTCGGGATGGACCTTAATGTGGTAGCTGTCGGCATCGGCGGCCGCCTGCAGGGCCTTGACGATGGTGTGATGGATGATTTCGGGATTGAGGGAGACAGCGCAGGGGATGATCTGCTCGGCGATCGCCAAGACCAGGCGCAGCATATCATCGGAGCTGTTTTTCAGGATCGATTCCCGCAGCCGGCTGATTTCCTCAACCGCCGAGGCAAAGGCCTGGATCGTCGGACCGAAGCGTTTTTCCACCTCTTCGGCCCCTTCCCGTTTGCCCCGGGCAAAGGCTTCGGCGGCCTGGGCCTCGCTCTCGCGGGACGGCCCCCCCGGAAGATGCACCCGAGCGGAGTCGACGGCGGACGCCGTCGGCAGGGATGAAACGGACTCCTGAAAGACCGCGCCCCCCGCCACCATGCCACCGTCGCCGCTGGCAAAGTCGGAAAAGACCAGGCGCTGCAAATCGTTGCACTCGTTCCCCTTGTAGATTCTAGACCAGGACATCGGACACTCCCCTTCCCGGGATCACGACCTTGCCTTCTTCCTCCAGCTTCAGCGCCACCTGAATGATCTCCTGTTGGGCCGCCTCGACGTCGGCGAGGCGCACCGGCGCCATCGCCGCCATATCTTCCTTGATCATGTCCACGGCGCGGCTGGAAATGTTGGCAAAAAGCTTGTTGGTCAGGTCCTCGGAGGCGGTCTTGAGGGCCACCACCAGGGTGTCGTTGTTGACCTCGCGCAGAATCTGCTGCAAGCCGCGGCCGTCGATATAGACCAGGTCGTCAAAGACAAAGAGCCGGCGGCGGATGGTTTCCGCCAGTTCCGGGTCGCTCTCCTCGATCATGCCGAGGATCACCCGATCCTTCCCTTTCTTCATGCGCCCGAGGATATCGACCACCTTGTCGATCCCGCCGACCTGCTGCTGCTCGCTGTCGACGACGGCGCCGATCTCCCGACGCAGGGATTCCTCGATATCGTTGATGACCTCGGGGGAAACCTTGTCGATGCGCGCCATGCGGTAGACGATCTCGGCGCGCAGCGCTTCGTTGAAGCCTTCCAGAATCTTGCTGGTATGCTCCGGCGTCTGGGTCGAGAGGATCAGGGCAATGGTCTGGGGATGCTCGTTCTGGAGGATGCCGGCGACCATGCGCGGCTCCATCATGGCGATCGTTTCCAGGGGACGAAAACTCGCCCCGGCGGCGAGCTGATCCATGAGCGACGCCTTGCGATCCTTGTTGGAACTGCTGGAGATGGCTTTTCGGACGAACTCGTCGCCACGCACGAAGAGCCCCGCCAGCTCCTCCTCGGCCTTGAGAAAATGATCGACCACCTGCTTGGCGACATCGGCGGGAACGTGCTCGATGCTCATCATGCAGCGGCTGATCTTGCGAACTTCGCTGTCGTCAAGACGCTCGAAGATACGCGCGGTCGCCTCCTCGCCGAGGCAGAAGAGCAACATGGCGGCCCGTTCCACTCCGGACAGGCGCGAAAGAAGACCCGTTGCCATCTCAGCTCTCTCTCAGCCAGGTCTTGATGATCTGGGCGAACGACCCCTGCTCTTGCATGGCCAGCTCCCGCAGCCGCTCGGCCGGGTCGCCCTGCGGCCGGGGTAGGGCCTCGGTACGGTTCAGTTCGGCCTCCAGTTCCTCGACGGTCTTCATCGGCGTCACCACCCGAGCGGAACCCTGCAGGGTACGCAGCATCGGCCGGGCCAGCAGCAGATAGAGCAAGACCGCGCCGACGATCAACAGGCCATACTTGATAAAGGGCAGGTACTGGTAAAGCCCGGCGCCTTCCATGCTTTCGGTGGAAGCCATTTCAAAAAAAGCGCTCTCGAAGGGCATGGAACTGACTTCCAGCTTGTCGCCACGGGCATCGTCGATGCCCAGGGCGCTGCTCACCATGGCCCGGATCGACTGGATTTCCTTGGCGTCACGGGGAACCGGCGCACCGGCTTCCTCCCCGGCGGCGGCCGGTGCCGGACGATCGGCCACGAGCACCGCCACGGAGAGCTGCTTGATGGTGCCGACCGGGAAGACCTTGCGGTTGATGACCTTGCTGACTTCGTAGTTGATCGTCTCTTCGCTACGGCTCGATGAGGTCATCCCGGAAGTCGGCGCAGCATCCCCCAGATTCGAGGCGACGCCCGGCACCCCGGCGGCGGACGGAGTGCCGTTCTTTTCCTGGCTGGTCTGCTCGCTACGCACGGCGGTACGGTTGGGATCGTAACTCTCTTCGGTCTGCTCCTGCTGCAGGAAATCGACGGCGGCGGTCACCCGCACCACCGAGTTGCCGGCTCCAAGGGCCTGATCGAGAAGGGACTGGGCGCGACTTTCCAGACGCCGCTCCAGGGTCTGCTGGTAATCGAGCATCCCCGGAGTCATCGGCCCGGCGATTTCGTCGGAGGGGTTGGCGGTGAGGATCTTGCCGGTGGAATCGACGACCGTGACGTTCTCGGCTTCGATGCCGTCGACGCTGCCGGCAACCAGATGGACGATCCCCTGGATCTGGCTTTCCTTGAGTTGACGGCCGGCTCCCAGCTTGAGGATGACCGAGGCGCTACCGACCTTCTGCTGCTCGGTGAAGAGGCGTTTTTCCGGCAGGGCCAGATGCACCCGCGCCCCTTCCACCGGCGCCAGGGAGGCGATGGTCCGCGACAGTTCCCCCTGCTGGGCGCGCAGGTAGTTGATCTTCTGAGCGAAGTCGGTCATGCCGAAGCTCTGCTGGTCGAAGATCTCGAAACCGACGCCGCCCCCTCGAGGCAGACCGGAACCGGCCAGTTCCAGACGGGTCTCGTAGACCTGATCGGCAGGAATGTGGATGGAGGTCCCGTTGCCCTCCAGGCGATAGGGGATCTTCCGTTCCTTGAGCCACTCCACCACCTCGGCGGCGTCGGCGTTTTCCATCTGGGCGAAGAGCAGATGATAATCGGCCACCCGCGCCTGCAGAATGATAGCGGCGAAGACCGCCGCGCAGATCAGCACCACTGCCAGCAGACTCAGCTTGCGGGAAGCCGGCCAGGCGCCCACCGTCCGCATCAGATTTCTATTCGTTGCCACCGCCATTGCCGGAACCTCTCTTCAACACCATAAAATTATTACCCATTCCCCCTCGGTCGAGGAGATTAGACCTGCATCCGCATGATTTCCTGATAAGCCTCAAGCGCCTTGTTGCGCATCTGCACCGCCAGCTTCAGGGAGATATCGGCTTTTTCCATGGCGATCATCACCTCGTGCAGATTGCGCGATTCGCCGGTCTGCAACTGCTCCACCGCCAGATCGGCCTCGGACTGGCTACGGCTGACCGAGTCAAGAGCCTCGCCGAGGGCTTTGGCGAAACCGCCATTACCCCCCTGCGCCGGAGCGGAGGATGCGACGGGCGGCGTTCCGAGATTGCTCAGATGGGAAAGTAACGTGATATCGCTCATGATTTATCGTCCTATTTCAAGGGCCTTGAGGGCCATTCGTTTGGTCGCCTTGATCGCCGTGACGTTCGCTTCGTAGGCGCGGGTGGCGCTGGTCATATCGACCATCTCGTCGAGCAGGTTGACGTTGGGAAGCAGCACCTGCCCCGCCTCGTCGGCGTCGGGATGGGAGGGATCGTAAATGACCCGAGGAGGAGCGTTGTTGATCTGAATGGCGGCGACCTCTACCCCCTGTACCGCTCCTTTCAAGCTTTGTTCCAACTTTTTCGCGAAAGGGCTCTCGGTGGAGCGAAAGACGACTTCCCGCTTGCGATAGGGGCCACCGTCGGGGGTGCGGGTCGTTTCGATATTGGCCAGGTTGGAGCTGATGGTATTGAGGCGGACCTGTTGCGCCGCCAGCGCCGAGGAACTTATTTTGAGCGCGTCGAAGATATCCATTTAGTCCTCCTTAACGGCCGTCTTGGGCCACATATTTGAGCAGGCCGAGTTTCTTGCTGATGACCTGGGTGGCGGTTTCGTAAAGCAGCTGGTTTTCCGCCATGGCGATCATCTCCCGTTCCAGATTGACGCCGTTGCCGTCGCCGAAACCGAGGGTATCCGGTTCGCGGATGACCCTCCCCCGCACCCCGGAGAGATCGCCGGTGCCGATGGGGAAATGGGCCGGATGGGTCGCCGCCGCCGCGCCGGGAAGAGGCTTGAGGGCCTGACGCAGCTGCTCTTCGAACTCCAGGCGCGAAGGTGTATAGCCGGGGGTCTCGGCGTTGGCGATGTTCGAGGAGATGATCTCCTGGTTGCGCTGGCGCATATCCAGGGTCTTTTCCAGCAAACGGATCGACTGATCGAAAAGTTCCAACTTCGGCATGATCTGGATTCCTTTACCGCGCAGAGCGGCGGACGAATAATCCCGCTACCGGGGTGTCTCTGCAAACAACGCGCCCGAAGCGGCCTGACGCCACTGGGGAGCTTCCCCCTTTTCGGCCAGATCGGTAAATAACTTAAGGGCTTCCCCCCGACGACCGGTGGCGAGAAGAATCTGCCCTTGCCGGTAACGGGCCTGATCGGCCAGGCCGGCGACCCCTTCCAGCTCGCGGTAAAGGGGCAGGGCCGCATCAAAGCGCTTGCGCTTGAACTCGGCCTCGGCCCAGCGCAGCAGCTGCTGGGGATGTTCTGCCCGGACTGCGGGATCGGTCAAGACCCGGGCCAGGGATTCGGCCGCCCGATCCATGTCCGCCACCTCCCAGAAGACCGTTCCGGCAAGCAGATCGAGCTCGGGCGTGCGTTTCAGCTCAGTGGATGTCAAAATTTTGGCAGCCGCGGGATAATCCTTTTGCGCCGTCAGCGCCCGCAATTTGTGGCTCAGCGCCGATTGCACCTGTTCCCCCTTGGGGAAATGTTCCAGATAGCGGTCGGCGTACTCGATGACCAACCGGTGATCTTCTTTGGCCGACAAAACCTCCAGCAACGGGGCGTAGAAAGGCTCCTCCCCCGCCTCCCCCCGGTAGGCGTCGAGCATGAAGAAATAGACGTCGGCAGCCTTATCGAGCAAGCCCAGGCTGCGCAGGGCGCTGCCGAGATCAAGCAGCAGTTCGCTGCCGGTGCCGAGCGCCACCAAATGATCCCGGTACTTTTCCACCAGCACCAGGGCGCCGAAGTAGTCCTGCCGTCCCACCGTCTGGCGGATGACCTGCGGCAGCAGTTCGTTGAGCAGCGCCTGGGAGAAATCCTGAAAGCGCCCCTGGCGATGCTGACGGATGAACTCTTCGAGAAAACCGAGGGTGGTGCGATCGACATTCTGCAGGGCGGCCAGCAACACATGCTTGAAAGCCGCCTCCTCGCGCAGTTCGCGACGGACGGCGGTGACGCCCAGCTGCTGATAGCTGAGAACTTTCATGAAGCCTTTTTCGGCCGGAGCGGCGAGGACTTCCTGGTCGAGGATGAGCAAACGCGCCCGTTGCGCCGCCTCATCCTCCTCCGATCCGGCGGCCAGGGTCCGCAGCTGCGACATCCCGGCATCGACCCGGCCGCTGCGAATGAGGGCACGGGCGTGTCCGAAGGCGGCGAGATTCCTGGCGGCGGGCGTGCCGGCAACCTGGGCCAGTTCGGCGTAGCGGGCGACGGCGGCGGCGAAATCCCCCTGGCGGTAACAGGCCTCGGCCAGACGCGCCAGCGATTGCGGGAATGCGCCCCAGGCCTTGATCTGGGGATTCAGCGCCCGATACTGTTCGAGGGCCGCCGCCGTGTCGCCCAGGTCGAAGAGGGCGTCGGCGCGGCTGCGTCCGCCGTAGGGGACAAGCTGCGCGGCCAGTTGCTCCTGATCGAGGGTCGCCAACGCCGCTTTGGGCCGCTCGGTGGCGAGTTCAACCTCGGCTCGCAGCAACAGCCCCAGCTGCCGATAGTAAACGGCATCCTTGGCCGTTTCCTGCAGGTTGCCGAGGAGAAAACCGGAATCGTAGGGTTCCCCCCGCAGTGCCCGCAGGTAGCCGAACAGATAGAGTGCGCGACTGCGCAGGGCCGAGTCGGGAAAGGCGTTCAGGAAGTTGTCGAGAACGGTCTGGGCGCGCCCGGTCTCGCCGAGACGCAGCAGAGTTTCTCCGTGCAGCAGGGCGTGGGCTTCGCGATCCACCCCCGTAAGCTCCCTGGGCGGCACCCCGTCGAAGAGCCTCAGCGCCCGGATCCAACTGCCGCTGCTCAGCGCCTCGACCCCTTCGGCCAGGCGCGCACCGACGGCGCCGGTGGTGGCCGGGCTGAAAACGAGCAGCGGCAGGGGGGGCAGAGAATAGCGTACCGGCGCAGCAACCCCCAGGGGCGTTTCGTACTCTTCGCAGAAACGGCGCCAGGAGGCGGAAAAATCCTCCCCTTCAAGAATATTCTTCACCACCTGCCCGCCCTTCAGCGAGGCTAGCCGGGGTGGGTTGCGGGAGATGGCCAGGCGTGCCGGCGCACGACCACTCCCCCAGTCGAGATGGAGCAGCAACCGACGATTTCCGGGATCAGTCAAGACTTTGACACTGGCCGGGGCCGTGCGCAGCAGAAAGGAGACCATCAAGAGCCGTCCCTGTCGGGCCAGCAGCACTTTTAAAACCTTGCCATCCTCCGGCGGGGCAGGCAAAGAGGCGGCTTCCGTATCGCTCAAAAAGAGGTCGACCCGCTGTCCGGAAACTTCGAGCCGATGCTCGGGCAGGGCGGAAAAGTCCAGGCTCAGGCGGGTGGAGGTGGTTTCCTCCGCCTTGTCGATGCGAAGCAACTGGGTCGGCGTCGCCGCCGCCACCGGGCAGGCGAGAACCGACAGCAAAATCAAGGTCGTGATCAGGATACGCAAAGGACCTCCGAAAGACGATTTTCATCCGCCGTTGAAACTTGCCAATTATGTGCCAAAGGAAACCGGTCAAATGACGAAGAGCCTCTGCGGGTTCCGGGTAAAAACCAGAAACGTCGAATGCACGACACCGCAAAACCGGCTTTTTGACAGAAACCTCGACGAAAAACTCCGTGCCGGCGTCGCCTAAAACACCTATCTATCTATTTTCACTGGATTGAATCGCGCAACCGGACAAATCGGCGCGTCTTGAAAAAAAAGTGGTGCGAAATTTGTATAGGCAAGGAAGCGGCATTTTCGTCCCCAAACTCGTCCCTCCGTCGGGTCACCCCCTCAGGGCGCACAGAGGTGTTCATGAGCAACGATATTTCCAGCGACCAAATCGAGATCATCCTGGAATTCGTCCAGGAAAGTCGTGACATGATCGACCAGTTGGAGCCCATCATCATCGAACTGGGGCAAAGCTGCCAGCCGGGCAACTGTTGGGAAATCCTCGGTTGTCAGCAGACCGACTGTCTTCGCCATGGGCATTCGCCGGACTTTCCCTGCTGGCTCGACATGGGCTACATCGGCGACGGCAAGCAGACCTGCCCCCATGCCAACTCGGAACAGGAATGCAAGAACTGCCCGGTCTTCCAGCGCATCAACGGCAACGTCGACACCATTAACGCCATCTTTCGGCTTTTCCATTCGATGAAGGGGAGCGCCGGCTTTCTTGACCTGACCAATCTGTCGGGGATGGCCCACGCTGCCGAGAGCCTGCTTGATCTGGTCCGCGCCGGCAAGATCATGATGGATTCCTCCCACGTCGAGCTCCTCTGCCAGTCCTGCGACTTCGCCAAGGAAGCCCTCGACCTGGTCGAGCGGGAATACACCGACCAGGGACTGGAGGCTGTCGCCGAAGACATGAAGAGCCGCCTGATCCAGGCGACGGACCTGGCCCAGGAACGCATCCGCCTCGGCGCCGTCGCGGCCGCGGCAGAACCGGCGCCCGCCCCGGAGGCGGGACCTGCCACCGCGCCGAACAAGAAGATTGCCGCCGATAGCAGCTTCGAACTGGAAATCACCTCGGAGATGGTGGAACGGTTCGCCCAGGAAGCGGACGAGCTGTTGCAGAGCGCTGAGCAGGGGTTGCTGCAATGGACCGAAGAGAAACCGAGCGCCGAGGTAGTGGCGTCCCTCTTCCGCAACATCCACAGTTTCAAGGGGAATTGCGGTTTTTTCGGCTACGCCGACCTGGAGCGCCTCAGCCATCAGATGGAATCGGTCCTCGACCTGGTCAAGTCGGGCAAGGCACTCGCTGACGGCAATCCGGCGGAAATCCTCCTCGACTGTCTCGACTCCCTGCGCGCGGCGGTCGCCGACGTCACCAACGGTGGCACCGGCACCATCGCCACCTTGGCGGCGCAGCAGCGGCAGCTCGACACCCTGATGACTCCCCCGGCCGCCCCGGACGTGCCGACCGCAGAAGCGTCCCCCGCGCCGACACCGGAAACGGCACCGGCACCGCCGGAACCACCCCCCGCTGCCGCGCCAGCGCCGACGCCTCCCTCGCCGGCCAAAGCGGAACCGAAACCGGCGCCCGCCCCGGCGGCGCCCAAAACGCCGCCGCCTCCGCCCAAGGCGCCTGCCGCCAGCTCCACGCCGACGGCCCCGGCCAAGCCGGCCGCCGCAAACAAATCGGCGGCGGCACAACGCCAGGACATCCGGGTCGATCTGGAAAAGCTCGATCAGCTCATCAATCTGATCGGCGAGATGGTCATCGCCGAGAACATGCTTATCCACAATCCCGACATTGCCGGGCTGGAACTGGAAAACTTCCACAAGGCCGGTCAGCAGATGAGCAAGCTGGTGCGCGAGCTTCAGGAAATCGCCATGACCATCCGCATGATCCCCGTTTCCGGCCTCTTCCGGCGCATGATCCGGTTGGTCCACGACCTCTCGCTGAAAGCCGGCAAAAAGGTCGAGCTGATCCTCTCCGGCGAGGAGACCGAGGTCGACAAGACGGTGGTCGAAACGATCACCGACCCACTGGTGCATCTCATCCGCAACTCCCTCGACCACGGCCTGGAACCTCCCGATGAGCGGATTCGCGCCGGCAAGCCGGAAAAGGGGATTGTGCGCCTCTCCGCCCGCCACGAGGAGGGAGAGGTCTGGATCACCATCGAGGACGACGGTCGCGGCCTCAACCGCGACAAGATCCTGTCCAAGGCGATCAGCAAAGGACTGATCGACGGCGACGGCTCGGACATGAGCGACAAGGCGATCTACAACCTGATTTTCCAGGCCGGCTTCTCCACCGCCGACAAGATCACCGACGTCTCCGGCCGCGGGGTCGGCATGGACGTGGTCAAGCAGAACATCGAAAAGATCAAGGGCAAGATCGAAGTCACCAGCAAGCCCGGCCAGGGCTCGCGCATGATCCTGCGCATCCCCCTGACCCTGGGGATTATCGACGGCATGATGGTGCGGGTCGGCGATACCAAATGCATCGTCCCGACCCTGGCCATCCGCGAAGCCTTCCGCCCCCAGGAGAGCGCCATCACCATCACCCCCGACGGCCAGGAACTGGCCCGGGTGCGGGAGAATTTCTTCCCTGTCATCCGCCTGCACGAGGTGCTGAAGAAGGAACCGGAGTCGCACACCCTGCCCGACGGCATCCTGATCCTGCTCGAATACCAAGACAAAGGGGTCTGCCTCTTTGTCGACGAAATCGTCGGTCAGCAGCAGACGGTCATCAAAGGCCTCTCCGATTACATCGGCAACGTGCGCTGGGTCTCCGGCTGCACCATCCTCGGCGACGGCGAGGTCTGCCTGATCCTCGACGTCGGGCACCTGGTCGATATGTTTGAAGGAAAAGAAACCCTCGGCATCTAGCCTCCCTTTTATTCGTGGAAAAAGCAGGAGTATACCGACATGGCCGAAACCAAGATGAGCAACCTGAATCTCAATTTCTCCGGAGATACCGACAGCGAGGATTCACAGAAAGGGATGTACCTGACCTTCCATCTGGCCAAGGAGGATTACGGCATCGAGATCCGCTACGTCACGGAAATCATCGGCATCCAGAAGATCACCGACGTTCCCGACATGCCCGCCTTCGTCAAGGGGGTGATCAATCTGCGCGGCAAGGTGGTGCCGGTAATGGACGTGCGCACCCGCTTCGGCCTGCCGGCCCGGGATTACGACGACCGCACCTGCATCATCGTCGTCAACATCGACGACAAGGAAGTCGGACTGGTGGTGGACAAGGTCAATGAAGTGGCGGATATTCCCGACCAGCAAATCGAGCCGCCCCCCCGCACCAACCGGGAGTCGACCCGTTACATTCAAGGCATGGGCAAGATCGGCAACGAGGTGAAGATCCTGCTCGACGTGCAGAAACTTCTCTACAGCGACGAACTGGCCATGCTCGGCGGTGGCGGCGAGCTCTTCTGAGCCGCACCCGGCATCCGGCGGCAAGAGGATAAGGGAGAAGTTTCATGTCCGGCTATCTGATGGAAATCAGCGATCAGGAATTCAAACTGATGCGCGACCTGATCTATCAGCGTTTCGGCATCAACCTGACGGACCAGAAAAAGTCCCTGATGGTGGGACGGCTGCAGAAGATCATCCGCGCCTCGGGCTTTGCGACCTTCAAGGAATATTACGAACACCTGCTCAACGACAAGAGCGAGAAGGCCCTCAGTGACCTGATCGACCGGATTTCCACCAATCACACCTTCTTCAACCGCGAGAAGGAGCATTTCCGCTTCTTCGTCGAGACCGCCCTGCCGACCGTCGTCGCCCGGCTGGAGAAGGAGAACCGCCGGGATCTGCGGGTCTGGTGCGCCGGCTGTTCCACCGGCGAAGAACCGTACATGCTGCTCATGCTCATGGCGGAATTTTTCGGCGCCAATTACGGCCAGTGGTCGGCAGGCATCCTCGCCACCGACATCTCCGACCGGGCGCTCTCCATCGCCCGCGCCGGGGTCTACGCCGAGGAGCGCATCGCCGATGTCCCCGAAGCCCTGCGCCGCAAGTATTTCAAACGTCTGCCCGACGGCAACTGGGGGGTGATCGACCGGCTGAAAAACGAGGCGACCTTTCGCCGTTTCAACCTGATGAACGCCCAGTTCCCGTTCAAGAAGCCGTTTCACATCATCTTTTGCCGGAACGTGATGATTTATTTTGACCAGCCGACCCGGGAAGCCCTGATCGGCAAGTTTCACCAGTTCACCGAACCAGGCGGCTACCTGTGCATCGGCCATTCGGAGACCATCGGCCGTTCCCAGTCCCTCTACAACTATCTGATGCCCGCCACCTATCAGAAAGAGGCTGGAAGATGACCCGTAAAATCCGCGTACTCATCGTCGACGACTCGGCCCTGGTGCGGCAGATCCTCACCCAGGGGCTGTCGATGGACCCCGGGCTGGAGATCGTCGGGGCGGCGGTCGACCCCTACTCGGCCCGGGACCTGATCGTCAAGCACAAACCGGACGTAATGACCCTGGATGTGGAAATGCCGCGCATGGACGGCCTGGAGTTCCTGCGCAAGCTCATGCCCCAGTATCCGATTCCGGTAGTGATGGTCAGTTCTCTGACCCAGACCGGCAAGCAGATTACCCTCGACTGCCTGGAGGCCGGGGCCGTCGATTTCGTCGCCAAACCGACCTCGAACATGGCCCAGGGGCTCAGCGCCATGCTCGCCGAGCTGCGTACCAAGGTCAAGATCGCCTCGACGGTCAATGTCAGCCACTGGAAAAACCGCCGCGACCAGCTTCCCGGTCGCGGCCTCGCTCGCCCAGTGAAGGCCTTGGCTGAATCGACGGACAAGGTCATCGCCATCGGCGCCTCCACCGGCGGCACCGAGGCGATCAAGAGCGTCATCACCGGCTTCCCCGGCAACATGCCAGGGGTGGTCATCGTCCAACACATGCCGGCGGGTTTCACCAAGATGTTCTCCGACCGCCTCAACCAGCTCTGCGCCATGGAAGTCAAGGAAGCGGAGACCGGCGACCGGATCATGACCGGCCGGGTGCTGGTGGCACCCGGCGGAAAACACATGCGCGTGCGCCGCTCGGGGGGGATCTACCAGGTCACCTGCGACGACGGCGAACTGGTGAGCGGCCACCGTCCTTCCGTCGACGTCCTCATGCATTCGGTGGCCGAGCAGGTGGCGAGAAACGCCATCGGCATCATGCTCACCGGCATGGGCGGGGACGGTTCCGGCGGCATGCTCGCCATGCGCCAGGCCGGAGCGCGCACCCTGGCTCAGGACGAGGCGACCTCGGTCGTCTTCGGCATGCCCAAAGTGGCCTATGAGAAGGGCGGCGCCGAACGCCTGGTGCCCCTGCCGGAGATCGCTCCGGCGACGATCCGGCTCCTTTCGGAGCGAACCCCATGAGCCAAATGATTCTCGGCATCGGCGACCTCGGCGCCAGCAAGCAACCGGACGCGGAGATCAAGACCTACGCTTTGGGCTCTTGCATCGCGGTGGTCCTGCTCGACCCCCAGACCCGCACCGTGGGAATGGTTCATGTCGCCCTGCCGGAATCAAAGATCAACCTGGTCAAGGCCAAGGAAAAACCGGGCTACTTTGCGGACACCGGCGTCCCGTTGCTGCTACAGGAGATGGTCCGCCACGGCTGTCAACCGAAAGGCAAGGGACTGATCATCAAACTGGCCGGCGGTGCCGCCATCATGGACCATAACGACACCTTCAACATCGGCAAACGCAATCTGCTGGCGATCAAGAAAATCCTCTGGTCCTACGGGCTGGGCCCCCGTTCCGAAGATGTCGGCGGCACCTTCAGCCGCACCGTCTCGGTCTCGGTCAAAACCGGCGAGGTGATCCTCTCCTCCCCCGGTCGGCCCAACTGGAAGATATAGGAGTGACCATGACGACCTCGAACCGGCACGCGGAAATTGCCCGGGCAATTCAGGCGGCGCCCCTGCTCAGTCCCATCGCCAACCAGCTCTTGCAGGTGACGGCCAAAGCGGATCACGAGATGAAGGAGGTCATCGACCTGGTCAAATGCGACTCCCTGCTCACCGCCCGGCTCTTGCGGGTAGTGAACTCTGCGGCCATGGGGCTGGTCCACCCGATCAGCTCGGTAGACCATGCGGTGAGTTATCTGGGAGAGCGCATGGTCGTGGGCATCGCCGTCGCCGAATGTACCAACGAGTTTCTCGGCAAAGCCCTGGACGGTTACGAGGGAGAGGCGGGGCAACTCTGGCGCCACGAACTCTTCACCGCTATCGCCTCGCGCGCCATCTCTCGGCACGCCCGCACCCCGCTCCCCGCCGACCTGGCCTTCACCGCCGGGCTGCTGCACGATATCGGCAAGGCGATCCTTTCCGAGTTTCTATGCGGCACCTCCCGGGAGCTGGTGGCGGAGATCGTGCGCGGCGACACTGCCGACTACCTGACCGGGGAGCAGGAGCGGGTCGGCCTCGATCATTCGGAAGTCGGCTTCGAACTGGCACGGCACTGGAAGCTGCCCGAAGCCCTGGCCCAAGTCATTCGCCATCACCACCAGCCGGAAACGGTCGCGGCCGAGCTTCGGCCCCTGGTCTACGCCGTGCATCTGGGGGACATTCTGGCAATGATGGGCGGACAGGGAACGGGGAGTGATTCCATGAAATATCATCTGCGCCAGGAATACGCCGAGCACTTCACCATATCCAAGGACGACCTGGCCCTTTTACTGCTGGAATGCAGCGAGGAGTTCCGCAAGGTGGAAGCGTCCCTGGCAAGCCTCAAGGAGACCTGATGTGAAGCGCATCGTTATCGCCGACGATTCGGCCACAGCCCGGATGTTCATCAAACGCTGCCTGGAAATTATCGGGTGCGGCGGCGCCGAACTGGTGGAGGCCGCCAACGGCAAGGAAGCCTTGGCCCGGGTCAAGGAAGCCCCGACCGATCTGGTCATTACCGACCTGAACATGCCGGTGATGGATGGCGAGACCCTGCTCAAGTGGATCAACGCCAACCCGAAACTCAACCAGATTCCGGTTCTGGTGGTGAGCAGCGCCGGCACCCCGGCCAAGGAAGCGGAGTTGATGGGGCTGGGGGCGCTGGCCATCCTGAGCAAGCCGATCTCGCCGCCGGCCCTTCTGGAGAAACTGGAACCCTTGCTGGACGAACCGGAATGAAACATCCCTGGTTTTGCCCCGAGAAAGACGAGCCATGAGCGAAG
This sequence comes from Desulfuromonas acetexigens, assembly GCF_900111775.1. Lineage (NCBI taxonomy): Bacteria > Pseudomonadati > Thermodesulfobacteriota > Desulfuromonadia > Desulfuromonadales > Trichloromonadaceae > Trichloromonas > Trichloromonas acetexigens. The sequence goes on along the minus strand of NZ_FOJJ01000012.1, from coordinate 30,792 downwards.
TCACCGACCGTTGCGATCGCGCCATGCAGCAGGCCGTCGTCGACACCCTGGAAAACATGGTCTTCATGGAAGTCTCGCCGATTCCCCCGGAGAACGCCGCCATTTCCCCGGAAGACGACATGAGCGTTGGCCTGCTCATCCACGATCCCCTGCAGGGGGAGTTGCGCCTGCGTATGCCGAGAAAACTGGTGGCCCTGATCACCGCCGGCGTCTACAGCCTGGAGCCGGAAGAACTCAGCGACCAGATGCTGGCGGACAATTTCGCCGAGCTGATCAACATCATCGCCGGCCGCTTCATGTGCGAGCTGCTCACCGACGGCCGCCCCTTCCGCCTGGGGCTGCCGGAACCGGAACCGGAGGAGCTCGACCCGAACTCGTCCCACCGTTTTTGGAGCTACGCCATCGACGACCTGGCTTTTTCCATCACTGCCATGGGCCAAGCCCTGTGGACGGAGTGAACATTCAACCTACTTATCTGCTTAAGCACTTCACTGGAAAGGATTTTCATCATGGGTAAAAAAGTTCTGATCATCGACGACTCCAGCACCATGCGTAAAATCGTCACCCGCTCCCTGCGCCAGGCGGGGCTCGATTTCGACACTATCCTCGAAGCGGGGGACGGCCAGGAGGCCCTGCAAGTCCTCGGCAAAGAGAGTGTCGACATCATCCTCAGCGACATCAACATGCCGAATATGGACGGCATCGAATTCCTCCGCCAGAAGTCGGCCAATGCCGCCATCAAGTCGATCCCGGTCGTCATGATCACCACCGAGGCCGGGGCCGACATCCTCGCCGAAGCCAAATCCCTGGGCGCCAAGGGGAGCATCAAAAAGCCCTTCACCCCGGAACAGGTGAGCGAAGTTTTGGGCGGCCTCATGTAGCGTCTCCCCTGGCCGTCGCCTCCGGGCCACACCGGCCCGGACGGGACATCATTCCGGAACAGCACGACCACCACCCCATCAGGCGGGAGGATCTCTTGAGCTGGGAAACGCATATCGCCGACGCCACCGTCGAAATTTTTTCCACCATGTTGATGATGGACGTCAGCTCGCAGCCGCCGCTGACAGAACGAATCAAAACCCATCAGGACAGCGTCACCGGCATGGTCGGCATGGCCGGAGTCTACAAAGGGATGTTGGCCATCCATGCTCCATCCCAGGTCGCCATGTCCATCACCGGCAACTTCCTCGGCCTGGAAGTCGATTCGGTGAACGACGACGTCAAGGACGCCATGGGCGAACTGGCCAACATGCTGGCCGGATCGATCAAGGCCAAACTCAGTGACAACAGCAAGGACATTCAGCTCTCCATCCCCTCGGCGGTCTGCGGAGATTCCTACTCCCTCGATTATCAACCGCAACAGGGATCTTCAATGGTGCCCTTTGAAAGCGCGGACGGACGGTTTCTCGTCGAACTGCAACTGGAACAGCAAACCTGATCCCCGTTTCGCCCCAACGCGGAAAGGATATTCATCATGGATTTTGCCCAAGCCATTATCGAAGCGACCAGCGACGTGTTCGACACCATGGTCATGCTGGAGGCCGCCCCCGGATCGCAGGCCGCGGAAAAAACGACCGCCTTCAACGACGCCATCAGTGGCATTCTCGGTTTTTCCGGTGACATCAAGGGGATGTTGCGGATAAACTGTCCCAACCAGGTGGCCATGGCCATCACCGGCAGCCTGCTGGGGATGGAGGTCGAAGAGATCGATGACGACGTGCGCGACGCCATTGGCGAAATCGCCAACATGATCGCCGGCGGACTCAAGATCTATTTCGCCCGCCACAACCACAGCATCGAGCTTTCCATCCCCACGGCGATCGGCGGCCAATCCTATACCGTGCACAGCTTGGCCAACGCGGAATGGGTGGCGGTCCCCTTTACCCTGGCGACCGGGGTCATGCTGGTGGAACTCCAGTTCGTCGGGCTTAAATAAACCGGGCAACACGAAAAGGTCGTCATGGACAGACTGGCCTACCTGAATAAACTCTCACAGGAAATCATCGAAAAACTCAGCGAGGAGGTCAGTGGCCTGCTGGGTCAGGACTTCACCGTCGACGACGTCCAGCATGGATTGCGCTCGCGGGACGAGGTTTACGCCCCCTTGAGCGGCAAACAGGTCCTGTCCGCCCTGACCGTGAGCGGCGACGCCGAGGGCGTCGCCTATGTCGTGGTCGGGCTGAAGGATGCCATCACCCTGGGCGGCACCCTGATTCTCCTCCCCCCCGACGAGATGGCCGCGCGCCGTAAAAAACAACTCTTTGACGGCGAAGTCTCCGATGCCTACGGCGAGATCGCCAACATCATGGCCGGGGTCTACACGGCTGTTTTCATTGAGCACGCCGACCCCAAGCTGCACTTCAAAAAGACCGATCTGCTGGACTTCAATCCCGGGCCCAACGACTCCACTATTCCGCCGGGGACCTATTATGCCAGCAGCGGCCAGACCAAAATGGATGGAGCCCCCCTGGGGTCGCTGAGCATCCTCATCCCTCCCCAACTGCTAAAGCTGCCGATTCCCGGCGCGACAACCGAAGAGGAAGAGGCCCCGGAGGCAAGTAAAGAGGCGAAAGAGGCTGCGGCCGCCTCCCGGGGATCCCAGGAAGCAAGCGGGCCGATCACGCTGGACAGCGAGGGTCTGTTGATGATCGTGTCGGAAACCCAGCAGTCGGCGGAAGCTTTCGCCAGGACTTTCTCCGATCAGTGCCAATGCAACCTGGCTTGCCTGCATTTTCAGGAGGATTTTCAGGGGGCGATTCGGGGAAGGAAGGTTCTGGGGGTTTTTCTCGCCATGCGCGAGGTGGGGGAGAGAGGCTTGGCCTCGATCATCAAGATTCAGTCGGCGGTCGGAGAAAAGACCCCGCTGATCGCCGCCGGCCCGGAATGGACCCGAAAAACGGTCTTGCAGGCGATCAAATACGGTGCCCTGGACATCCTCGTCACTCCGGCGAGCACAGGGGAGATTCTCGGCAAGATCCGCCGGCACATGCAAACGGAAGGCGGCTGAGGTCGACTCGGAATCAGACGAACTCTTCGGGGGGAACCTCGGCTTCGAGCTGTTTTTTCTTGATCTTCTCGATTAACGTGGTGCGTTTCAGGTTGAGCAGGCGGGCCGCTTCTTTTTTGTTCCCACCGGTCTTGGTCAGCGCCTTGAGAATCAGCCGGTCCTCGAAATCGCTCACCAGGGTATTGAAGTCGAAGTTTTCCTCACCGATTCCCTCGACACATTCGTCCACCACCGCAGCGCCTGCTGCTTCTCCGGTGACTTGCCCGGGCACCTGGTATTTCTCCGGCAGATCGGCGGCGGAAACCCAGTCGTCGGCATGCAGCACCGACATGCGCTGAACCAGGTTTTCCAGCTCCCGGACATTCCCCGGCCAGGGGTATTCGAGCAGCGCCGCCATGGCATCGGCGGCAAAGCCCTTCAGTGCGTTCTTCCGCCCCCGATTGAAGACCTGGACAAACTTCTCGATGAGCACCGGGATATCTTCCTTGCGCTCACGCAGGGGGGGGATTTGAACGGGCACGACGCTTAACCGATAGTAGAGATCCTCGCGGAAGCGGCCCTCGGCGACCGCGGCCTCGAGATCGCGATGGGTGGCGGCGACGATGCGCACATTCACCGACACCGGCTTGACCCCACCCACCGGCTCGAATTCCCGCTCCTGAATGACACGCAGCAACTTGGCCTGCAAGGACGGCTTCATGTCGCCGATCTCGTCGAGAAAGAGGGTGCCGCCGTCGGCGTACTGGATGCGGCCGATCTTCGACTGGTTGGCGCCAGTGAAAGCACCCTTGACGTAGCCGAAAAGTTCACTTTCGAGCAGTTCATCGGGGATCGCCGCGCAGTTCACGGGGACGAAATTTTTCCCCTTGCGCGGACTGTAGGCATGAGTGGCGCGAGCGACCAATTCCTTGCCGGTGCCGCTTTCGCCGCGGATCAGGACGTTGCTTTCGCCGTCCTCGGCGACCTTTTCCAGGATTGAATAAAGCCGCATCATTTTCGGCGACTGACCGATAATGCCGTGAAAACCGTCGCTCTTGCTGATCTTGGGACTGCGTTTCTGCTGGTGAACGAGAAGATCCCGATGTTCGAGGGCACGGGCGGTGGCGATCACCGCCTCCTCAAAATCGTAGGGGGAATGGATGTAGAAGATGGCGCCGCGCCGCAAAGCTTCCACCACCGAGTCGCGGTCGCCGTAAGGCACGCTGACGATCACGGCCACCTGGGGATGGTCGGCCCGCACCTGTTTGAGCAGCTCGATTCCACCCTGCCGGGGGGCGAAGAGCTCGGTGATCACCAGGGAGATGTCCTGATCCTGCAAGGCTTCCAGCGCCTCCGCCGGGGATTGGCTTTCGAGCACAACGCAGCCGATGTGCTTGCGGAGCATGACGGCCAAACCCTCTCTGGCCTCGCGGTTGCCGTCCACCAACAGAATGCTGCGCATCGATTCGGACATCATGAAATCCCTTGGTACATTTTGGTTAGCGACCCCGGCCCGAACACCCCAGACAAAGCCGGCTCCCTCCACTAGGACTGCGGACCTCCGCGAACCCTATGAAATTCTTCATTTTATATCGAGACAGTAGAATCAATGCCTAGTCAAATGTATGACACTGGCACACAATGGCCCCGATAATACCCAACAACCCAAGAAAAATCAACGTGTTATTAAGAGGGTTCCGACCCTTCTCCGGCACGCTTCCAGCAGTGACGGGCGGAGGCAATGGATTTCAAGTCTTTATCCAAAACATTGGAGATGGAATCTGTAATCATTACCTGCACCTCCTTCCCTAGCTTGCATTTCCCTGAAAAATCACATAAAATCCTGATTAATTTTTTCTTTCATTAGATTTTAATCAAGGACATTCCGTGCGCCTCAAACTGATCAACAAATACAATATCGTCATGGGGGCCGTGCTTCTGGCGACGATGATCATGTACGCCTTCCTCAATGTCGAAACCTTGACCAACATGTTCATGGACGAGGCCCTGAAGGATGTCGACAACCTGAGCGAGACCATCATCCGCACCACCCATTACCAGATGCTCGAAGACGACCGTGAGCGGGTCTATCAGATGATCGACGAAGTCGGCTCACAAAAGGGGGTCAACCGCATCCGTCTGTTGGACAAAGAAGGGATCATCAACTTCTCGACCCAGAAAGAGGAGATCGGCACCTGCGTTGATCGCGGCTCGGAAGGATGCAGCGGCTGCCACATCGGGGAGACGACCTTGGTCCAGGCCTCCTCCATGGATCGCAGCCGCATCTTCGTCAACCGCGACGGCGTCGAACTGCTCGGTGTTACCAAAGAAATCCTCAACAAGGAAAGCTGTTACACCGCCCAGTGCCACTTTCATGCGCCCGAAGCGCAGATGCTGGGGATTCTTGACGTCCATGTCGATCTCGCCGGCGTCCGGGAAACAGCTGCGGCCTATCGCAACAACATCATCGTCTTCACCCTGGTGCTGCTTTTGATCCTCGGCACCTGCCTGTCAATGCTGACCCATCAGCTGATCAACGTCCCCGTCGGCAATCTGCTGGAACAGACTCAGCGCGTGGCTCAGGGGGATCTCTCCACCCGGGTCGCGACCTATCCCAAGGATGAGTTGGGGGAGTTGACCGAAGCCTTCAATAACATGACGGGGAAACTGAAAATCGCCCAGGAGGAGAGTCAGGATTGGGCCAACACCCTGGAAGCCAGGGTCGCGGAACGGACCGAAAAGATCCAGCGCATGCAATCGAAGCTGCTGCGCTCGGAAAAGTTGGCCTCCGTGGGAGAACTGGTGGCGGGGATCGCCCACGAAATCAACAATCCCCTCACCGGTGTACTGATGTTCGCGACCATGCTCGAAGAGGACTCCCGCCTTGACCCGGCCCTCAAGTCGGACCTCGGCACCATCGTTCACGAGACCCAGCGCTGCGCCAAGATCGTCCGTGAACTGCTCGACTTCTCGCGGGAATCGGTGCCGCAGAAAAAGATCGAGTCGATCAATCTGCTGCTCGACAAGACCATGTCTCTGGTCGAACACCACACCTCGTTCCACGACATCGTGGTGGTCAAGGAGTATGACCCGAAGCTGCCCAAGATCCTCATCGACCCCAGTCAAATCGAACAGGTTTTCATGAACATCCTGATCAACGCCAGCCAGGCCATGCCCACCAGCGGGCGGCTGACGATTCAGACCGGGGTTATGGAACAGGAAAATGTCTTGTACGCGCGGGTCACGGATACGGGCATGGGGATCTCCGAGGAAAATCTGCAGAAGATTTTCGACCCCTTCTTCTCCACCAAAGGGAACGCCGGTACCGGCCTCGGCCTCAGTGTCTCCTACGGCATCATCGAGAACCACGGCGGCACCATCGAGGTGGCCAGTACCCCCGGTCGCGGCACCAGCTTCACCATCAAGCTGCCGATCGTCGTAAATGGAGACGCCGCCCAAGAACCAGCCACCACCGCCTGAAACCGGCAGTAGGCCGCGCTCCATTCCGACGGCACTTCCCTTCTATCAACAAAAAACCCCCGGAAGCCTTGGGCCCCGGGGGTTTTTCCGTTCCAAATTTCTGCGTTGGGCGGCGCTATTCCACCGCCCGGTCTCGCGCCGAAATTCCCTGTTTTTTCAACAACGCCTGGAAGTTGGGTCGCAGCATGCCGACTTCCTCCGCGGCCTTGGTGATGTTCCAGTCGTTGCGCTTCAAGGCATCCAGCACAAAAGCCCGCTCGATGGGGGCCACCGCCCGTTCGCGGATTTCCCGCTTGGCCTCTTTGAGCTCCTCGGTGGTCCGGGGCACGTAATCCTCACCACCTTCCAGATCCTCCATCTCATCCACTGGCAATTCCAGATCCTCCGCCTCGATCAGATCGCCAAGACTGAGCACCACCGCCCGCTCGATGAGATTTTCCAGTTCCCGGACATTCCCGGGAAAGGGGTATTTTTTGAGCATGGCCATGGCCCCGGGGGAAAGCCCACGGACCTCCTTGCCGATTTCATCGCCGAACTTTTTGAGAAAGAATTTGACCAGCGGGACCAGATCCCCTTTGCGCTCGCGCAGCGGCGGCAGGTCGATGGGGATGATGTTAAGGCGGAAGAAAAGGTCCTCACGGAACTTGCCTTCGGCCGCCATATCTTTGAGATTGCGATTGGTGGCGGCGATCAGCCGGATGTCGATAGGCACCGGCTTGGTTCCACCGATCGGCGTCACTTCCCGCTCCTGCAGAACGCGCAGCAGCTTGGCCTGAGTCGTCAGGCTGATATTGGAAACCTCGTCAAGAAAGAGGGTGCCGCCGTCGGCGACCTTGAACAGGCCCATCTTGGTCTGCACCGCGCCGGTGAAAGAACCCTTGACGTGACCGAAGAGCTCGCTTTCGAGCAGGCTCTCCGCCAGGGAGGTGCAATCGACCGCGACGAAGGGCTGATCCTTGCGCGGGCTGTTCTGCTGAATGGCCCGGGCCACCAGTTCCTTACCCGTACCGCTTTCGCCGGTAATGAGAACGGTACTTTCGGTGCGGGCCACCTGCATGATGCGCTTGAAAACCTTTTGTATCTGTGGACTCTCGCCGACCAGTCCGCCCAATCCGAGTTCTTGCAGGCCCGTCTCCTCCGTGTCCGCCGAACTCAACAGCAGCGCTCGCTGCTCCAGCGCCTTCTGGGCCTTTTCGGTGATCTGCGCCGGGGTGAAGGGTTTGGCCAGGTAATCGAAAGCGCCGTTCTTTATCGCTTCCACAGCGGTCTCCACCGTGGAATAGCCGGTGATCAGGATCACCGGGACGTTCGGTTGCAGAATCCGGATAGCCTTGAGCAGTTCCAGCCCGCCCATACCCGGCATTTTCAGGTCAGTGATCACCAGGTCGAAGTCCTCTTCCTGCAAGCGCTCCAAGGCCACGCGACCGCTCGACTTGGGCTCGACCTGGTAGCCCTCTTTTTCGAGAATGCGGCGTATTCCCTCGCGAATTACCGCCTCATCGTCTACCACAAGAATCTTGGCATTGGTCATCTGCTGCAAACTCCTCATCCGCCGGCCACGGAACCACCTGAAACGCCGGCTGGAAATAACGTCCCCCTCGAAAATCCGGATTAATCGTACTGGTTTTTTTTCATAAAATCAATCCAATGTTGATCTGGGGCCGCGAATCATGATAATAAAACCCTGAAAAATATTCCATTGGAAGAATCTGATGTATACACATTGCCCTGTATGCTTTTATTATACACACGAATCGTTCGTGCAACCAAGTGATTTTACCGGCATTTTTCTGCACGTCTACGAGAATTTAGAACCCGAAATGTTCCTAAAAGTATGATTTTAATGTACTAATTTTTCGACGATTTGCGCATACTGTCGACAATCATTTTGAAAAGACAATTATTTCAACACTTTATAAATCACATAAACAAAAACTAAAGTTGGCACGGGCACTGCTTATGTATTTGCAAATACACATAAGCGACCCACGAAAAAGCGTCGATCATAGAAAGGAGACAGGAATGAAAGCCTTGCAATGCCTTTCCGGCGCAGTGGCACTTTGGGCCACGCTGAGCGAGCCGGCTCTCGCCTCGGCGGAGAGTGGCGCCGGAACGATGGGGTTCGGCGCCTGGCTGTTTATCGGCTTTTGCGCCCTGATTTTCGTGGCGCAACTCGTTCCGGCCCTGATGCTGCTCTTCGGCATGGTCAGGGGCCTGTTCGGCGGCAAGGAAAAGACCTCATCGGCTCCTTTCAGATGAACCGAAACCGCGGACCGTCTATCGTCAACCTCACATCAACCCAAGCAAGCAACCTCAACTTTTCCAGAGAAAAGGGGGAAACACCGTGCGACAACTGAACAAACCCATGTATCTGTTCCTAAGCCTGGTCCTGGCCCTGCTTCTGGGCGCGTCCGCGGCAACCGCCATGGAATCGGCGGATTGCCTGGCGTGCCACAGCGACGCCAGCATGGTCGGCGATGCCTTCGCTATCAATGAAGGCCAGTTCGACACCACCGCCCACGCCGAAATGGGCTGCTCCGGCTGCCACGAATCGGTGACTGACGCCCATCCCGACGACGGCCTGGCCCCGTCGAAAGCCAGCTGCAAAGACTGTCACGACGACATCCACAAAGAATACACCACCAGCGTGCACGGCTCCGCCGCTTCTTGCGCCGACTGCCACAATCCGCACGAGGTGAAATCGGCCACCGAAGTCGCCGGTTTCGACATGAATCGCCAGTGCGCCACCTGTCACGAGCCGGAAGAAATGACCGAGTTGCATGACCAGTGGCTGCCGCAGGCGGGGCTGCACATCGAAGCGCTCCCCTGCATCACCTGCCACACCGGCTCGGAAAATTACGTCATCACCATGTACCTGCTGCAACGGGAGGCCAAAAACCGTTACAGCAGTTTCGTCCCCGCCTCGCAGGAAGATCTCGCCAAACTGGCGGGGGATAAGCCGGTGCAAACGCTGCTCGACGCCGACAGCAACGGCGAAATCTCTCTCGCCGAACTCCGCGCCTTCAACGGCGATCCGAAATACCAGGGGCTGCGCCTGTGGGGGATGATGACCCCGGAAAAGGTGACCCATACCTTCCAAATTCTCGACAACCGCTGGGATTGCTCTTTCTGCCACGCTTCGGGTCCCCAGGCCATGCAGACGAGCTATGTAGCCTTCCCCGAGCAGGATGGCAGCTACGCCCGACTGGCCGTAGAAAAGGGCGCGGTCCTCGACGTTCTCAACGGCACTCCGGATTTCTACATGATGGGTGCGACCCGCAGCAAATGGCTGAATATCGCCGGTCTCCTGATTATCCTCGGCGGTCTGGTCATGCCCGTGGGCCACGGCACCCTGCGCTTTTTGACTCGTAAAAACAGAGAAGGGAAGGGACACTGATTATGTCTGAGCAGTCGAAAAAAATGATCTATCTGCAACCGACTCCGGTTCGCATCTGGCACTGGCTGAACGCCCTGGGAATTGTCACCCTCTGCGTTACCGGCGCGCAGATTCGCTTTCCTGAATATGTCAATATCTTTGGGACCTACAAGTCGGCCATCGCCTTGCACAACACCGCCGGAATCGTCGTGGCGATCTCCTTCGTACTGTGGATCACCTACTATCTGGTCTTTGCCGGCACCCTGAAACAACTTTACGTGCCGACCAAGGGGGACATCCAGAGCGGCTTGCTGCGCCAGGCCATCTTCTATTTCTTCAACTACTTCCGGGGCAAGCCCAACCCTCACCACACCGCCCCGGACAACAAATTCAATCCCATGCAGAAGGCCGCCTACCTGGTCATCATGTTTGTCCTGGTACCGCTGGTCATTGTCACCGGCTTCATGCTGCTGAATATCGATCCGCTGCGCAACACTCTGCTCATGGTCGGCGGCCTGAAACTGATCGTCGGTCTGCACTTCATTTTGGCCTGCTGCCTGTGCGCCTTCATCTTCACCCACTTCTATCTGGCGACCCTGGGTCACACCCCCTTCGCCCACTTCGTCCCCATGTGGACCGGCTGGGAAGAAGCCGAGGAAGAGCACGAGGAAAAGCCCCAGCATCATTAATATCCCATTTACTTCTGCTCTTTATCCTATCGCGGCGCCTACGGGCGCCGCTTTTTTTCGCCCCGTTTTTCATTTAGCAGACCTCTTATGACGCGCTAACACAATCCTAACATTTCCCGCCGATACTCCGTCCCACGTGAATCGAACCAGAAACAATCCCCCCGCAAGGGGCATCATCGAGAAAACAAGGAGATCGGCATGAAAAAAGGATTGGGCAAGAAATGGCTGCTGGCTGCGACCGCTCTGGTCGCCATGAGCGCGTCCCCGGCACTGGCTGAAAACATCAGCGTCGACTCGGGCCTGAAAGGGTACGCAAAGACCGAAGGGGTTTCCGGCAACCTGAACAGCATCGGTTCCGACACCCTCAACAATCTGATGACCTTCTGGGCCGAAGGCTTCCGCAAGCAGTACCCCAACGTCAACATCCAGATCGAGGGCAAGGGCTCCAGCACCGCGCCGCCGGCCCTGATCGAGGGCACCGCCCAGATCGGCCCTATGTCCCGCGAGATGAAGAAGAGCGAAATCGAGGCCTTCGAAGCCAAGTACGGCTACAAGCCTCTCGCCATCGGCGTCGCCCTCGACTCCCTGGCCGTCTACGTGAACAAAGACAACCCCCTGGAGCAGCTCTCCCTGACCCAGGTCGACGCCATCTTCTCCAAAAACCGCAAGAGCGGCGCCGCCGAAGAAATCTCCACCTGGGGGCAGGTCGCCCTGACCGGCGAGTGGGCCGGAAAACCGATGAGCCTTTACGGCCGCAACTCGGCCTCGGGCACCTACGGCTACTTCAAGGAAAACGCCCTGGCCAAGGGAGATTTCAAGGACACCGTGAAGGAACAGCCGGGCAGCGCCTCGGTCGTCCTCTCGATCACCGAAGACAAAGCCGGCATCGGCTACTCGGGCATCGGCTACAAGACCTCGGGGGTCAAGGCCCTGGCTCTGGCCAAGAAGGACGGCGAAACAGCCTATGCGCCGACCTATGAAAACGTCCTGGAAGGCAAGTACCCCCTGGGCCGCATGCTTTACCTCTACGTCGGCAAGCAGCCGAACCAGCCGCTGCCGAAGATGGTCGAGGAATTCCTCAAGTACGCTCTCTCCAAGGAAGGTCAGGAAGTCGTGGTCAAAGACGGCTACCTCCCCCTGCCCGCCGCAATCGCCGAGAAACAGCTGAACCTGCTCAAGTAAGCTTACGCATCACCGCGTTTTCATGAAAAGGACCGGATCGAAAGATCCGGTCCTTTATGTGCAACGGGCTCCCAGACAAGGCTCAATTCATGGATAAAAACGTTCTCCGGCGGATCAAACTCAGGGACCGCCTCGCCCGCTACGTCATCACCGTCGGCGGCCTGGCGATCATCGCCAGCGTCATCCTGATCCTGCTGCTGATCGGCAACGTCACCATCCCCCTCTTCAAGTCCCCGGCGGCGGTCCCCCTGGCGGATCTTTCCCTGGCCGACCCCGCGCCTTCCGGAAACATTCTCGCCGTGGATCTCGACGAGTATCTGGAAACCGCCGTAGCGCTCGACGCCGACGGCTTTTTCCGCTTCTCCTCCCTGCCCGGTGGCGAGGCCGGAGAAAGACTGCCCCTGACGCCGCCGAGCGACGAGGCGGCCCACCCGTTGAGGGCTCGGGTCGAAGCGCCCCTGACCTTCTCCACCCTCTGGAGCGACGGCACCCTGACCATCGATCAGGTCCGCTTCACCGCCCACTTTGACGCCGAAGGGCGGCGCTCCTTCGTCCGTCAGGTTCAGCGCCAGGCGGAATTCCCTCCCCCTGAAGAAGGATTTCCCAGCCAGTCCCTGGCCCGGATGACGGATGCCGGCCGAGTCCGTGTCGACCTCTTCGCCGACAACCGGCTCAAAGTCACCCAGGAAACAGTCAGCACCGATTTCTTGGGCAATGAAACGCGCAGCGCGGCGAGCTATTTTTTGACCGATACGGACGAGCCGATCACCGCCCTGGTTCTCGACCACCCGGGCACGGCCCTCTACGCCGGCACCGGCCGGGGCAGCCTGCTGCACTGGGAACTGGGCGAGGACGCCCCGCCGAGGTTGCGGAATCACGTCAGCGCCCGCAACGACGGCGCCGCCGTGACCGCCCTGGCTCTGGTTTTCGGCGACATTTCCCTGGCCGTGGGGGACGAGAAGGGCCATCTCTCGACCTGGTTTCCGGTACGCCCGGCCGACGGCGGGGAGCCGCTCCTGACCCGCATTCACCGGCTGACCCGCCACGACCAGGCGATTCGGGACATCCTGCCCTCCTGGCGGGACAAATCCCTGGCCAGCTTCGACGCCGACGGCAGCATCCATCTCGACCACATGACCAGCGAACGCCATCTGCTGCGCATCGAGACCGAGGCGCCGCTGACCCAGGTGGCCCTCGCCGCCCGCGGCAACGGCCTGCTGGCCCTGGATGAAAATCGCCGCCTGCAACTCTGGGGCGTGGACAATCCCCATCCGGAAATCAGCTGGCGCACCCTCTTCGGCAAGGTCTGGTACGAAAGCTACGACGAGCCCGCCCACGTCTGGCAATCCTCGGCCGCCAACGACGATTTCGAGCCGAAACTGAGCCTGACTCCGCTGATCTTCGGCACAATGAAGGGCACCTTCTACGCCATGCTCTTCGCTGTTCCCATCGCCCTGTACGGCGCCATCTACATCAGCCAGTTCGGCAGTCCCCGGCTGCGCCAGTGGATCAAACCGGCGGTGGAGGTCATGGCGGCGGTCCCCTCGGTGGTCATCGGTTTTCTCGCTGCCCTGTGGTTCGCGCCGAAACTGGAAAAAGCCGTCCCGGCCCTCTTTCTCAGCGTCATCTTCATCCCCCTGGCCCTGGCCCTGGGCATTCTGCTCTGGCAATGGCTGCGCCGCTTCCAACCCCTGAAACGGGTGGAGCGGGGCTACGAGTTCCTGGCGGTGGCGCCGGTGCTGCTGTTGGCCATCGCCGCCGCCGTGATCCTGGGACCGCTGGTCGAAGGCTGGTTTTTCGACGGCAACTTCAAGCTCTGGCTCTTCAACGAAACCGGCCAGCGCTACGACCCGCGCAACAGCATCGTCATCGCCTTCGCCCTCGGCTTCGCCGTCATCCCCATCATTTTCACCATCGCCGAGGACTCCCTCTCCAACATCCCGCCGAGCCTGCGCGCCGCCTCCCTGGCCTTGGGCGCGAGCCGTTGGCAGACGGTCTGGCGGGTGATCCTCCCCTCGGCCTCGCCGGGGATCTTCGCCGCCATCATGATCGGCCTGGGGCGGGCCATCGGCGAAACGATGATCGTGCTCATGGCCACCGGCAACACCCCGATCATCGATCTGAGCATGTTCAACGGCATGCGCCCGCTGTCGTCCAACATCGCCGTGGAAATCCCCGAGGCGCCCCATGGCGGGTCCCTCTATCGGGTGCTCTTCCTCTCGGCGGTCATCCTCTTCGTGCTCACCTTCTGCCTCAACACCGTGGCCGAAGTGGTGCGCCAGCGCCTGCGCAAGAAGTACGGACGGTTTTAGCTGACGGATGGCCCCTGCATTTGAAACCCGTCACCCTTTACGAGTGACGAGCGACAAGCAACACTTACGGGATTTAAATTTATGAAAAAATACTGGCGTGAAGGCGAACCGATGGTCTGGGCCACTGGCGCCGCCATGGCCCTGACCCTGATCATCGCCGCGACCCTGATCATCGTCATCCTGATCAACGGCCTCGGGGTCTTCTGGCCGAAAAACCTGACTCTGGCGACCTTGGATGACGGCAGCCGGGTATTGGGCGAGATCACCCAGCGCAAACTCGCCGCTTCCGGCGAGGGGATGCGCCTGCAGTTCAAGATCGGCAACCGCGATCTCTACGGCCTCGATTTCCGCTGGATCGACGAGGCGAACATCGTCAACCGGGAGGAACCGGCCGCCGCCCTGGTTCTGGAACGAAAGGAATACGGCAATTTTTACGGGATGTTGACGAGCGTCTCCGGGCCAAACCTGAGCGGCACCGACCTGCCGGCCCTGCAACGACTGCTGGAGCGGGTCGCGGAACAGAACGAAGGAGTGCGAAAACTGGACAAAGAAATGGCCGCACTGAACCGCGAGGTCGCTAAGCTTGAACAGCGCCGGCAGAAACTGGCTCACCAGGGGGCCGAAGAAAACGCGCAGGCGATCGCCGACATCGACCAGCGCCTGGGGCAACTCCGCGCCGGGTTCGAGCGGATCATGGCCGAGCAGGCCGCAGCCGCCGCCGAACTGCGCGACTACACGGCCACCTTTGTCGCCGCCGACGGCCAGGAGAAAACCCTTCAGGCCTCTGAAATCGTGCGCCATTATCCGCCCAACGCGCTGGGCGTCTGGGGCAAGAGCTTGGTCTATCTCGACAAGGTCAAAGAGCTCTTCGTCGGCGAGCCCCGCGAAGCGAACACCGAAGGAGGGCTTTTTCCAGCGATCTTCGGCACGGTCATGCTGATCTTCCTGATGAGCCTCTTCTCCTTTCCCCTGGGCGTGCTGGCCGCCGTCTATCTCAAGGAGTACGCCAAGGACGGCCCGCTGGTGCGCATGGTGCGCATCGCCGTCAACAACCTCGCCGGCATCCCCTCCATCGTCTACGGCATCTTCGGCCTCGGCTTCTTCGTCTACGGCCTCGGCTCGGGCCTCGACCAACTGCTCTTCCCCGAGCGCCTGCCGACGCCGACCTTCGGCACCGGCGGCATCCTCTGGGCGAGCCTGACCCTGGCTCTGCTCACCGTGCCGGTGGTCATCGTCGCCACCGAGGAAGCCCTCGGCGCCATCTCCGCCGGCATCCGTGAAGGCTCCCTCGCCCTCGGCTCGACCAAATTCCAGACGCTGGTGCGGATTCTGCTGCCGATGGCCTCCCCCGGCATCATGACCGGCCTGATTTTGGCCATGGCCCGCGCCGCCGGCGAAGTCGCGCCGCTGATGATCACCGGCGTGGTCAAGCTGGCGCCGACCCTGCCGTTGGACGGCACCTTTCCCTTTCTGCATCTGGACCGCAAGTTCATGCACCTGGGCTTCCACATCTACGACATCGCCTTCCAGTCGCCGAACGTCGAAGCGGCGCTGCCGATGGTCTACGTCACCACCTTGCTGCTGGTGCTGATCGTGCTGATGATGAGCAGCCTGGCCATCTACCTGCGCAACAAGATGAAGAAGCGCTACACCTACGGAACCTTCTAGAAAGCTTTCGCTTTCCGGACATTTTTCAAACGAGGTCGACTGTGGATCAAAACACCCGCGTTACCCCTGCCGCCGAGCCGGACGTTCCGGTCATCGACGTCAAGAAACTGAATTTTTACTACGGCAACTCCCAGGCCCTGTACAATCTCAACCTGACCTTCCCTCGCCGCCAGGTGACGGCGCTGATCGGTCCTTCCGGCTGCGGCAAGTCGACCTTTCTGCGCTGCCTCAACCGCATGAACGATCTGGTCGACGGCACCCGCGTCGAGGGAGAAATCCTCCTCGGCGGCACCGACATCAACGGCCCGGCCATGGACGTCATTGAACTGCGCCGCCGGGTCGGCATGGTCTTCCAGAAGTCCAACCCCTTCCCCAAATCGATCTACGAGAACGTCATCTACGGCCTGCGCATCGCCGGGGTCAAGGACAAGGCGGCCCTCGACGAGGCGGTGGAACGCAGCCTGAAAGGGGCGGCCCTATGGGACGAGGTCAAGGACCGCCTGCAGGAGTCGGCCCTCGGCATGTCCGGCGGCCAGCAGCAGCGCCTCTGCATCGCCCGCGCCATCGCCGTCAATCCCGAGGTCATCCTCATGGACGAGCCGTGCAGCGCCCTCGACCCCAAGTCGACGGCCCGGGTCGAGGAACTGATCGGCGAACTGCGCCAGGACTACACCATCATCATCGTCACCCACAACATGCAGCAGGCGGCGCGGGTCTCCGACCACACCGCCTTCCTCTACGAGGGGCTGCTGGTGGAACACGGCGCGACCAAAAAGATCTTCATGAAACCCAAGAACAAGCAGACCGAAGACTACATCACCGGCCGATTCGGCTAAGGGAGTTGAATTCATGACATTATTGATGCAGAAGGAACTCGACCGGCTCAAGACCCAGCTGCTGACCCTGTGCGCCGTCGTCGAGGAAGGGGTGGATCAGGCGATCCAGGCGCTCGACACCTTCGACGCGTCCCTGGCCAAACAGGTCATCGGCCGCGACGAAGAGATCAACCACATGGAGGTGGAGCTGGAGGAGGAATGCCTCAAGGTCCTGGCCCTGCACCAGCCGGTCGCCATCGACCTGCGCTACATCATCGCCGTGCTCAAGATCAACAACGATCTGGAGCGCATCGGCGACCTCGCCGCCAACATCGCCGACCAGTCCCTGGCCCTGGCCGCCGGCCCGCGCATCGCCCCCCCCTACGACTGCGCGGAGATGGCCCGCAAAGCCCGTAACATGCTGAAGATGAGCCTCGACAGCCTGGTCCGCCTCGATGTGCAGCTGGCGCGCAAGGTTCTGCGCCTGGACGACGACGTCGACCGGCAGCACAAGGAAAACTTCACCCTGATCAAGGAGCAGATCCGCCAACACCCGGAGCGGATCGATCCATTGAGCCACTACCTGACCATCTCCCGCCATCTGGAGCGGATCGCCGATCTGGCGACCAACATCGCCGAGGATGTCTACTACATGATCGAAGGGGAGATCGTCCGCCACACCAACACCTGGTGCACCTGGGCGCCGGACGGCGAATGACGACGGCACAACAAGGAAAGGCCAGGCCTCCGGAACATTCCGGAGGCCTGGCCGTTTTTCGGAAGAAGAGAAAAGAAAACCGGGGATGATTTCAGGCTGAGCAAAAATGCCCAGATGCAAGGCGCCCGAAATTCGAGGAGTGAGGCGTACCGATAGGTACGTCGCAGCGACGAGAATGAGGGCAACGCCGCAGATGGGCGTTTTTTCTCAACCTGACTTAGTAGCGCACCCGCGCCCGATAGGTCAGCGTCGTGCTCCCCTCGGCGGGCACCGGCACCGACCAGAGCGCCAGCCCCCAGGCCGCCTTTTCGTGGGGATGGCTCTCCTGGGCGATTTTCCAGTCCCCCGGCAAGGGTTCCGCCACCTTGACCGTCACCGCCTCGCTCTTGGCATTCTTCAGCACGATTTCGTAGGCACTCTCGAAGATGTAATTGTAACGGCCATCCCCTCCCAGTTTCTTGAAATCGGTCTGTTTTCTTTTGGCGGTGACGTCGAAGGCGTCGCCGAGTTTGAGGCGGATCGTTTCGTTTTTCGGCGTGTGATCGATGCGGTCCTCGCCGACAAACTGGGCATTGCCGCGACTGTCCTTCTGATAGACCCGGACGATCCCCTTGGGCAAGGGCATCCCCAGCCCGGCCTTTTCGCTGTTGACCAGTTCGAGAAAAACCCCGACCTTGAGCTGATCGCCGAGGCTGTCGAAACGGTCGCGGTAATAATAATCCCCCCCCTGCAGCAGGTACTCCCGCGCTACCGGCACCCCGGCGGCGCCGAGCAGGCTGACCTGCTTGGTCTGGTTGTCGGCCAAGGTGGTGGGGCGGTCGAGGCTGTAAAGATGGTATTCGAAAAGGCTCTCCTCCCGCATCGGCGCGCTGGCGGCGACCATCCCCTTCTCCATGGCAAAATCCCGGGCCATGGGCGTCACCTGACGCACCTGATTGACATCCCCCGCCACCAGTTGCAGGCGCGCCTGGCGGTAGGTCGCACCGCTGCGGTTGGTCAAGGTCACCCAGCCGGAAAGGTCGAGCCGCTCCCCCTTGGCGTCGAGCTGCGCCACGTAGTCGGCGGCCCAGGAGAGGCCCGAGGTCAGGTAGGACAGCTCGATCTGCTGCTCGCCCCCCTGGTCGCTGTGCAGCTGGGTGACCAGGGTCGGCCGGTCGCGCAGATTGGCGGGAACGTCGGGGTAGACCAGCCGCCCCGGCACCCCGGTCTCGATGCGGTCGCCGATTTTCAGCACCGGCCCCTCGACGGCGGCCAGCACCTCGGCCGTCTCGAAACTTTCCGCCCCGGTCTGAGGATGGGTTCGTACCACCTGGACCTTTTTCCCGACATATTTTTCCAGCAGCTTGCCCGGGGTGAGCAGATCGAAATCGAAATTCTGCTCGATCACCCGCAGCCCCTGGGGATCGGTCAGACTATGCAACAGGGCGGTTTCCGGACGCATGCCGGCGCTCACCTCGCGCAACGCCAGGTGGTTCTCCCCGGCGTTCAAGGTCACCTGACGCTGATCACGGATCAGGGCAAGATTATCGTTGTAGATAGTGACCGCCACTTCCTGCTGGTCGGCCAACGTGCTGCGCTGCTCTTCCACCTCCGCCCGAAGCGGCAGGGGGGACAAAAGAGCGAGGCAGAGTAACGATAAGAGGATACGAGACATGGGACCTCCTTTGAAGAAAGAGAGAAGGCACAACACAGTGAAGTGATGAACTGGGAACAGGCCTTTTGGGGTTGGATGCGAGCACCGTTTCTAAAATGCGAGCGGATACGAGCGCCGCACGTATTTATTGACACTGGCGCTCATAGCGAGTCCCCTTCCCCTGACCAATCGGCTTGATCATGCCGGCTTCCACCAGCCTTTTAAAAAGGCGAGTCGCCTGGAACGGGCTGATACGGCACAGGTCGGCGGCGTCAGAACGCTTTATATTCCCATGTTTATCAATATAGTTCAGAACCATCTGTTCTTGTTGAATCGGGGCAAACCCTGCTTGACGTATATATTCCGCCTTTTTGCCCGCATGCTGATAGTGAGCCGCGCTCAGGGTGTAAGTGCGACCTCGGCCGGTTCCGTGCGGCTCAAGAAAACCGGTCTCGACGAGTTTTTCCAGCGCCGCCCTGACATTGGCCTCGGACTTCTGCACGGAAGGCACCAAATCGGCGGTCGTCAACCGACGTTCCTCCCTCAGCCGAGAGAGGATAATGAGAGAGTCGATCGGCATGGTACCCAACTTGTCCTCCTGCTCAACGACCATCCTCAGAAAATCGAGATCGGCGGCGGCATTGGCAAGCAGAACACTGACGGTAAAGGCGTCGGAGAGGGAATAATCGGGCGCCGGGCGCCCATAACGCAACATGCCTTCGTAAATACGGTCAATGCCACGACCGGTCCGCTCGGCCAAGCCGATGCGCTTGATGACATCGGCCAGCAGTGGATTGCGGGAGCGGGGGGCGGCGACAAGCAGGTTTTCGAGGGTCACCCCTTCGACAAATCCCCCCGGATTCGAGACGGATAACCCGTCATCGCTGATTTTTACATGCACCGCGCCCAGTCGGCTGAAATCGCGATGCACCAAGGCATTGACAAAGGCCTCACGAAAGGCGCGGCGGTCGTAATTCGGAACCGGCACCCGAAAGAGCCCCACTTGGATCTCTTCTTCCTCTACCCTGGCCTTGAAAAGCAGTTCCACCTCCTCAAAGGTTTCGAGCAGCGGTTTGCGGAAAAACCTTTAGGTCACTTTTGAACTCCAGCGTCAGGCTTTCGCCCTTTCCGATCAGTTCAGCAATTTCTTTGTTGCTCATCGGTTGACTAACCTTCCGGAACAATGCAGAGCGATTGCCGCGATATCAAATTCGCTAACGGGCAAGGAGACAAGGTGCCCCCCGAACAAAAACGACCGCTGCGAAAGATCGATAACCGAAGATAATCCGCTGCGATGGGAAGCACAACCATAAACTGGAAACCTTTCCCACCCCGGGCGAAACGACAAAAAGCTGTTATAAATTTAGCTCAGGCCGCCGCGCGGCGCCATCCCATCCATCCCCTAAAATGACCAAGACCCGGCAAGGAGGCTGACCATGAGCGTTTATCGACGGGGTAGCAAAGGCCCGGAAGTTCGGCGTATTCAGGAAAAACTCAAGGAGCTCGGCTTATATCTCGGTGATCTCGACGGCATCTTCGGCGGCGGCAGCGAGGCGGCAGTGAAGCGCTTCCAGAAGAGCCGGGGAATCGCCGCGGACGGCATCGTCGGCGCTAAAAGCTGGAGTGCCCTTTTCAGCGAAGCGGACCTGCCGAAGCCGGCGATTACCTGTGAGAGCCTCAATTACCGCTGCCTGGCCCTGACCGGCTCTTTCGAGACGGGGCGGCCGGTGCCCGACTGTTTCGCCGGCATCACCGGCGACTTCGACGGTCAGGGCCTGAGCTTCGGCGCCCTGCAATGGAACCTCGGCCAGGGATCCCTGCAACCCCTGTTCAAGGAGATGGCCCAGGAACATCCGGCCCTGCTCGAGGAGCTGTGCCAGGATTACTATCCCGAACTCCAGGCGGTTTTCACCTCGGGCAAGGATGAGCAGCTGGCCTGGGTGCGCTCGATCCAGGACCAGCGCCGCTATGTCCTCGCCGAACCCTGGCGCGGACTGCTCAAAAGCCTGGGCCGGATCAAGGAATTCCAGGACATCCAGGTGCGCCACGCCGACCGCCTCTTCGCCCAGGCCCAGGAGCTTTGCCAACAGTACGGCCTCTGGTCGCAGCGGGCGACGGCGTTGATGTTCGACATCAAAGTCCAGAACGGCAGCATCTCGTCCCTGGTCAAATCGCAGATTTTCAGCGACTTCGCCCGCCTCGGCACAGTGCTGGAGGGGGAAGCGCTGGAGGCGGCGCGGCTGGAGATCATCGCCAACCGCCGGGCCGAGGCGAGCAATCCCCGCTGGATCGAGGATGTGCGCAAACGCAAGTTGGCCATCGCCCGGGGCGAGGGAACGGTGCACGGCCATTACGTCCATCTCGCGGATCAGTTCGGCATCCAGCTGGCTCCCTGCTGACGGAATCCCGTAAAACCCCAAATGATGAAGGAGATAGTCCATGCAGAATCTGCGCATCCCCGGACAACGGGAATCCCGGGTCGCCCCCCATGAACTGGAAGGCAAACGGGCCGGCGGCCTGCTGACGGTAAAAGCGGTCGACGCCTTTCGTCTCGACCTGACCCGAGCCGCCGTCGGCGAAGGCGTGACTCTCAAGGGTCTGGCCGACGACGCCCTGATGGAGTTGGAACTCGAAGGGGGGCTGCGCCTCTGGACAACGGCGGCGCAGCTGCGCGAGGACCTGCCGCCCCAAGCGGAGCGGGGAGAGGAGGAGCTGCTGTTGCCGACGGAGCTCCCCTTCGGCACGCCGAGCCGGGGCTTCGGCCGCTGGGCGCTGAAAGCGCTGCGCATCTTCCACGTCGAACTGGCGGAGGAAGCCGCCGTCGCCATCGCCGCCCGGCTCGAAGACCAGCTGCAGCCGGGGCCGGGGCTCTATCGCTGCCCCTTTGCCGACCGCTGCGAACTGCGTCCCCTGGCTTCCGGCGAAGCCCCCTTCGCCAATGACGCGCCGGCCCTGCTCTTTCTGCACGGCACCGCGTCGAGCACCGACGGCAGTTTCGGCGGCCTCTGGGAACGGCCGCAGCTGCCGGTGCTCAAAGCCCTGAACGACTACTATCGCGGCAATCTCTTCGCCTATCAGCACCGCACCCTCAGCCAAAGTCCCGTCGAAAACGCCCTGGAACTCGTGCGCCTGCTGCCGAAGGGGGCGCGGCTGCATCTGGTCAGCCATTCCCGGGGCGGACTGATCGGCGAGCTCCTCTGCCGGGGCGCCCTGGCCGGGGGGCGACTGCCCTTCGACGACGAGGATCTCGCCCGCTTCGCCCAGCCGGAACGGGCGCGGGATCACGCCGCCCTGCGGGAACTGGGGCAACTGCTCAAAAGCAAGGGGCTGCGGGTCGAGCGCTTCGTGCGCGTCGCCTGTCCGGCGCGGGGGACGACCCTGGCGTCGAAACGTCTCGACCGCTACCTGTCGATCATCTTGAACGCCCTCGGCCTGGTTCCGGCCTTGAAAGCCAGCGCCATCTACGACCTGACCAGCGATTTTCTGCTGGCCATGGTCAAGACCCGCACCCAGCCGGAGGAACTGCCGGGACTGGAAGGGATGATGCCCGAGTCGCCGCTGGTGGCGGTGCTCAACCGCCCCGGGGTCAAGTCCGAGGCCGACCTTTCGGTGATCGCCGGAGATCTGGAAGGCTCGGGATTGTGGGGGCGGCTGAAGGAACTGGCCACCAATCTCTTTTACCGCGAGGATCACGATCTGGTGGTCAACACCAGCGCCATGTACGGTGGCGCGGCACGGACGCAGGGCGCCCGCTATCTGTTCGATCAGGGGCCGGCCGTCAACCATTTCAACTATTTCCGCAACGAGCGCAGCACCCTGGGGCTGAAGGCGGTACTGACCGGCGAGCCGGGCGGCGACTTCCTGCCCCTGGAACCGCCCCGCGAGATCACCCGCGCCGTCTATCGCGGCGCGGCGACGGAGCCGCGCCCGGTGGTGGTGGTCATCCCCGGCATCATGGGCAGTCATCTGGCGGTGGACGGCGACCGGATCTGGCTCGACCCGCTTGATATCGCCGCCGGCGGCTTCCGCAAGCTGGCCATCGGCGCTTCCGGAGTGGTGGCCGAGGCGCCGGTGGGCATGGCCTATCTCGACCTCATCGAGTATCTGCAGGCCTCCCACGAGGTCATCCCCTTCCCCTTCGACTGGCGCCGCTCGATCCTTCAGGAAGCCCGTCGCCTGGCCGACGCGGTCGCCGCCGCCCTCGACCGAGCCGAAACCCAGAACCAGCCGGTGCGACTCCTCGCCCATTCCATGGGCGGGCTGGTGGCGCGGGTGCTGATCGCCGAGCGGCCGGAGCTCTGGGAGCGCCTGACCCGCCACCCCGGCGGCCGCTTGATCATGCTCGGCACCCCCAACGGCGGCTCCTACGTCATCCCCCGACTGCTCCTCGGCCGGGAGAAGATCGTTCGCCAACTGGCGCTTCTCGATTTCCGCCATTCGCAGAAGGAGTTGCTGAAGATTATCGCCGCCTTCCCCGGGGTGCTGGAAATGCTGCCGGCGACGGCGGAGCGGGATTTCTTCGCCCGGGAAACCTGGCAGGAGCTGCGCGCCGTCGACAACGAGGGCTGGGTGCCGCCCGACGCCGCCGCCCTGGCCGCCGCCCGCGCCTGTCGCGAACTCCTCGACAAGAGTCCGACCGATCCCCGGCGCATGCTCTACGTCGCCGGTCAGGCCCCGGCCACGCCGGTGGGGCTGCGCCTCGACGGCCAGGAGGGGAAGGGGAAAATCACCATCCTCGCCAGCGCCCGGGGGGACGGCCGGGTGCCCTGGGCGACGGGAATTCCGGCGGGCCTGCCGGTCTGGTATCTGCCCGCCGAGCACGGCAATCTGGCCGATCACGCCCCCTCCTTCCCAGCCCTGCTCGAACTGCTGCAAAGCGGCCACACCGGGCGCCTGCCGCAGACGCCGCCGGTCACCCTGCGCGGCGCCGAGGAACGCTTCGTCCTCCCCGACGAGGAACTGACGATCCATCCCGACAGCCAGGAACTCATCGCCGCCGCCCTCGGCGCCCTGCGCCATAAACCGCAAAAAACCGAGAGCCACCGCATCCGCGTCACCGCTCGGCACGGCAACCTGCGTTACGCCCGCCATCCGGTGGCGGTCGGCCATTATCAGGGGGATACCATCATCAGCGCCGAGGATTATCTCGACCGGGTGCTCGACGGCCGCCTGCGCGCCCGCCATCGCCTCGGCCTCTATCCGGGCCCGGCGGAGACCGCCGAGGTCTTCCTCAACCCCGGCGGCAAACCCGGCGGAGCGATCGTCGTCGGCCTCGGCAAGGCCGGCGAGCTCAGTTCCGGCAAGCTCACCGCCTGTTTCGCCAAGGCGGCGTTGATGTACGCCGCCGCCCTCGCCGACTGCGCCGGCATGGAAGGGAATGCGGACCCCAAAGGACGCCGCTCGGCGACCCTGACCACCCTGCTCATCGGCACCGGTGCCGGCGGCCTGAGCGTCCAGGATTCGGTAGCGGCGATCCTGCGCGGCCTGGCCCAGGCCAATCGGGTGCTGGTCGAATCCCGCTACGCCAACCGGGTGCTCATCGACGAGCTGGAATTCATCGAGCTCTACGAGGATCTCGCCATCCAAACCGCCCGCGCCATCGCCCAAGCCGTCACCGAACCGGACCTGGACGACCAGTTCACCGTCGAGGAGCGCATCGGCACGGTCCCTGGCGGGCGACGGCGGCCGACTTTCTCCGAAACCCCAGGCTGGTGGCGACGTTTGCAGATCCTCGCCGAAGCCGACGGCGCCCTGCGCTTCAACACCCTCACCGACCGCGCCCGCGCCGAAGTCTCCCTGCAAGCGACCCAGCGCGCCTTGGTCGACCGCTTCGTCGAGCAGGCCATCACCCGCACCGGCAGCGACCGGCAGCTGTCGACCACCCTCTTCGAACTGCTCATCCCCAACCGCCTCAAGGAGCAGACGCCGGACCGGCAGAATCTGGTGCTGGTGCTGAACGAGGCCGCCGCCCGCTATCCCTGGGAACTCATGCAGGATCGCGATCGTCCCCTGGCGGTCGAAGCCGGCATCATCCGCCAGCTGGAAACGGAGAGCTACCGGGAAAATCCCAACATGAGCACGGGCAAGATCGCCCTGGTGGTCGGCGACCCGCCCAGCGACCAGGTCGAACTCCCCGGCGCCCAGCAGGAAGCGAAGGCGGTGGTGGAAACCCTGGCCGCCCAGGAATTCAAGGTCATCGCCCGCATCGGCAAGGAGGCGGACCCCGACAGCGTCATCAAGGCGCTCTTCGCCGAGGGCTACCGGGTGGTGCATCTGGCCGGGCACGGCGTCTACGACTATCCCGTGCCCTCTACCATCCCCGGCGCCGGCGGCGGCCGGGTCTCGGGCATGGTCCTCGGCCCCGGTCTCTTCCTGACCCCCACCGAGGTCGGGCAGATGCGTCAGGTGCCGGAGCTGGTCTTCATCAACTGCTGCCATCTGGGACGGATTGAAGAGGGGAAGGCCCCGGACTTCACCTTCGCCCACCCACATAAGCTGGCGGCCAACCTCGCTACCCAGCTCATCCGCATGGGCGTGCGGGCGGTGGTGGCGGCGGGCTGGGCGGTGGATGACGCCGCCGCCGCCCTCTTCGCCCGGGAGTTCTATCAGCGCATGCTCGCCGGCTGTATGTTCGGCCGCGCCGTCCTCGCCGCCCGGCGGCGGATCTACGAGGAATATCCGGCGGTCAACAGCTGGGGCGCCTATCAGTGCTACGGCGACCCCGACTACACCCTGGTCCCCCGGGAAGGGCTGATCGAGACGGAAACCCGCGTCGGCACCTATCACGCCGTGGCCGAAGTCATCAGCGATCTGGAAAACCTCGCCGGCGATGCCTACGCGGCGGCGCCGGAGGCCGTCGCCGGGCTGAAGGCGCGGGTGCGCGCCATCGAGGAACGGCTCTCCGCCCCCTGGTTGTCGATGGCGGCGGTGCGCTCCGCCCTGGGCCGGGCCTACGGTCAGCTCGACGACTTCGCGGCGGCGATCGGCCATTACCAGGCGGCGCTGAGCGCCGACCCGGCGGAGCTCTCGGTGAAAGCCGTCGAGCAGCTGGCCAATCTGCAGATTCGCTGGGGGGCGAGCCTCGCCGGCGATTCCGGCAAAGGGGGAACTGCCGCGGCGGCGGAAGCGATCCGCGACGGACGGCGTCGGCTGGAACTGCTGCTGCAACTCGGCATCACCGGCGAGCGCCTGAGTCTCATGGGCAGCGCCTGCAAGCGCCTGGCCATGCTCGCCGAGGGGGCGGAACGGGACGAGGCGCTGGCGGCGATGATCGACTACTACCGCCAGGCCCACGAACTTGCGCGGCAGAAGACCGGCGCCGTCGACCCCTATCCCCTGCTCAACTGGCTGGTCGGCCTGCATCTCGCCGACCTGCGCAAGAAGTCCCGCAAGGCCCGCGCCCCCCTGGGCACCTGGTTGAAGGAGGTGGAACAGATCGCCGACGAACGGGACGACCGCGAACCCGATTTCTGGAACGGCATCGTCCGCACCGAATGCCTGCTCACCCGCCATCTCGCCGCCGGCGATCTCGCCGCCCATCGCGAGGCCGTCGCCGAGGGCTATCTCCGCGTCTTCCGGCGCGGCGCCACCCCCAAGGAACTGCGTTCGGTGATCGAGCATGTCGATTTCATCATCGCCCTCCTCGACGGCGAGGCCCAGGCCGAGACCCGCCGGGCGCTGCTGGAGCTGCGGGACAAGCTCAAGCTCTCTCTGGGCTGAAAAGGAGGCGACGATGGCGCACATCCAGGTCTTATGGCTGTCGGCCGGGGAACAAGCGGTGGGGGAGGAAATCCTCCGCCGCCTGCGACAACGCCTGGGGGAGGATCAGGTCGACGACGGCGGGGAACCGCCGCCGGGAGCGGAGGGCTGGCTGCTGCTGGTCATCGGCCCGGAGGGGGCGCGAGCTCTGGGCGAGCCGATGACGCCGAAGATCCGGCGGCTGGCCGAGGTCCTGCATCGAGGGACGCGCGTGCTGCCGTTACTGGTCGACGGCGCGGTTCTGCCGGAGGCCGGACAACTGCCCGAGGAACTGCGGGAGCTGACCCGGCACGGCGTGCTGGAGTTGACGGAAGAACACTGGGAGACGGATCTTAAACGGCTCTTCGCCCGGCTGCTCGGGCCGGTCTGCGGCGGCGGCCCGCCGCCCAAGAAGCGCTCCAAATTCCTGGCGCGCTTTCGAGCTCCGGCCCGGCCGTCCGCCCGGGAACGGCCGAAAATGGCCGACGCCGATGAAGAGGCCATGGCCGCCCCTCCCTCCGTAGACGAGCCGGCGTGCGCGCCGCCAAGCGCGGACGAGGAAGGGCCGGAGCTGTGGACGGGTTCGGCGCCACTGGCGACGGCCGCTCCTGAAAAGAGCGAGCCGGAGGAAGTCCGGCTCGGCGCGGCGGCGCCGACGGCGGTCAGGCCGGGGAGCGAATTCACCGCCTCTTTCACCGCCTATGTTCCGGAACAGGAAGAAGAGGTGCGCCGTCTGTTGGCGAAAAGCAGCCCGCGCGGCGAAACCCACCTGGGGCTGGCGAGTTGCCGCTGGCTTCAGGGCACCCGGGTCGTGGTGCGCCTGCGCGGTCGCGGCCTGAGCATCGATCCGCCGGAGCAGGAGTTCGTCTGGCGGGGCGGCCGCAACCTCGTCCCCTTTGATGTGGAAGTCCCCAAGGAGGCTTTGGAGGAGACCGTCGTCCTCAAATTCGACGTCCTCATCGAAGAGACGGTGGTGGCCCGGCTGCGTCTCGACCTGGAAATCGGCGCCACGGCCAAAGCCGAGATTCGTCGTACTCCGGCGGTGACGCCGGCGCGTACCGCCTTCGCCTCCTATTCCTCCCGCGACCGCTCCCGGGTCCTCGACCGGGTCGACGCCCTGACCAGACATGCCGGGCTCGAATTTTTCCTCGACTGCATTGACCTGCACCAGGGGGAAGCATGGAAACCCGCCCTGGCCGAGGCGATCCACCGGCAGGAACTCTTCATGCTCTTCTGGTCCCGGCACAGCGCCGCCTCCCCCTGGGTCGGCTGGGAACTGGAAACGGCCAAACAGGCGAAAACTAAGGATTTCATCCAGATCCAGGCCCTGCAACCGGACCTGCCGCCACCCACGGGCTTCGCAGCCATCCACGGCAGCAGCGTCTATCTCTGGGTACGGGAAGGAAACGAAGCCGTGCGCAACCGGCCGCCCACGGCCTGAACGGAAGCTTTAACGACGGGTTGGGAGAGGGAGAAGAAGAGTTAGGGGGATGAGGTGACCGTCATTTACATTTCATGTTGGATACTTTGACCATCTTGTCAACTTGGAAGCCTGACCCGGAACGCCTGTGCAGGCCGGATCAACCACCAGCTGTAACTCTTTATCTTTACTTGATCTCTCGCAGTATCGATGGTTAACTGAAAGCATCTGTTTCAAACCGAATACAAAGAATCCTATCGGCAACCCGTTCATTCCGCAGGAGCAAAAAGAACCATGCCTTTAACCCAAAGCGACCTGCAAACCGCCCGGGAACTGAAAGAGCGCCTGGCCCGCCTGGCTCCGCTGCTCGACTTTCGGGTCTTCGGCTCGCGCGCCCGGGGAGACGCGGGCAGCGACTCGGACATGGACGTTTTTGTTGAATTCGAGGTGGTCGACAAGGCTCTTGAAGCGCGGATTTCCGAGGTGGCCTGGGAGATCGGCTTCCAGCGCGAGGTGGTGATTGCCCCGCTGGTGTTCAGCCGTTACGAGGTGGAAAAATCACCCTTACGCGCTTCTCCCGTCCTCAAGGCTATTGCCGAGGAAGGACTCCGGATATGACCGACCGGGAAACCTTATTTCGTTACCGCCTCGGTCAGGCGGAAGAGACGCTGCTCGAAGCCGAGAAAATGCTGGCCGATGGTTACTCCAGCCGCACCCTCGTCAACCGGGCCTATTACGCCATGTTTTACACCGCCCTCGCCCTCTTTCTTGGTCTTGAAATCGACTGCAAAACCTCCAAACATGCCGGAGTGATTTCCGTTTTCGATCGCGAGGTGATCAAGTCCGGGCGAATGGACACCCGTTTTTCCCGCCTATTGCACCAACTCTTCACGTTGCGGCAGACGGCCGACTATCGGGAACTGGTCGAAATCGATGCTGCCGACGCCGCCAATGCGGTCAAATCCGCCCGGGAATTTTTCGAAGCGGCCACGGATATTGTCGGCAGAGAAAAGTAGATCGGGTTAGCCCCACAGGGCTAACCCGACGTTTTTAAACGCCGCCAACCGCCCTTTGTCTGGTTGAGATTTTCCAATCAAACCTACACATCTGCCACCGTTGTTCGCCCTCCCCCATGCCCCTCTCCTGCGGGGAGAGAGGTTGAAAAGACAAGTTAGCGGAAAATTTGGCAGACGGATGAAAACGCCCGCATGCGGTCAAGGCCTCAAACGGCCGTTTTTCTTCAGTCGGCATCCGTTTCGGCGGTGGGCAGGCGCAGCAGGTAGAGGGTGACGCCGAATTTGAGGGGGTGCACCCCCTCCTCGAAGGGGAAGTCCTCGTCATCGAAGGGGGCGGGGACGATCTGTTCGAAGAGCGAGGCGATCCACCGGCTGGAACTCTTCATGCGTAAGCGTCAACCGTAGCCATCTTGTTGAGCCTGCAGGCGTCGGCTAAGCTGGCCTCCATGGTATTTCTCCCAAGGAGGTTGTCCGATGCCGGACCTGAAGCAGGAATGGACAGATAAAATTACCGCTTGGCGGGAGAGCGGCCAGAGCATCGCCGCCTGGTGCCGGCAGCATGAAGAAAGCTACTATCGCTTCATCTACTGGCGCAAGCGCCTGGAGCCGAAACAGGAAAAGGCAGGTCGCTTTGTCGAGCTGACCCTCGGGACTTCGTCACTGCTTCTTTCCTGCAACGGCATGACCCTGCATATCGAGCGCGGCTTCGATCGTGAGCTGCTGCGGGATGTGCTGTCGGTTTTGCGAGCGGTGTGACGGGTGCATCCCACGGGCTGTCAGCCGATTCTGTTGTACGACCAGGCGGTCGACATGCGCAAGAGCTTCGAAGGGCTGAGCGCCCTGGTCGAGGCCGCTTTCCCCGGAAAGCTTCTGACCGGCTCGCTGTTTCTGTTTCTCAACCGCCGCCGGAATCTGATCAAGATCCTGGCCTGGGAGGGCGACGGGTTCGCCATCTGGTACAAGCGGCTGGAGCAGGGCACTTTTCCGGATTGTTTTCCCGGCCGCCGGGAGCTGACCCGACAGCAGTTTGTCCTGCTTTTGGAAGGGATTGTGCCGAAGCGCTTAAGCCGGCGTTTTTCCTTATAAGGTGGGCGCTTTTGGCTTCGAAAACAGGGGCAAACATGCTATATTTCCGGCATGTTAACCTCGTCAAAGCCCACAGCTGATCTGCAGGATCTGGTTCGCCGGCAGGCGCAATTGATCGAGCAGCAAAGCGCGCAGATTGCCCTGCTGCAAGAGCAGTTATCCTGGTTGAAGAAGCAGCTGTTTGGCGCCAAAAGTGAGCGGATCGTCGCCGATCTCGGGCAGCAGAGTCTGCCCTTCGCCGAAGCCGAGGTGGCGGCAGATCCCGTTGCCGCAGCGACGGAGGAGATCCGCTACCAGCGGCACAAATCCGCTAAGAACCGGGGCAACGACACGATCTCCTATCCCGACGATCTGCCCGTCGAGCGCCGGCTTCTCGATTTGCCCGAAGACGAGAAGATCTGTGCGGAGACGGGCGAACCGCTGGTTCGCATCGGCGAGGAGATTACCCGCAAGCTGGCCCGCAAGGCAGAGCAGTTCTTTGTCATCGAATATGTCCGCCCCAAGTACGCCTCCCGCAAAGACCCCGATCAGGGGATCCTGACGGCGGCGCTGCCCGACAGCGTCATCGCTCGTTGTCCGGCGGATGAAAGTCTGCTGGCCTCGATTTTAACGGCCAAGTACGCCGATCACTTGCCGCTCTACCGGCAGGCGCAGATGCTGCGACGCAGCGATGT